>JBOHIC010000001.1:0-6891 GCA_050725835.1 Novosphingobium sp.
CCGAGCAGCACGCGGTGACTTTCGCCGCCGGCCTCGCCGCGCAGGGGATGCGCCCGTTCTGCGCGATCTATTCGACCTTCCTCCAGCGCGCTTACGACCAGGTGGTCCATGACGTCGCGATCCAGAATCTGCCGGTGCGCTTCGCGATCGACCGCGCCGGGCTGGTCGGGGCCGACGGGGCGACCCATGCGGGTTCGTTCGACGTGACCTATCTGGCGACGCTGCCCAACTTCGTGGTGATGGCCGCGGCGGACGAAGCCGAGCTGGTCCACATGACCTACACCGCCGCGCTCCACGATAACGGCCCGATTGCCTTCCGCTATCCGCGCGGGAACGGCACCGGGGTGGCGCTGCCCGAGGTCCCGCGGCGGCTCGCGATCGGCAAGGGCCGGGTGGTCCGCGAAGGCACCAAGATCGCGCTGCTCTCGCTCGGCACCCGGCTCGCCGAAGCGCTCAAGGCGGCCGATCAGCTCGAGGCCAGGGGGCTTTCGACCACCGTCGCCGACCTCCGCTTCGTCAAGCCGCTCGACGACGAACTGATCCGCCGGCTGATCGCCACGCACGAGGTGATCGTCACCGTCGAGGAAGCCAGCATCGGCGGCCTCGGCGCGCACGTCCTGACCATGGCCAGCGACGAAGGCCTGATCGACGCCGGACTCAAACTGCGCACGATGCGCCTGCCCGACGCCTTCCAGGACCACGACGCGCCCGACCGGCAATACGATGCTGCGGGTCTGAACGCCCCGCAGATCGTCGAAACCGTGCTGCGGGCGCTGCGCCACAACAGCGCCGGGGTGGAAGAGGCGCGGGCCTAGGTCAGAGCCAGCGCCACACGCCCGCCGCCATGCCGTTGCCGGCGAGGTGCGCCCAAGTCGCGATCAGCCATAGCACTAAGCCCCCAAGCCATGGCACAGCGCCGGCGCTTGCCAGCGCGGCGAACCGCGGGGCGTAGCTGGTTTGCGCCTCCCAGCCGGCCCAGGCCGGCCCCATCAGTTCGCGCTTCTTGCGGTCCTGGAGGTGCGAGCCGACCAGCGCGAGCAGCGCGACCGCACCGGTGAGGACGATGCCGCGCGGGCTCGGTGCGACCAGCAGGTGCGCCAACGCCCACAGCGCGAAGCCCCACATCATCGGATGGCGGGTGACAAGGAACACGCCGCGCGGCGGACGCGCGGCGAGTTTGTCTGCTCCGGGCATGGGCAGTGCGGGATTGCCGAGCAGCGAGCCGACCAGCAGCATCGCGGCGATCAGGGTGAGCAGGCTGGCGATTCCCCAGATCGCATCGCCCGTGCCGTCCCACAGCAGCGGTGCGGCGGGCGCCGCCTGGAACGCCAGCACCATCCACGCGAAGCTCGCCAGCGCGACCAGCGAATAGACGATCTGGAAGCCCACCGCACCGAGCGTCCTGACCAGCGGCGCGCGCAGCGGGTGGGACAGCGCAAAATGGGTGCCGACGAAAGTCAGCGAGGCGGCGATCAGGCTCTGCAGCGGTTCCATGGCGTCCCCTCCCTCAAGGGCAGGGGCCTACCTTACCAGTCCCAGGCTTTGGGCAAAGCCCCTTCCTGCGGGGTGCGGTAGCGGTCGCGCAGCTTGGTCTGGTGGTTGGCCAGCGGCTGTTCGACCCCGTCGATGAACACCCCGACCACCCCCGAGCTGGCTTCGAGCGGGTCGCCGTCCCAGATCACCACGTCGCCGGCGCGGCCCGCCTTGAGCGATCCGAACCGCTCGCCCATCCCGAGAATCTCGGCCGGACCCGAACTGATCGCGGCGAAAGCGCGGCCCCAGTCGAGCCCGGTCGCACCGGGCAGGCGGGTCAGCGCCACGAGGTTCCCGGCGTATTGCGGGGCGTAGCGCGGCTGGTCGCCGAAGGCGCCGAGCCCGACCTTTACCCCCGCCGCCGCCATCCGCCCGACGTTCGACTGGGTCGCGGCGATGTGCTCGAAGTCCGAGGGCAGGTCATTGAGCGGGGTCGCCAGCACCGGCACCCCCGCGGCGGCGAGCTCGCGCGCCACCCGCCAGCCTTCGGTCGCGCCGACGATCACCAGCTTGAGCGCCGGAAAATCGCTGCGCAGCGCCAGCGCGGCGCGGATGTCGGCGGCGCGTTCGGCGTGGACGTAGAGCGGCTGCGCGCCGGTGACGACCGGGACCAGCGCGACGGCGTCGAAGCGGTTGAGCAGAACGTCGCCGGGACGTTCGGGCGCGCCGGGGCCGAGCCGCGGGTCGGCGGCGAGCACCGTGGTGCCGGTGCGCCGCGCCAGTTCGCGCGCTTCGGCGAGCGCGTTGCGCAGCTGAGTATGCGCGGCGACGCGGCTGCCTCCGGCGTCCTCGCCCGCTTTTTCGCCAAGCTCGACATATTGGAAGGCCCGCGGCTTCACCACCGCATCGGCGTCCGCCCCGAGGTCGATCACCGCGCCTTGCCCGGCGAACAGCGCCTTGCTGCCGCCCGGGATGACCGCGGCGCGGGTGACCCCGCCGGCGCGGGCGACCGCGATCGGCTGGGCATCCGGATTGATCGCCGGGGCGACGTCGAGCGCCGCGCCGAACGGCGATTTGGCGCTGTTGGCGTCGTTGCTGCTGTCGACCGAATCGACGTCGACCAGCCCGAGGTCGCTCACCGCGACGACGAGGCCGGGGGTGACCCATTTGCCCGTTGCATCGACTGTGCGCAGGCCCGCGGGAACCGCAACGCCCGCGCCCGCGGCGACGACCTTGCCGCCGCGCACCACCACGGTCCCGTCCTCGATCGGGGCCGAGCCGTCGCCGATCACCACCCGCGCGTTGACGATCGCCACATCCTGCGCGAGTGCGGGCACGGCGGTTCCGGCGAGCAGCGCCGCGACTAAAGCCAGCCGCGCGCTCACTTGACGTCTCCTTCGCCGGGCTGGCCGAGCTCGAAATCGGTCACCGCGCGGCGCTTGGGATCGAGCGCGTCGTAGAGCAGCGCGCCGTCGACCCATACCTTCTCGGGCCGGGCGTAGGTCGAGAGCGGGTTGGCGTTCCACAGCACCACGTCGGCCATCTTGTCCTTGGTCAGGCTCCCGGTGAGCTTGTCGATCCCCATCGCCGCGGCCGGGTTGAGCGTGAGCCAGCGGATCACTTCGGCGTCGGGGATCGCGATCCCCATCCGCCGCCCGTCGCCCTGCGCCTTGGCCGCCTCCTGGTTGAGCCGCTGGATGCCGTTCTCGTCGTCCGAATGGATCACCACGCAGGCGCCGGCCTGGTGAAGGATCGCGGCGTTCTCCGGAATGCCGTCGTAGCTTTCCATTTTGAAGCCCCACCAGTCGGCCCAGATCGCCGAGCAGACGCCATTGGCTTTCAGCAGATCGCCGATCTTGTAGCTTTCGACCGCGTGGTGGAACGCGCTGACCTTGTAGCCGAATTCCTTGGCCATATCGAGGACGATGGCCATTTCGTCGGCACGGTAGCAGTGGTTCTGGATGAGGATCTCGCCGTCGAGCACGCCGGCGAGCGTTTCCATCTGCAGGTCGCGCACCTCGAGCTTGCCGGCGTCCCGCTTGCGCCGGTATTCCTGCGCCTTGGCCCAGGTCTGACGGTTGACCGCGAGGTTGCCCATCCGGGTCGAGGGCATCTTGCCCTTCTCGCCGTAAACCCGCTTGGGGTTCTCGCCGCAGGCCATCTTGAGGCCGTACGGCGCGCCGGGAAACTTCATCGACTGCATCGTGCGCCCCGGCACGTTCTTGAGCGTGACCGAGCGCCCGCCCATCAGGTTGGCCGAGCCGGGGAGGATTTGCAGCGAGGTGATCCCGCCGTTGGCCATCGCCCGGGTGAAGCCGGGGTCCTGCGGCCAGACCGAGTGCTCGGCCCAGACCTCGGCGGTGATCGGCGCGGTCGCCTCGTTGCCGTCGGAGAGCCCCTGGACCTGCGGGCTGGGATAGTCGCCGAGGTGGCTGTGGATGTCGATGATCCCGGGGGTGACGAACTTGCCCGCGCCGTCGATGCGGACATAGCCGGCCGGGATCGCCAGATCGGGTCCGCCGATGGCGACCACCTTACCCTCGGCGAACAGCACCGTGCCGCCCTCGATCCGCCCGCCCGCGCCGTCGAACACCGTCGCTCCCACCAGCGCCGTTGGCGCGCCGGGGTAGCGCTTGTAGGTCGTGGGATAAGGATCTTTGTCGATCTTGGCGGCAGGGCTGTCGGCCTTCTTCTTCGCTGCCCCAACGGTTCCGGGGACGGCGAGCAGCGCCGCGGCCAGGACCAGCCCGGCAATCTTGGTAGCGGTCATGCGTTCGTCCCTCCGGTCGCGGCTCAGGCCTTGGGCAGCGCGCCCTCGGTGTTTTCGCCCTCGCCGCCGCCATAGACCGTGGCTTGGTCGCCGGGCGAGACCCGCTCTTGCAGCGTATCGAGGTGCATCCACCGTTTGACGAATGGCGAGACCGCCAGCACCACGATACTGATCCCGATCGCTACCAGGCCGATCTCCCAGTAGATTTCGAGCACCAGGTCCTTGCTCATCTCGCCGCCTTCGCCGCCGGTCGCTTCGCCGATCTTGCCGGCAACGAAGTTGCCCACCGCGGTCATGTAGAACCACGCCCCCATCACGAAGCTGGCGAGATGGAGCGGCGCGAGCCGGGCCATGGCGGACAGGCCGACCGGCGAGAGGCACAGCTCGGCGGTGGTGTGGAGCAGGTAGATCAGGAACACGAACAGCACCGGGGTCAGCGCCGCCGAACCCATGCTATTGGCGCCCCATACGAAAACCAGGAAGCCCAGCCCGACCTGGGTCAGCGCCAGTCCGAACTTGGCCGGGGCCGAGGGTTCGAGCCCTTTGCGGCCCAGCCATTGCCACAGCGCCGCGAACGGCGGGGCGAGCAGCACGATGTAGATCGGGTTGATCGACTGGAACAGGCTGGTCGGCACCCCGGCGCGATCGACATAGCGATCGGTGTAGAGGTTGAGACTGCCGCCCGCCTGTTCGAACAGCCCCCAGAACAGCGGGTTCAGCGCGATCAGGAACAGCATCGCGAAAATACGCTCACGCGGCTCCTTGGGCAGCTTGAACGCCTCGTAAAGCGTGTAACCGAGCATCGCGAGGCCGCTGACGATGAGCAGGTTTTGAATCACGTCCTGGTACTGAATCAGCGCCCAGCAAACCGCCACCGCACCGAGGCCGATTGCATAAAGCGTGAATTCGCGGCTCTGGGTCAGCGGCTGGGGTGCTTCACCGCGCCCCTTGAGCGCTGGACGGCCGATCACGAAGATAATCAGGCCGATGATCATCCCGATCCCGGCCATGCCGAAGCCGTAGGCCCAGCCGACCGTCTCGCCCATGTAACCGACCAGGATCGTACCCAGCGCCGCGCCGACGTTCACCCCCATGTAGAAGATCGTGTAAGCCGCATCTCGGCGGGTATCCTGCATGTTATAGAGCTGGCCGACGATCACCGAGATGTTCGCCTTGAGGAAGCCCGAGCCGACAATAATGAAGGCGAGCGCCGCCCAGAACACGTTGATGGTAGCATCGGCCTGTCCGCCGTCGCCCTCGACCGCCATCAAGCCGTGGCCGATCGCCAGCAGGATCCCGCCGAAGAACACCGCCTTGCGTTGCCCCAGCCAGCGGTCGGCCAATATCCCGCCGAGTACCGGGGTGATATAGACCAGCGCGCCGTAAGCTCCGTAGATCAGGTTGGCCTTGCTGTCGCCGAACAGCCAGTGCTTGGTCAGGTAGAGCACGAGCAGCGCGCGCATCCCGTAGTAGGAGAAGCGCTCCCACATCTCGGCGTAGAACAGCACGAACAGGCCGCGCGGGTGAGTGGCGAACTCCTCGCTTTTGCGCGAGGCGATCAGGCCGCCGATCGCCAGCACGGCGAACAGGCACACGGCAGTGATCGCCGCGATCCAGTCGCCCTCGTTCCAGGTGGCCATGTCTTTCATGCAAAACTCTCCGCGAAGGGTCGGGCGCGACCCTTTTTGGGCCGTCGGATGGCGCGGACACTAGCCACGATTCCCCGCCTGTGAAGCGGCTTTCGTTGCAATTGTTCCTTTATTGCGTGGGTTGCGCAGTGCGCTTTCCGCTTGTGTGCGGCGCTGTATTATGGCACTAAATCGCCATGCGCCCCAACCAGAAGCCGGTCTATCTCAAACTCCGCGACCTGATCGCCGATGCGATCATCGACGGGACCTATCCCGAGGGGGCGATGCTGCCTTCGGTGCGCGCCTTCGCCGCCGATCAGGGGGCCAATCCGCTGACCGTGGCCAAGGCCTACCAGCAGTTCCAGCTCGACGGACTGGTCGAGGTTCAGCGCGGGGTCGGGATGTTCGTCGCGCCCGGTGCGGCCGACCGCTTGCGCCAGTCCGAGCGCCGCGCTTTCCTCGCCGAGGAATGGCCCGCGATCCGCGCGCGGATCGAACGGCTCGGGATGCGCCCGGCCGAATTGCTCAGCGAAGTGTAAGTCCGCCTTTGGGCTCGCCCAAGCGATTGCGCCTTCTCGCGGTTTCTGTCACTGTCATGCAGCAAGCCACTGGGAGGGAAACCGGACGGCGCGCATATCCGGAGGCAGGCGATGATACGAAGCGAACTGGTGCTGGCCCTGGCCAAGGACAACCCCGAACTGCGGGCCGACGATATCGAGAAAGTCGCCGCGGTGTTCTTCGACGAGATCGCGGGTCGGCTCGCCGGCGGCGGACGCGTCGAGCTGCGCGGCTTCGGCGCTTTTTCCACCCGCGCCCGCGAAGCCCGCACCGGCCGCAATCCGCGAACCGGTGAGGCGGTGCGGGTTCCGGGCAAAAAGGTGCCCTATTTCAAGCCCGGCAAGGAAATGCGCGCGCGCTTAAACGATTAGGTGCGCTATTCGCATCCGCGAATAGCTTGCGGCACCAGCCCGCTCCCCCGCCCGGCCACCCATCGGCAGGATATTCTGGAATGGGTGGCCG
>JBOHIC010000002.1:0-1916 GCA_050725835.1 Novosphingobium sp.
CGCTCGAAGGGCGTGCCGAGCTACGGCGTCAGCCCGCTGTTCAACAAGGATTCGGACGAATTCTCGCACGGGCTCAACGAGCGCATCGCGCTGTCGAACACCGCGCCGGGGGTAGTGTTCTACCTCAGCCTGATCCCCGCGCTGAGCAAATGACCGAGCTGCGCCACCCGGTCGCGGCCGCGGGCGCGACCGATCCCGATGCCGATTGGGGGCTGCCGGGCTGGGTCTATACCGACCCGGAGTTTTACGCGCTCGAACAGCGGCGCATCCTGCGGCCGAGCTGGCAGATCGTCTGCCACGAAAGCGATGTGCCGCAGCCTGGCGACTATCGCAGCCTCGACTATCTCGGCGAGAGCGTGATCGTCATCCGCGGCGACGACGCCCGGTTGCGCGCCTTCGCCAATGTCTGCTGCCACCGCGCGATGCGGCTGGTCGAGGGGCCGGCGGGCTGCGCGCGGAAGATCGTTTGCCCCTATCACGCGTGGACCTACGCCAGCGACGGACGCCTGACCGGGGTGCCGATGAAGGCCGACTATCCGGCGCTGCGGATGGCGGACAATGGGCTGGCGGCGGTCGATCTTGAAGCTTGGAACGGCTTCGTTTTCGTCCGGCTCGAGGATGCGGGCTTCCCCTCGGTTGCCGAGATGATGGCGCCCTTCGCAGCCGAGATCGCGCCCTATCGCTTCGCCGAGCTGCGCCGGCTGAGTGAAGTTCGCGAGCGGCCGCGCAAGGTCAACTGGAAGCAGGTCGGCGACAACTATTCGGACAACCTCCACATCCTGGTCGCGCACGACGGGCTGAGCCGGATTTTCGGCAAGAGCTACGAGATTTCGGCGCACGGCTGGGCCGACCGGATGAAGGGCCATCTGGTCGATGCGCCCTCCGCCAATTTCTGGGAGCGGTTCTATCAGGCGCATCTTCCCGACGCGCCGCATCTGCCGCCCGAAAGCCGCCGCCGCTGGCTCTATTACAAGCTGTGGCCGAACATGGCCTTCGACATCTACGCCGACCAGATCGACTTCATGCAGTGGCTGCCGACCGGCCCGACCACCTGCACCTTGCGCGAAATGGCCTATGCCCTGCCCGATGGCCGCCGCGAGATGAAGCTGGCGCGCTATGCCAACGGACGGATCAACCGGGTGGTCAACGCCGAGGACACCCGCCTGATCGAGCGGGTCCAGCAGGGGATGGGCTCGCAGAGCTACACCGCCGGCCCGATCGGGCGGAGCGAGGTTTGTCTGCGCAGCTTTGCCGGGAAGATCCGGGCGATCATTCCCGAGGCGCGATTGCACCGGGCACCGGCGCCGGGGTGGAGCAAGACATGACCAAGACTTACGACGCCCTGATCATCGGCGGTGGCCACAACGGCCTCGTCTGCGCTTTCTACCTCGCGCGCGCGGGGATGCGGGTGCGGGTGCTCGAGCGGCGGCATGTGGTTGGCGGCGCGGCTGTGACCGAGGAATTCCACCCCGGCTTCCGCAACTCGACCGCGAGTTACACCGTCAGCCTGCTGCGACCCAAAGTGATCGCCGACATGAAGCTCCACGATCACGGCTATCGGGTGATCGAACGGACGATTTCGAATTTCTTCCCGTTCCCCGATACTTACCTCAAGCTCGGCGGCGGGGCCGAGCGGACGATGGCGGAATTCGCGCGGTTTTCGAAGAAGGACGCCGCTGCTTACCCGGCCTACGACGCCGCGCTCGAAAAGGTCGCGCAGGTGCTGCGCGACATCGCGCTGCAATCGCCGCCCAACGTCGGAGGGGGCGTCAAGGCGCTACTCGCCGCGGCGCAGCAGGGCTGGCCGATGGCCAAACTCGACCTGTCGGTGCAGCGCGACCTGCTCGACGTGTTCACCAAGTCGGCGCGCGCCTTCCTCGACGGATGGTTCGAGGACGATCACGTCCAGTCGGCCT
>JBOHIC010000003.1:0-1592 GCA_050725835.1 Novosphingobium sp.
GAATAGGGCTGCTGGTCGCCGACGATAAGACCCTCGGCCTCGAGCATCGGGATAGCCACGCGCGCGGCGCGATCGTCGTGGTTGTAGAGCACCCCCACCTGCCACGGCCGTGCATCGTCGGGATGGCTGGCAAGTCTGGGGGTAAAGCTGTGGAGAGACAGGATCAGAGCTTGCGGTTTGTCATCAAGAAGCGCCGACAAGGCATTGTGATAGGGATAAAAGAAGCGCGCCACCCGCGCCTCGTGCGCTGCGTGGTCGAGTGCATTGCCGGGGATCGCATGGCCGTCGCTGGCGATCGGGACCACTCCGGGCGTGTGCTCCTCGCGGTTGAAGTCGCAGACCAGGCGGCCGATGTTGCCGAGGAACGCTGCGATTCCTGGCCGCTCGGCCATGCGCTTCGCCACTTCGGCCACCCCAAGATCGACCGCGATGTGCTGGCCCAGCAGCGCCGGGTCGATCCCGAGGTCGATGTCTGCGGGAACGCGGTTCGAGGCGTGGTCCGAAACGATAAGGATGCCCCCAAAGCGGGGTATTCCGACGATCCGGAAAGCTTCCTCGCTCATCGCAGGTTGCCCGTCATAAACCACCACGCAGGATGCCTGGAACGCAGCGTTTCCAATGCCTTGTCCCTGACGTCATGGCGTCGATAGAGCGCAAAACACGTCGCCCCAGAGCCCGACATTCGCGCCAGCAGCTGGTCCGTGCGACCCAGTGCCGCCAGCATTTCGGCAATCTCCGGGCACAAGGCGATCGCCGGCGCCTCCAGATCGTTGCGCCCACCCATCGCTACCGCGCGGGCATCGCCTTCGGGCAAAGGTCCGCGGTCTTCGCCGTCCCATCCCGCGAACACCGG
The DNA here is from genome assembly GCA_050725835.1 of Novosphingobium sp. Classification (GTDB taxonomy): domain Bacteria; phylum Pseudomonadota; class Alphaproteobacteria; order Sphingomonadales; family Sphingomonadaceae; genus Novosphingobium. Next base: position 854 of record JBOHIC010000003.1, read on the forward strand.
CCCGGTCGCAAGCGGCACGCGAGGGTTGACCATCAGCACCGGCGTTCCGGCGAGATCGCTCTCTATCGGCTCCAGTGCGGTGCCGGTCCCCCGCCCGATGCAAGTTTGCGAGTGCACACAGGCTGGCACGTCCGCCCCGAGCGCCGCCGCGCGGGCTCGCCAATCGTCGGGCAGCCCCTGCGCCTGCTCGACCAGCCGGAACACCGCCCCCGCATCGGCCGAGCCCCCGCCCAGCCCCGCCGCCACCGGCAACCGCTTGTCGAGCGTCACGGCCCAGCCCTGCGCACGGGGCAAGTGCGACAGCGCCTTGGCGACGATGTTGCCAAATGGATCAGCCAGTTGATCGGCAAATTCGCCAACCGTCCTCAACTCGTCTCGGGCTGACGAGGAAACGGCCACCTCATCCCCGACATCGACGAAAGCGAACAGCGTTTCGATCTCGTGATAGCCATCCCCCCGCCGCCCTCTTACGTGCAGCGCGAGATTGAGCTTGGCGTAGGCGGTCTCGCGCACTCCCGATCACATATTCGGATAGTTCGGCCCGCCGCCGCCTTCGGGCGTGACCCAGGTGATGTTCTGGTTGGGGTCCTTGATGTCGCAAGTCTTGCAGTGGACGCAGTTCTGGGCGTTGATCTGGTACTTCGGCTGGCCGTCTTCGACCCCGAGCCACTCATAGACCCCGGCGGGGCAATAGCGGGTCGAGGGACCTGCGAAAATGCCCAGCTCGCTGACCTTCTGC
>JBOHIC010000004.1:0-18526 GCA_050725835.1 Novosphingobium sp.
GGCGAAGGCGGCCCTGAGCGGCCACCCGGCGCGGTTCGATAGCTTCGCCGCACGCTCGGTCGCGCGCGGGATCGATCGCATCGCCAGCAGCGGCCACGGCGCCACCGGCAAGGGCGCGGGGACTTACGTGAGCGACGGACTGTGCACGGCGGCGCTGCTCGCCGCCCATCCGCGTTTCGTGGTCCGCACCGCCAACGGCCGGATTTTCCGCCTGCTCCCGCTCGGTCAGGCGGTCTCGGTCGAACAGGGCGGCGCGGTGGGCGACGGCGCGAGCAACGACCAGCCGGCAATCCAGGGGACGATCGCCTATGCCGAAGCGGTCGGCATCGGCGAGGTCGCCTTCGACTGCCATCGCTACGCGATCTGGACCCCGCTGCGAACTTCGCCTGCGCTGGCGATCTTCGCGACCGACGGCGAGCCATTGGTGGTGCGGCGCTCGCTAACGCTGCGGGGCCGCGCCGCCAACCGCACCGTGCTCGACTTCAAGGGATTGGGCGGCGCCGATCCGCAAACCAGCTGGCAGCTGGTCCCGCTCAGCACCACCGACCCGACCCCGACCGTGTGGCGCGGCGACGGGCTGTTCATCCTGGGGGATCCGGACAACGCGGTGCCCGATCCGCCCAGCGTCGCGCGGCTCGAGCTCAACCGCCTGGTGCTGCGCGGGAATTGCGCGCGAACCGGCAGCCATTCCTATCCTGTCGACACGGTGACCGGTGACGGCTGGGACCTGAGCCACAAGGGGCTGCGCATCCAGGACACGGTGATGGGCGACCTGGTGCTGGTCGATACCGACATGATCGGCTGGCGCGGCGAAATCCTCTATCTTGGAGGGTTCGGGCCGAAAGCGCTCAGGATGGAGCGGGTGCGCCTGCTCACCACCAACGGCGACGCCTTCAACCCCGGGGTTATCTGCGATGTCACCGCGATCGACTGCGAGTTCGGCGACGCCTTCCAGGCGCACGAGGACACCGGCAAGCGCAGCGCGCGCTACGTCAATTGCCTGTGGCGCGATTGCCTGCGGATGAACCTGGGGAGCGGGCCGACCAGCGGCTATCAATACACCTACCTCTATCCCACCCGTGACAACGCCACCCAGCCCCCGATCACCCAGCTCGAGGCCTGCGAGTTTCGCAACGTCGGCTCGGCGACCATCGGTTGCTGGGTGCGCGGCCGGGTCCGCACGACGGATTCGACTGTCCTGCTCGACGCCAACCCGTTCGGCGCGCTGCACGATATCGATCTCGATATCGAAGCGCAGCTCGACCAGAAGGACCTGATCGAATCGGTCATCCTCTATGGCCCCGAAACCCTGACCACGCAGGTCAACGGCGCCCCGGCCGGGACGTGGATCGCCCCGCCCTCCAACATCCACATTCGCCTGCGCCAAGTTCGCACCAAGCTTGCGCGGCAAAACGGACGGCGCTGGTTCGGGGTGCGCTACGGCAAGTTCATCGACAAGAGCTGTTCGATCACGATCGACAACAGCGAAGCCGCGAGCGGATCGGGAATCTTCCAGAACAGCTATCCCGAGCCGGCAATGCCGCGGATCGCCGTGCATCACGCCATCCCGCTGGCGGCATTCAGCAGCCACGGCTCGCACAGCCTGGGCGTGCTCTCGGCGGACCGGCTGGTCTATCCGATGAACCCGCTTGGCGGGCTCGATTGCGCCGGCAACACCCGGTTCAATGTGACCTTGCCGGCCTATCCCGCCGGCGGCGCCGCCTACGGCTACGCGGAAGGTCAGACCTTCCGGCTGTGCAAGCTGTCCAACACGGGCGAACTGCGCTTCGGGCAGAACACCATCGCTTCGATGGCGATGCAGCAGAGCCGCGTGCTCAGAAACGAAAGCGACTGGATCGAATTTGCCTACAACGAACTGCTCTCTCGCTGGGAGGAAACCGGCTTCTATTCGAGCGCCGGGGTGACGCTGTTCGGGACCTTCGGACCCTACGATCCCTTCCCCATCGCGCCCGGCGGGGTGCTGACGCTGCCGGTGGGCATTCCCGGGGTCGCGCTGGGCGATACGGTGACGAGCAGCCTCTCGGTCAATCCCTCCGGCCTGATGCTGAGCGGGGCGGTGGTTTCACCCGACAATGTCGCGGTTACGCTGTTCAATCCCACCGCCAGCGCAATCGACCTGCCTACGCTGACCGTGCGGGCCAAGGTGGAAAAGGGCTAGCCGCCCTCCAGCTCGAGCACGGCATCGGCAAAATGCCGGGCGTCGGCGCGCTCGGCGGCGGATCGCGCTGCGGCGGACATCGCCGCATGCCGCGCCGGATCGGCGGCGAGCGCGGCCATCGCCGCGACGATCTGCCCGATGGCGAGCGGATCGACGACGAAGGCGTTGACCAGGTTTTCGGCGAGCTCGTCGCACGCGCCGGCGCGGTTCGAGACGATCACCGGCAAGCCTTGGGCGAACGCCTCGATCACCACCAGCCCGAAGGTGTCCTGGATGCTCGGCAAGAGCAGAGCGAGCGCGCCGCGCATCGCGCGCGCCACTGCAGCGGTATCTTGCGCCCCGCGCCAGTCGACCGCATCCGCGATGCCGAGCCGTTCGGCCGTGGCGGCAAGCTCGGCGCGCATCGGCCCGTCACCGACGATCTCGAGCCGCCGCGTGTCGCCGCTGGCTGCTCGGTACCGGGCAAACGCCTCGAGCGCCGCGCTGAGGTTCTTCTCGGGGATCAGTCGCGCGACGACGAGGAACGGGCGATCGCGGTGCGGCGTTTCGGCGACCTTGTCCGCCAATGACCCAAGCCGCGCCACGTCGAGCGTGTCGAACCCCAGAGCGATCCGATGACGCGGCACGCCGAGATAGGCCAGATACTCGCGCGACCGGCGCGAGGCGGCGATCGCGCCGCGATAGGGCGCAAGGAACAGCGCCTTGGCCAGTGTGCGCGGCCATGCCCGCGGGTAATCGTCGAACTTCGAATCGGCCATCGTGAACACCCGGCGCCCGGTGAGGCGCAGGACGAGCGCGGCGAGGAAAACGCCGGGTTGTTCGTAATGGCAGAAGAATGCGATGCGCGCGCCGCTACGCCAGACCGCCCTGATCAGCCGGGCCGCCAGCCGCAGCGAGCCCGGGCGGTGGCCGGGCTCGCCCAGCGCGACCAGGCAATAGCCGGAGGGTTCGCTGCGTTCCCAGTCGTATTCGATCGATCGGGCCGCAAATTCAATAGCGCACACCGGCACCCCGCGCTCCGCCACCGCGCGGACCCGATCGTGGTGCGACGGACCGAAGCTTTCCCACAGGAAGACGATCGGCCGCGTGCCGGGTTTCGCGGTCATTTCGGCGCTCTTCCTCCGCTGCGCTGGCGTCGATAAACGGCTGACGTGACGCACTAAGGCGTGTAGCGAGGCATGGCAAACGGCGGCGCATCGGGTGCGCCGCGGCGAGGAACCCGGGCACCGATGTACGATCTGCTGCTGGCCGCATCGTTGCTCGTCTGGTTGGGGGTGGGGATTGCCTACCTGCGTCACCCGGTGGCCTCGATGTTTCATCCCGCCACGATCTACTATGCGTTTCACGGCTTTCTGTTCGTCATTCGACCGATCTTCGCGCGGTTCTACGATTTTCAGCTGATCTACCGGCTCTACGGCTTCCATCCCTCGCTGAGCGACAAGATCACCGTCCTGCTCGCTGCGAACCTGGGTTTCCTGGTGTTCATGGGGGTCGCGGTTGCGGCGACCCGCCGCTCGGTGGTGTTCCGCCGCGACAGCTTCGACGAAGAGCACAAGGCGCGGATGATCCCTGCCTTCCTCGCCGCGAGCGCCCTATTCGGGCCGTTCGGGCTGGCTTCGATCCTCCGGGCATGGAGCGAACGAGCCACCGATTCGACGACGATGGTTCGCGACATGTCGACCGGGGTGGCGATCAACACCACCTCGACCGGCTGGTTCAACGACACCCAGCTGGCGGTGGCGCCGATCGTGGTGGGAATCGCCTGGCTGTTTCGGTTCAAGCCGCTCGCGCTGGTTCCGTTCGGGCTTTACGTCGTGCTGCAGTCGGGGACGGGCTCGCGTGGCTCGCTTATCTATGCCTGCCTCGCGCTGGCGATTATCTACCTGATCGAGAAGCGCAAGCGCTGGCCCGAACTGCGCTCGCTTGCGCTGATCGGGCTGGCCGCCGTGCTGTTCACGACGATCATCCAGGATCGCGGAAAGTCCGTTCGCGAGATGTTCGGGCGCGACGACGCCGTGATCTGGTCGGGCGGCGAACAGCTCGCCCCGCTCGAACAGATGGACTACGCTAACCTCGAATTCTTCGAATTCATCGTTTACGCGGTGCCGCAGCGGACGGGCACCTATGGCTATTTCGTTTCGAACCTGCAGCTGTTTACCGAGCCGATCCCGCGCGCATGGTGGCCGGGCAAGCCAATCGGCGCCCCGATCAAGCTGTTCAACCTGTGGGACTATGGCGCACCGATCGGGATCACCGGATCGCTGCCCGGGAGCGGGTGGGGCGAACTCGGCTACCTCGGGGTTATTGTTCAATGCGCTGCTTTCGCGCTGTTTTATGGTCTCGCCTACCGCAAGCTGCTGCTCGAACGGCAAACCAGCTTCACCGTATTCGCCTATACCCTGATCGTGGCGGCGACGGTCGTGACCTTTCGGGACGGATCGGTGCTGACTGTGGTCAAGCAGCTGACGTTCTATCTCGCGCCGCCGGGGGTGGCCTGGCTCCTGATGCGGATTGCGAACGTGCCGACCGCGGCGGACCTGCGCGCCGCAGCCGCCAGCGCACCTCCGCAAATTTCGGTTGCCCCGGGCGCCGGCACGGCGGAGCGACGACGCCGCGCCGCGCTCAGCCGCGATGTTCCGCATGGGATCGACGCGCCCGCCACGCTCTCGGGTCCGGCGCGGCGGCGCAAGCGCTTGGCCGAAATTGCCTCGAGTGGGTAAATGACCGGAGTTCTTGCGGGCAAGCGCATCGGCCTGCTCTCGACCTGGGCGTCACGGCGCAACGGCGGGGTGTTCGAAGCGGTGGTCGCGCAAGCGTCGCTGCTGCAACGGCTGGGCGCCTCGCCGATCGTTTTTGCGCTGGCGCAGCGCGACAGCGACGAAGACCTGCGGCGCTTCGGCGACCTGCCGGTCGTCCTGGTTCGGCAAGGCGGTCCGGCGCTGCTCGGCTACGGCCCGGCGATGACCCGGCGGCTGTTGGAAGCCCGGCTCGATTGCCTCCAACTCCACGGCATCTGGCAGTTGGTGTCCGCCGCCGGCGCGAACTGGGCGCGGCGGACGGGCAAGCCCTACCTGATTTCCCCGCACGGCATGCTCGATCCATGGATCCTTTCGCACGGCCGGCTGAAGAAGGCGGCGGCGCGTCTGGTTTACGAACGGCGAAGCTGGCGCGCGGCGCGCCTGTTCCACGCGCTCACCGCGCGCGAGGCGGGCGATATCGCGGCCGCGACCGGCCGGGACAACGTCACCGTCATCCCCAACTCCGCGCCGCCGGCAGACCAGGCGCAAATCTCGGCGCGGGCCGCGGAAATCGCCTATCTTGGCCGCATCCATCCCAAGAAGAACCTGCTCGCGCTGGTTGCCGCCTGGGACTCGCTCGGGGCAAAGCTTCCCCCCGAAGCCCGCCTGACCATCGCCGGCTGGGGTGAGCCAGGCGACGTGGCGGCGCTCGAAGCCCGGCTGGTGGGGGTTCGCAACGCACGCTTCATCGGACCGGTGTTCGGCAAGGCCAAGCGCGATCTCCTGCACCGTGCGCGGTTCACCGTCCTGCCATCGTTGAGCGAGGGCTTGCCGATGGCCATGCTCGAATCCTGGGCCGCTTCCTGCCCGACGCTAATGAGCGAGGCGTGCAACCTGCCCGAGGGATTTGCCGCCGGGGCGGCGCTCGATTGCGGAACAGGCGTTGCATCGATCGCCACCGCGATCGAACTGGCGCTCGCGCTGCCGGACGAGGACCTGCGCCGAATGGCCGATGCGGCGCAGCATCTCGCCGCGACCCGGTTCGGCGCGGCGACGGTGGCGCAAGCTTGGGCGGCGGCCTATGCGGGAGTTCTCGCATGACGACACCGCTCAGCCAGAAGCCCCATTCCCGCGGCGCCCCGTTCTCGCTGGCGAACAAGCTCGAGCGCGTTGCCTTCCATGCAGTTTGGCTAGCGGTCGCGCGGTTCACCCCGCCTTCGCTGCACCGCTGGCGGCGCTTCGTCCTGCGCGCGTTCGGGGCGCGCATCGGCGCGGGCGTACGCATCCATGGCAGCGCCAGGGTGTGGCTCCCACGCAACCTCGAAATCGGGCCGGGCGCGCTGATCGGTCCGGGGGTGCGGCTCTACAACCAGGGTGCGGTCGCGATTGGCGCGGACAGCGTAATCAGCCAGCGCGCGCATATTTGCGCCAGCTCGCATCGGATCGACGATCCCGGCTTCGAACTCGCGCTGCGGCCGGTGTCGATCGGCGCGGGCTGCTGGGTAGCCGCCGAGGCCTTCGTCGGTCCGGGGGTTACGATGGGAGACGGCGCCGTGCTCGCCGCACGCGGCGCGCTGTTCGGCGATGCCGCGCCGATGGGCGTCTACCGCGGCAACCCGGCGGTCCGGATCGGAACCCGCGAACTTTCGGGTCGCGAGCTACCCGGCGCTAGCTAGAGCGGGGCGAGCGACAAGTCGGCAAGGATGACCTCACCCGAACCGGGACGCAGCCACAGGTTGAGCATGACGTTTCCGCATTGCGGCGCGGTCAGGACCTGTCCGGCTTCGCCGATATCGCCATCGACTCGCGACGGCGGCTCGGTTTCCGCCCCGCAGCCGAAACCGGCCACCACCCGCCCGCGATCGCCGGTGACCCGGCCTTTGATCGCCATCCGCCGTGCCGGGAGGTCGATCTCTTGCGTCAGGACGAGCTTGGTAACGGCCCCAAGATTGCGCAGATGCAGCTCCGCGCCGCCCCCGGGCAGGGGCGCAAAGCTGGCGTCGACATCGGCGTCGCGCAGCCGGCGCCAGCCGAATGGCGCATCCTCACCCCGCGCCGCAGCACGGAAATCCCTGTCGGCGAGCAAGCCGCCGGGCTGCGCTTGCGAGCAGTTTACCCGCCACACACGCTCGGCCGCTGCGCGCTCGCCGCGATCCAGCAGGATTCGGGTCAGCGGCGCGGTGCGGTTGCACCCCAAACTGCCAGCGGCGGTGACGACTTCGGCGCGAAGCAACAAGGGATCGCGCTCCAGATCGGCATCCGGCCCGAGATAACGTTCGGCCCACACCGGGTTGAGCGCAAGCCGCCGCGCCAGTGCGTCGCGGCCGAAGCGGGACTGCTGGATCGGGGCCACCAGGGCCTCTTGCGAAAGCGTGGATGAACCGGATCGAAGCAAGGCGTCGAGCCGTAGCGCGGCCAGATCGAAATCGCCGCGCGCCAGCGCCTCGTCATACCAATAGGCCTGCGTCAGTGGGTCGCGCCAACCGAACCGGGCGGCAATCCGGAACGCCCGCTCGGCCCCGCGCAAATCGCCGCCGGCGCGCCGCGCCGCGCCGAGCAAACCGGCCCCTCGCGCATCGGTCGGGTCGCCCCGGACCGCCATTTCGGCAAGCCGGCGGGCGCGGGCGGCTTGCTGCCGGGTCAAGGCGATAGTCGCATCGGTGCGATCGGCCTCGGCGCGAAACACCCCGGGGACCAGCCGCGCCGCGCCGGGCGAAAGCCGACTGATCCGATCGAAGCCGTTGCCCCACGCCGCGACCGCGTAAAGCAGGATTGCCGCACCGATTCCGATGCGGCGCAGCGCGGTCACTGCGCGGCGATCCCCACGGCTTCGGCGGGCTTGTAGCTGTAGTAATCGTCGCCGTAGTACGACGAGTACGAATTCCCGCCTTTGCTCGAATCGAACTTGGTGAGGACGGTGCCGAGCAGCAACGGATCGAACGACTTGAGGCGGCGCAGCGCGGACTTGAGATTTCCGCGCCGGGCCCGGTCGGCTTCGACCACCAGGATGGTCCCATCGGCCAGCGCCGCGAGCATCGGCGCATCGGCGAGACCGAGCACGGGCGGGCTATCGACAATCACCACGTCGTGGCTCGCCGCCAAGGCTTCGAGCAACTGGGCGACCCGCGGGCCGGCCAGCAGTCCGGTCGGATCGGCCGGCAATGGCCCCGCGGTAATCACCTCGAGCTGCGCCTGTCCGCTGGCCTGGATCGCGCTTTCCGCCGGATCGCGCGACACCAGCAGGTCCGACAAGCCGCGCTTGTTGGAAAGCCCGGACACGTTGTGGATGGATGGCCGCCGCATGTCGGCGTCGACCAGCACCACCCGCTTGCCGAGCCGCGCCATCGACAGGGCGATTGCGTAACTGGTGGTCGTCTTGCCTTCGGTCGCCTGGGCGCTGGTAATGACCATGACCTTGGGCAAGCCGTCGGGCGTGGAATAGAGCAGCGCGCCGCGCAGCGAGTTGTACCCTTCGGAAACGGCCGACTTGGGGTCGGCGAGGGCGCTCAGCGGCGTTTGCCCCGCGACGCGCGGAATAACGCCGAGCAGGGTCAGGTGAATCTTGCTCTCGACATCCTCGGGAACCCGAATGCGGTCGTCGAACTGGTCGCGCATGAACACCGCCAGCAAGGCCAGCCCGCCGCCGGCAAGCAGCGCGAGCGCGATGTTTTTGACCATGTTCGGAGACGATGGCCCACTGGGTGGATCGGCGCGATCGATGATCGAAAGGTTGCTCACGGCGATGCCCGAAGCTGCATTGAGTTCGCGGAAGCGCTGCAGCAGCCCGTCGTAGATCGAGCGATTGGTGTCCGCTTCGCGCGCGAGGGTGTTGTAGCGCACCGTGCGATCCTGCTCGGCCAGGGTATCGCCGCGCAGGCGCCGGACCTGCCCTTGCAGCCGGCGCTCGGTTGCGAGCGCGGCTTCATACTGCGCGCGGACCGAATTGCGCACGGTTGCCGCGGTGCGGTTGAGTTCGCGGTCGATCGAGTCGAGATCGGTTTCCAGTCGTTCGATGGTGGGGTGTCCGCCAAGGTAGCGCGCGCGGGCCGTCGCGAGCTGCGCCTGGACGTCGGAACGCCGGGTCATCAGCGTTTGCACGGTCGAGTTGGCGAGGACCGTCCCCGACGAGAGCAGCGGCGTGTTCCGTTCGGTCAGCCACCGGGCTTCCGCCGCGACGCGCGCCGCTTCGGCGTCGTTCGCGGCGGTGTTCAGCTGCAACAGGCTGGAGGTGGTGATGCTGTTGCCGGCCGAGCCGCCGCCGCCCCCATTGCCGTCGGGCGAAACTTCGCGGGTGCGGATCAGGCCGGCGTTGCGGGCATAGGCGTTGAGGTCGCGCTCCGACGCCTCGAGCCGGGTTCGTGCTTCGGCCAGCTGCTCCGCGACGAAATTGCGCGCGTAGGCGGTGCTGTCATAGCGCCGCTGCAAGTTGGCCTGGACGAACTCTTCGGCGAAGGTGTTGGCGATCAAGGCCGACAATTCGGCATCGGTGCTGGTGAACGCGAGCCGGACGATCCGCGTCTCGCGCGGCAGGTCGATCGAGAGGTTGCCGGTAAGCAGCCCCACCACCTGATCGCGCTTCGCCTTGGCGCTCGTCGCCGAACCCGGCGGCGGCGATTCCATCGCGGCGAAGAAGCGTTCGCTGCGCTCGAGGTCGAGTTTGCGCGCAACCCGCTCGGCGATTCCGCGGCTGCGCAGCACGTCGAGCTGCGTGTTGAGGAAGCGGTCCACATCCCACGAGGTGTTGGCGGCGGCGGACTTGTCGATCTCGCTGCCCAGAACGGATTCGCTCTGGTCGTTGATCTGGACGGTCGACAGCGCCGTGTACCGCGGCGAGGTGAGCATCGCGAGCGCGACCGCGATGGTCAGCGCCAGCGCCACGATGGCGGCCGCGAGCCACAGGTTGCGGCGCAGCACCGCCATTGCGTAGCGCAAGCTAGCGCCGATCCCTTCGCCGCGGTGCGCTGCCGCGTGGTTCCGGGGGTCCGGGCCGAAGAAAGCTTCGGGCATGGGCTGGATGGCGTTCACTGGAGCGGGACCACGATCTGCTAAAACCGCACGAACAGAGCGAGCAACGGCACTGCCTGCAGCACGTCGCGATAGGCGCCCTTGAGCGAGGAGTAACCCACCACCACCACGTCGCCCGCGGCCATTTGCGGGTCGGACGAGCGGCCATCGCGAATCGCCTGAAGGTCGAACCTTCCGGCAAGGCGCTGACCGGCCAGGGTGCGGAAGATCAGGACCTGGTCGAGCTTGGCGGTCTTGGTCGTGCTGCGCGCCTGGGCGATCGCGGTCAGCAGGGTTTGCCCCGGGGCGAGCGGATATACCCCCGGCTGTTCGACCTGGCCCTCGACCGAAACGGTCGGCGCGATGCCTTCGTTGAGCAGCACCGAAACCCTGGGGTTGCGCAAGTAATTGGCGCCGTAAGCGCGGGTCACCGCTTCGGCCACCTGGTCGGCGCTGAAGCCGGCGGCGCGGATCTTGCCGATCAGGGGCAACGAAAGGTTGCCCGAACCGTCGATCACGACGCGGCTTTGGGTAAGGTCGGGCTCACCGAACACCATCACGCTGACGGTGTCGCCGAAATGGAGCAGGTAGGTCGAGGGCACCGCCTGGTCGGCGGGCACGGCGATCGCCGCGTACGCCGCTTGGCCCGCAGGCACCGGCGATGACGCCGAGGTCGCGCAGGCGGCCAGCAGCAAGGTCATCAACAGGGCGATCAGCCCGCGCATGTTCATTCAAACCTCATTTTCGGCTGGTCGCGACGGCGCGGCTTCCCTCACCCCCGAAGGCAGCGGCGCCAGGAGCCCCGCGGCGAGTCCCGCAAGACAGGCCAATGCCATGGTTCTCATCGGATAATCAACCATCGAATGGGCCGCAATCACACCCAGCGAGGCGGCCGCGAAAACGACCTGCGCGCGTTCCGCCGGGCGATTCCGCCAGGCCCGGCGCGCGAGCGCGGCCACCAGCAGCGCCGCAGTAGCTAGCGCCGCCAGCCCGAACGCCCCGCCTTCGAGCAGCAATTCGAGGTAATCGTTGTGCGCGCGGTTCGGCAGCGTGCCGTCGATCGTCTCGAGCCGTTCGACCGCGATCGCCATCGGGGTGAAGGTTCCCATGCCCGAGCCGAAGGGCCAGACGCGCCCGGCTGCGAACAGCGTGTCCGACCAGAGTTCGAGGCGGAAGTCGCGGGTCAGGCCAAATCGCCCGACCACCGATTGAATCGCCGTGCTGGTTTGAAACGCCGCGAAGCAAACCGCCACAGTCACCGCACCGAGGGCAGAGGCGATCAGCGCGGTCTTGCGCGTCGGCCGGCGCCCCCAGCCGGCGATAGAGGCCGCGGCGAGCAGCGCGAACGGGATCAAGGCAATCCCCGCGCGCGAACCCGTCAGGACCGCGGCGAGCAGCAGGATCGCGCCCGCGGCGGCAGCGATTACGCCGGCCGAAGGGATCGCGATGTCGCTGCGGCGGTCGCGATAAACTACGGCGATCGCCATTGCGGCGATCAGTAGCACGTCGACCACCGCGTTACGGTTGGCGTGGAACCCGGTGATCCAGATGTCGTGGTTTTGCGCGTAAAGACGCAGCGCGCCGCGCCCGCCGGCAAGCTGCGCCGCCCCCAGCGCCGCGCTCACCAGCCCCAACCCGGCGACTACGGCGATGGCCCGGCCGCGATCCGCGCGGCCCAGCGAAGCTACCGCGAACATCGTCAGCAGGGGCGGACCGAGCGACAAGAGCGCGGCGAGCGTGCGCGAAGGCGAAAGCGACCAGGGGCGCCATGTGTCGGCCGCGCCGACAAGTGCGAGCGCCTCGGCCGCGTCGGCCCTCCCGGGCAGCGCTTGCCAGATCGCGGGCGGCAGCGGGACGAGTTGGAGCAGCGGCAGCACGGCGATCGCGGCGGCGATGCCCAGCAGGGTTCTGGATTCGCCGAAGCCCGGACCTTGCAGCAACCAGAAAAAGGCGACGGCCGCGGCGACCAGCTCAAGCGCGAGTTCGCTCTGCGGATTGGGTGAACCTCCTCCGCCAAGCACGATGGCGGCGGTCAGCAATATCGCGGTGAGCAGAAATCCGCGCTTCACGCGAAGCGCGTCCGGGACGTTCAACCGGGGCTGTCGCTGCCACCGATCCCCACGGCCAGGCCGCCGATGGCGACTGCGCCAAGGATCCCGCCGATCACCGCGCCCGAACCGCCGGCGCCGCCGCTGCGAGCAGACTGGCGGTTGAGCGGCGCGTCGCGGCATTCACGATCGCGCAAAAGGGCGTTCACGGCGTTTTCGGCCGCGCCGTTGCTTGAAGCGGCCCCGGTCACGATGGTGCAAACGCAATCACCGTCGGGAAGCTCGGTCCGGCTGATCGCAGACGTCCCGCTGGCGCCGGTCCGCACGATGTCGACGCGGCACTTCTGCCCGCCGCCAAGGGCCGGATCCGCAGCAGTTGCAGCGTAACCCGGCAAGGCGTCGGCCGAGCGATGCGCTCCCGTCGCGGCAATTCCGGTGCTGGCAAGGCTCGCCGCGGCGAGCAATCCGATCATCTGCGCGTTCAAAGCCGTGTCTCCGATTGAGGACCGCCCCCCGATATCATCAGGTTACGGGCCAAGTCCAGCCTTGCGGTTAACGCGGTGGAAATTAACTTCGCGTTGCACTGCGACGCAACGCCGACCCCATCAATAGGCGCGGTGGTGGACCAGCACCCTGAGGGTCGCGAACAGGATTTGCACGTCGCGCAGCAAGGTCCACCCCGACAAATACTCGAGATCGGCGTTGAGCCGCCCTGAAAGGTCGGATTCGAGATCGGTGGCGCCGCGAAGCCCGCGGATCTGGGCAAGTCCGGTCAGGCCCGGCTTGAGCGCGTGGCGCTGCCAGTAGCGGCTGTCGACCTCCCAGAACAACTTGTCGCCCGCCAGCGAACCCAGCGCATGCGGCCGCGGACCGACCAGGCTCATCTGGCCGAGCAGGACGTTGAACAGTTGCGGCAGTTCATCGATGCTGGTCCGCCGGATCAGCCGCCCCACCCGGGTTATGCGGCTATCGCCGCGCGCGGTGGAAAGCGGTCCGGCATCCGCCGCCTCGCACCGCATCGAGCGGAATTTATATACCGAGAACAGCCTGTTGCTGCGTCCGACCCGTTGCTGGGTGAAGAGGATCGGGCGCCCGTCCTCGATCAGGATGGCGAACGCGACGAGCAGCAGTAGCGGTGCAGCCACGATCACCCCGAGCAGCGCCAGCGTCAGATCGAAGGCGCGCTTGATCGCGCGCGCGCGAAACCCCAGCGGCCCCAGTGAAACCAGCAGCAATCCCGTTCCACCCGCGCGCCGCGCGCCTTGCGCGGCGAGCTGCTCGACCGCTTCGTCGACGACCTCGCCCGCGACGTTCGCGCCCTTCAGGATCATCGCCCAGGCCAGCCGGCGTTCGGGGGGGCAGCTGACCACGACCCGTTCGAAATTCCTCAGGACCTGTCCGATCCGGTCGAGTGCGCGCGGGTCGGCCAAATTGGCGCTGAGCTTGATCCGCTCGGCGCTGACCGTCCGCGCCTCGGGAAGGTCGAGGCTCGGGCCGCCATCGTCGATCAGCAGGACATTGACGACCCTGTCGCCGCAACGCCAGCGAACTATCGCCGGTGTCAGCGACCGCGCCCAGGCGATCAACAGCGCAGCGCCGGCGGCGCCGATCGAGAAAGCAAACCGCGAAATCTCGGCGCTGAACTTGGCGTAGAAGGCTATGAACACGACGAAAGCAACGGCGATCATCAGCGCGAACAGCGCGCGCCGGACGGCGAAACCCGGGCGCTCGAGCGCGCTCATCGAATAGGACCCGTTGTAGAGTGCCAGGGTCAGGTAGATCGGCAGGACCAGTTGCGCCTGGTTCAGCGCCAGCGCGGCGCCCGGTGAGCCGAGGTAAATCCAACCGCCAAAGTCGAACCCTGCCAGAAGCGCGACAATGTCGCCGACCATGACGGCCAGGTAACATTGCAGGCGCCGCCGCTCGAGCGGCAGGGGGGACTCCCACTTCTCACGGCCCACTGTCAGGCCAACTTCCAAATGGCGCGATCTCGCTCAAGCCCTGATCCGGATTTCCGTTGAAAATGAGACAATGCCTCCGTTCCAGCCTGTGCAATGCGCCAGCGCCTGTCAAACACAGATATGGCTTCAATATCTTGCGCTCATGCCGCAAGGGCGTCGCGCCACTCCCATTCGCGGGCTACACCACGACCGATGCGCTTCCCGATCGCCCCGCTCCTCGTTGCGCTCGGCGCGCTGCTGCCGGTGGCGGCGCGGGCCGATGAGGCCGGCGAGACGATCGTCGTGACCGGCGCGGGGCTGCCCACCAGCCCGGCCACCCCGGCCTACGACGTGGTCACGCTCGACCCCGCGCTGCTCGCTTCCACCGCCTCGGGCCGGCTCGAAGACGCGCTCGGCGCGGTCGCCGGGTTCCAGCAGTTCCGCCGTTCCGACAGCCGCTCGGCCAATCCCTCGGCGCAGGGCGCCACGCTCCGCGCGCTCGGCGGCAACGCCGCCAGCCGCACCCTCGTACTGCTCGACGGGGTTCCGCTGGCCGATCCGTTCTTCGGCTACATCCCGTTCTCCGCGGTTGCCCCCGAGCGGCTCGCATCGGCCCGGGTGACGCGCGGCGGCGGCTCGGGGGCGTTCGGCGCCGGCGCGGTGGCGGGAACGATCGAGCTGACCAGCGCCGGGCCGGAACGGCTCGGGCTGCTCGACGCCAGCGCGCTGGTCGACGAGCGCGGCGAGAGCGAGCTTTCGGCGAGCCTCGCCCCGCGCCTCGGCGGCGGTTTCGCCGAGCTTAGCGGACGCTGGGATCGCGGCCAGGGGTTCTGGACCACCCCGCAGGCGCAGCGCGTGCCGGCGAGCGTGCGGGCGGCCTACGAGAGCTGGTCGGCCGGTGCGCGCGCGGTTGCCCCGCTCGCGGCAGACATAGAGCTCCAGGCCCGCGTCGCCGCGTTCGGCGACCGGCGCACCCTGCGCTTCGCCGGCGCGGATTCGTCCTCGAGCGGGCAAAGTGCGAGCCTGCGGCTGGTCGGCCGCGGGGCGTGGCAGTTCGACGCACTGGGTTATGTCCAGGCCGGGAACTTCACCAATGTCGTGGTGAGCTCGACCACCTTTCGCAAGACGCTCGACCAGTTCGACACCCCGACCACAGGGCTTGGCGGCAAGTTCGAACTGCGCCCGCCGGTGGGCGGAACCCATGTCCTGCGGGTCGGGGGCGACTGGCGGATCGCCGCTGGCGAAACGGACGAGATCGCCTACAATGCTACGACCGGCGCGATCACAGCTCGGCGCGAATCGGGCGGGCGCAACAGCCAGGTCGGGGTTTACATCGAGGACGACTGGACGATTGGCGCGGTGGTGCTCACCGCCGGGGCGCGGGCCGACCGCTGGACGATTTCCGACGGCCGCTTCACCACCGCCAATGCCGCGGGGACTGTCACCGGCGCGAGCGCCTTTCCCGACCGCGCGGGATGGGAAAGCACCTTCCGCGGCGGCGCGCTGGTCGATGCGGGCGGCGGGCTCAAGATCCGCGCCGCGGCCTACACCGGCTTCCGTCTGCCGACGCTGAACGAGCTTTACCGCTCGTTCGCCGTCTTCCCGGTCACCACCAACGCCAACGCGGCGCTCCTGAACGAGCGTTTGCGCGGGTTCGAGGCCGGGTTCGACTGGTCGCCCGACCCTGCGGTGACGTTCTCGCTGACCGCCTTCGACGACAAGCTCCGCCGGGCGATCGCCAACGTCACCCTCGCCCCGAACACCCGCCAGCGCCGCAACGTCGATGCGATCCATGCGCGCGGGCTCGAGCTGGGCCTGCGCGCGGCGCTGGGCGCGGTGCGCTTCGACGGCTCGCTGGCGCTGACCGACGCCGAGGTCGAGGCGAGCGGGACCTCGGCGGCGCTCGATGGCAAGCGGCCGGCGCAGACCCCGAGGATCGCCGCGAGCGGCACGCTGGCGTGGCGACCGGCGGGGGACTGGACCCTTGCGCTGACGCTGCGCCACGCCGGCCGGCAGTTCGAGGACGACCTCGAGACCGACGCCCTGCCCGCGGCGACCACGCTCAGCGGATTCGCCGAAATCCCGCTGACGCGCGGCCTGAGCCTGGTCCTACGCGGCGAAAACCTGACCGACGCCGAAGTGATCACCCGCAACCAGGCCGGTTCGATCGACCTCGGCGCGCCGCGAACGCTGTGGGCGGGTATCCGGGTGAAGCTGCGCTAGGCGAGGAACCGCGCGGTTAGCGCATGGTCGCCGGGGTGGACCTGGCGGACGTAGGTGATCCGCTCCGCCGTGCGCCAGGTCCAGCGTTCGACCGAGAGACATGGCGCGCCGCCGGGCAGCGCCAGCCGTTCGCCCATCTCCGGGGTTGCGGCGATGGCGGCGATGAGGTGCCGGGCGTCGGTCCATGGGACGTGGCCGAACAGCCAGCGCCCGGGGCTTTCCTGCGCGAAATCGACATCGCGCGCGGCGGGAACGATGGCGAGGTTGATCAGGCGGGTTTCGAGAGCAAAGGGCCGCCCGTCGGCGCGGTGGACCCCGTCGAGCGCAAGGACCGGGCCGTGAGGGATAGCCAGCAGTTCGCGATCGGCGGCGGTCGCATCGCGCAAGGTGCGTTCGCGCAGGTCGAAATCGTGGCGGCGGCCCATCCGCTCGACCTCGCTCGCGATGTCGGGGATTTCGAGCACGGCGCGGTGGACGCTCGGCGCGGCGACAAAGCTCCCCGCGCGCCGTCGCCGCTCGATCAGCCCGCGCTCGACCAGCCCGGAGATCGCCTTGCTCACGGTCATCCGCGAGCAGGCATAGTCGGCCATCAGTTCGTGCTCGGGGGGAATGCGGTGCCCGGCTTCCCAGGTCCCCGACATGATCCGCCCGGCGATGTCGTGGCGGATGCGGTCGTGGAGCGAGGCGGGTTTCATGCGAGCAGCTCGCCTAGCGCACGGCGATATCGCGCGGCGATTGTGCCGCGATGGACATGTCGGCCCGCTTCGACCAGCCGCCGCCCGCGCCGCCAGACCCCGTCGATCGCGCTGCTCCCGGCGGCAAAGACCAGCGCGTCGAGCAAGGCGTCGCCGCTGCGCGCGGCGAGCGCGGGATGGTCGGGGTCGAGCGTGACGAAATCCGCCGCAGCGCCCACCGCCAGCGCCGCAGGCGCGCCGAGCGCCCGCGCTCCGCCCGCCAGCGCGCCCGAATAGAGCGCCGCTCCGCTCGATCCGCCTTCCGCCGCGACGATATTGCGCCCGCGTGCGGCGAGCCGCTGGCCATATTCGAGCAGGCGCAGCTCCTCGGCGGCGTCGATCCGCACGTTCGAATCCGAGCCGACTCCGAACATCCCGCCCGCGGCGAGGAACGACGCGGCGGGAAAGATGCCGTCGCCGAGGTTGGCCTCGGTGATCGGGCACAGCCCGGCGACCGCCCCGCTCGCGGCGATCCCGCGCAGTTCGGCCTCGGTGGAGTGGGTGGCGTGGACCAGGCACCAGCGCGCATCGACCGGGGCATTCGCGAGCAGCCATTCGACCGGGCGCGCGCCGCTCCCGGCGAGGCAGTCGTCGACTTCCCCGAGCTGCTCGGCAATGTGGATGTGGACCGGCCCCTCGACCAGCCCGGGCAACGCAGCCAGCTCTTCGGGGGTCACCGCGCGCAGGCTATGCGGGGCGACCCCGAGCACCGCGTCGGGCAGCGCAGCGACCAGCGGTCGCAGTTTTTCGAGCAGCGCGGCGAAGCCATCGAGATCGTGAACGAAGCGGCTCTGGCCCTCGCCCGGCGGCAGCCCGCCGAACCCGGCGTGGGCGTAGAACACCGGCAGGTGGGTCAGCGCGATCCCGCTGTCCTGCGCCGCCGCGACGATCGCCGCGCTTGTTTCGGCTGGATCGGCGTAAGGCCGCCCGCCCAAATCGTGGTGGAGGTAGTGGAACTCGCCGACGCGGGTGAACCCGCTTTCGAGCATTTCGACATAGGCCTGCGCGGCGATGGCGCGGAGCTGGTCGGGGGTCACCCGATCGACGAAGCGGTACATTGTCTCGCGCCAGGTCCAGAAGCTGTCCTGCGAAGTCCCGCGCGTTTCGGCGAGCCCGGCCATGCCGCGCTGGAAGGCGTGGCTGTGGAGGTTGGGCAGCCCGGGCAGCGCTATGGCGTGACGCTCGTCGGACGATGCGGGCGGGACGCCGCGGGCGACGGCGGCGATGGCGCCGTTCGCCACCTCGATCCGCACGTCGGCGGCCCAACCCTCGGGCAGCAGCGCGGTCGCGAAGTGAAAGGACATGCGCGCCTCCGCGTCGGTTTCGCGATTATGTCTATACATTAAATCCGAACGGTGCAATGCCGCCTCCCAGGGAGATTCGCGGATGCGCTGCGACCGGGTCTGGCGAGAGGCAAGACTGGCGACGATGACCGGCGACGGGCTGGGCGTGGTCGAGCATGGCGTGATCGCAGCGGCGGGAGGCAGGATCGTCTTCGTCGGCGCCACCGACGACGCCCCGACGTTCGAACCGGACGAGGAAATCGCCTGCGACGGGCGCTGGATCACCCCCGGGCTGATCGACTGCCACACCCACCTGGTCCACGCCGGCGACCGCGCCCACGAATTCGAACTCCGGCTGGCCGGGGCAACCTACGAGG
>JBOHIC010000005.1:0-1751 GCA_050725835.1 Novosphingobium sp.
TGGTCGAAACCAGCGCCACCGGGGTCTCGATCAGCTCCTGCACCCGCTGGATATATTTGATCGCCTGCGCCGGGAGATCGGCCCAGCTGCGCGCGCCGGCGGTGGTTTCGCTCCACCCGGGCATTTCCTCGTAGATCGGCTCGACGGCCGCCTGGTCGGCGGAGTGGCTGGGGAAATAATCGAGGATCTGGCCGTTGAGCCGGTAGCCGGTGCAGATCTTCACGCTCTCGAACCCGTCGAGCACGTCGAGCTTGGTCAGCGCGATGCCCGTCACCCCGCTGATCGCACAGGACTGGCGCACCAGCACCGCGTCGAACCAGCCGCAGCGGCGCTTGCGGCCCGTCACGGTGCCGAATTCGTGGCCGCGTTCGCCCAGCTTCTGGCCGGTGGCGTCGTCGAGCTCCGTCGGAAACGGCCCGCCGCCGACGCGCGTGGTGTAGGCCTTGACGATCCCCAGCACGAAGCCCGCCGAGGCCGGGCCCAGCCCCGACCCGCTCGCCGCGGTGCCGCTGACCGTGTTCGAGCTGGTGACGAAGGGATAGGTTCCGTGATCGACGTCGAGCAGCACGCCCTGCGCGCCTTCGAACAGGATCCGCGCGCCGGCCTTGCGGACGGTCTTGAGCCGCCGCCACACCGGCTGGGCATATTGCAGAACCGAGGGGGCGATTTCGCGCAGGTCGCTCAGCAGCGCGGCGCGGTCGACCGCGGGCTGGCCGAACCCGGCGCGCAGCGCGTCGTGGTGGGCGCAAAGCCGGTCGAGTTGCGGCTCGAGCGCGTCGAGATGGGCGAGGTCGCACACCCGGATCGCGCGGCGGCCGACCTTGTCCTCGTAAGCCGGGCCGATCCCGCGCCCGGTGGTGCCGATCTTGCCCGCCCCCGCGGCGGTTTCGCGCAAAGCGTCGAGATCGCGGTGAAGCGGCAGGATCAGCGGGCAGTTGTCGGCAATCGCAAAGTTCTCGGGGGTGATCGAGACCCCCTGCCCTTCGAGCTTGGCGATCTCGTCGCGCAAGTGCCAGGGATCGAGCACCACCCCGTTGCCGATGATCGAGAGCGTTCCGGTGACGATCCCGCTGGGCAGCAGGCTGAGCTTATATACCGCACCATCGACCACCAGCGTGTGCCCGGCGTTGTGCCCGCCCTGGAAGCGCACCACGGCATCGGCGCGGCTGGCGAGCCAGTCGACGATCTTGCCCTTGCCCTCATCGCCCCACTGGGCGCCGATCACGGTAACGTTGGCCAAGGGTCACGGCTTTCTGTGCGAGTGCAAACCGTGGCGCGCCCTAGGCGAAGGCAGGGTTTAGGGCAAGGCGGCCGCTTACTGCCCGCTGAGTCTCGCATCGGAGGCCGCCTTGTCGGCCCGCAGCCGAGCCACTTCGGCCTTGCCGGCATCGGTCAGGTCGCACGATACCCGCGTGACCGATTGCGCAAACCCGGCGTTCACCGAATCCGCCACCGCATCGACGGTCCCACTAGCTTGTCCGGCGAGGCTGCAGAAGTAGAACCCCTGGGCGGACTGGCCGACCTCAGCGATGGCCCACTGGGTTCCGGCTTCCATCGGCGGACCAAACCCGAAATCTCCCGGATACTGCGCCCCCGATCGCCGCGACCCATAGGCATCGCTGGAATTCACGACGACCGTCACCCCGCGCCCTGCCGGACAAAAATCGCCGCAAGCGAAAGTCTCTACGTATCTGCCCTTCAGCCAGTAGCGCTCGGGTTGGGCGTCGCGAGCTGCCGGCGATGTCCCCTCC
>JBOHIC010000006.1:0-1600 GCA_050725835.1 Novosphingobium sp.
CCAGCCCCAAGTCGCTGCGCGGCGGGGGGATGGAGGACGTAATCTTCGCCGGTACCGCCGAGCGCCCGGCGCGCGATTTTGCCGAAGTGGTGCTGAGCGCGGATGCCGACGCCGCGAACGACAGCGAACTCGAAATCGTCCGCCGGGTCGAGCGCGGCGCAGGCAGCGCCTATCGCATCAACGGCCGTGACGTCCGCGCCAAGGACGTCGCGCTGGTCTTTGCCGACGCCGCGACAGGCGCGCATTCTCCCGCGCTGGTCAGCCAGGGGCGGATCGCCGCGGTGATCGCCGCCAAGCCCGCCGAGCGGCGGATGATGCTCGAAGAAGCGGCGGGAATCGCCGGCCTTCATGTCCGCCGCAAGGACGCCGAGCAGAAGCTGCGTGCGACCGAGGCCAATCTCGCGCGGCTCGAGGACCTCACCGGGCAGCTCGACCAGCAAATCGGCGCGCTGCGCCGTCAGGCGCGCGCGGCCGAGCGCTACAAGGCGCTTTCCGACAAGATCAAGCTGGCGGAGGCGCGGCTCGTCTTCGCGCGCTGGCGCGACGCCGCGGCTGCGGCCGATGCGGCGCGGGCAGAGGCGCAAACGGCCGAGGCCCGGGTGGCTACCGCACAGGCCGACATGGCGGCCGCACAAAAGGCCCAACATGCCTCGGCCGATGCCGTCGCCGAGGCGCGCGACGAACTCGCCGACCGCCGCGACGACGCCACCGCGCACGGACACCGCATGGCGACGCTCACCGGCCAGCTCGAAGCAGCGGAAGAGCGGCTCAAGGATCTTCAGCGCCAGCAGGAGCGGCTCGAAGGCGATCGCGGCGAGGCCGACCGGCTCACCACCGACGCCGCGGCCGCATTGGCGAGGCTCGAGCGCGAACTGGCCCAAGGCGAGGCCGGGCTCGCCTCCGACGAGGCGCGCCGCCCGCTCCTCGCCGCCGCGCTCGACGATGCCGACCGCATTTTGCGCCAGGCCGAACTCGCGCTCGCCCAGGCGACCGCGGCGCAGGCCGGGGTCGAAGCCGAATGGCGCGTTGCCGAGGCGGCGCTGGCGGCGGCGCAGCAGCGCCTCACCCGGCTCGACAGCGAAGCGCGGCGGCAGGACGATCTGCGCGCGGCGCTGGCGAGCGAAGGCGATCCGGCGGCGGCGCTGGCGCGGGCCGAAGCGGCGCGAGAGGACGCGGTGCTGGCTCTGGCTGCGGCCAAGGCCGCGCTCGAAGCGCAGCTGGCGCGCAAGGGCGAATTGCAGGCGGCGCGCGATGCCGCCTCGTCGGCGTTGGCGGCGGCGAAGGCCGAGCTGGCCGGGGTCGAGCGCGAACACGCCGCGCTGCTGCGCGACCGCGAGGCGCGGGCGAAGCAGGCCGGAGCCAAAGGCACCGTTGCGCTCGACCGGGTCCGCGCCGCGCCGGGCTACGAGCGCGCGCTGGCGGCGGTGCTGGGGCGCGATGCACGGGCGGTGCTCGGACCGGCAAGCGACGGCGACGGGCGGTTCTGGACCGGGGCGAATGCGCCCGCTGCTGTCGCTGGCAGTCTCGCCGCGCATGTTCCCGATTGCCCCCCCGAACTCGCCGCGCGGCTCGCGCTGGTCCACGTCGCGGCCGAGGACAA
>JBOHIC010000007.1:0-20066 GCA_050725835.1 Novosphingobium sp.
GGAGCGGTCCACACGCCCGACCCGTCAGGCCCGCGGTGGACGATCGCGTCGCACATCCGCTCGACCCGCGCGGGATCGACCGGCTTGGCCGTACCGAGGTGAAAAAGGCCCGCGATCCCGCACATTGGCGGCGGCCCTAACGGACTTGCGCGATACGGTCCATCCACGGACCGAGCGGCCCGACCGAGGCGCGGAACGCCGCGACCGCATCAGCGGCGGGCCGGCCGGGGCGGGTTTCGGCCGAAACGATCAGCAGCATCGTCGGATGCGCCTGCAGGATCAGCCGGTCGGTCATAGTCGCCAGCTTGAGCCGGGTGTTGCTGCCGGTCAGCACAGCGCCGGTGCGATAGGATGTCTGCGCGATCCGTTCGATCCGCCCGCGCCCGAACAGACGTTCCGATTTCGCTGCGGCGGCGCGCGGACCCGGTCCGGCCCAGGCCCATTCGCTGTCGGGGATCAGCGCGCCTTCGCCGAACCCGCCGGCTTCGCGCCCCTCGCCCTGCGCCGAGTAAAGCGCGACGAACACATCGACGGTGCGCCCGCCAGCGTCGGCGTAGCTGCCGAGCAGGCGATGCGCCGCACCGCCGGCGCGCGGCTTCCAGGCGAGCTGGGGCGCATGGTCAGCCCGCGTCCAGCCGCTCACTTCTGGGAGGAAGATCTGCGGCGGCAGCGGCGCGGCGAGCCGCGCCGCAGCCCCGGCCCAGCCCTGCGCCGCAACCACCAGCGCGGTCGCTGCGATGAAAGCCATCGGCGCGGTCAGGCTCGCTTGCTCCCACCGGCCGAATCCCGGGGCCGCGGCGATCGCGGCGCCATCGATCATCGGATCGTCGGGCCGCCGGTCGAAGAAGCGCCAGGCCATCGCCAGCACCAGCGCGATCACCAGAGCGAAGAACAGCCACCCGTAAACGATGTGATCGAACCCGCCCGCGTACTCGGCGCCCATCGACTGGGCGACCTGGATCGTCCCCCAGGCGCGCACGCCGTTGGCGAGAATCGGCACGACCACGCACACCGCCAAGAACGCCGCGCGGCGCGGCCAGGTGCGGAAGCAGACGTTGCCGACGAGCGCGCCGAAGGCGACCATCGCGACGAGGAATTTGACCCCCGAACAGGCCTCGGCGACCACGAACAGCCCGGCGGGGGTGTCGATGAACACCCCGTCGATCCGCGCCGGAATCCCCGAAAGGTGCGTCAGCGCGATGGTCAACTTGGCGGTGATAGTCTGCAGCGGCGGGACCAGCTCGTCGCCGAACGGAACCAGGAGCAGGGTGTAAGCGAGCGGAAAGGCCAGCGCGCTCGCCATCCGCGGGCCGAGCAAGGTCAGGACGCTCGCCGGGAGCAGCGCCACCGCACCGGCTTGCCGCAACAGCGACAGCCCCGAAACCGCGCCGAGCAGCCAGACCAGCAGCGCCGCCGCCACCGTCGCCAGCCCCGGCGACCATGCGCGCGGCGCCAGCTTTGCCAGTTCGGGCGCGCGCAGCCACACCAGCCAGCCGAGGATCGCGGGAACGAGCAGGATATGGTTGTAAGTCGAGCTATCCCACCATTGTCCGGCCATCGCCGCCCAATCGGCTGCAAACAGCGCGAAGAGCGCCAGCCAGGACACTCCGAGCCAGGCGAGCGGCGCCCGCCACGCCTGCGGCAGGCGTTCTAGCAACCCTTGCCCGGGCGAAATGGCGGCGGCTTCAGGCGGCATGGCGCACCGTCCGCACGCCGAGCAAAGCATCGAGCGGGCCGAGCGCGGCTGGCCACGACTGCTGCTGGACGACATAGTCGCGCGCGGCGCGGCCGATTTCCGCGGCGCGGACCGGGTCGCCGAGCAACGCGACGATCTGCGCGGCGATTGCCGCGTCGCCATCGGCCACGCAGAAATGCTCGCCGTCGCTCGCCGCGATTCCGGTCGCGGCGCCGCTGGTCAGCACCACCGGCAGGCCCATCGCCATCGCCTCGAGCACCTTGTTCTGGACTCCGCGCGCGATCGCTAGCGGAACCGCCGCGATATCCGCCCCGGCCAGCCACGGGCGCATGTCTTCGACCCGCCCCCAGATCGAGCAGCCATCGGCCTCGCCCAGCGCGAGCACAGCTTCGGTGGGTTCGCGGCCGATAACGTGGAACGTGGCGGCGGGGACTTGCCGCCTGACCAGCGGCAAGATTCCTCTGGCGAAGCGCTGCACCGCGGCGACGTTGGGCGGGTAGTCCATCTGCCCGGTGAACACGACCCGCCCGCGGGGCAGCGCCGCCAGCCGCGGCTCTGCGGCGACCACACCGGGGGCGAAGCGATCGCTGTCGATGCCGTTGCCGAGCACGCCGATGGACACCGCGCCGCGTTCGAGCGGCGGCAGGCGCTCGGCAAACAGCGCGGCTTCCTCCGCCGAAATCAGCAGGCAGCGGTCGGCGCGCAGCGCCAGCCGGCGCTCCTCGCGCCGCAGCAGGCGGCCTTCGCGGGCGTGGATCCAAGATTCGGGCCAGCGATGCGCCGCGGCGTAGGCTTCGAACTTGGCCGAATCGACGTCGCAGAAATCGACGATCACCCGCCCCGCGAAGTCATCGGGGACGTATTGGCCCATCTGTCCCGAAAAGACGAAAATCGTCTCGATCGGATGCTCGGCCAGCACCTTGGCGACGTAGCCCACCAGCTTGTCGCTATGGAACGCCGGCAGGCTCACCGCCTCGTCGCGAAGCAGCCCCTGAATACCCGCGAGCAGCAGCGAATTGGGGCGGCGCACGACGTGATAGCTGCGCGCCAGCGCCGCCAGTTCGGTCTCCGCCTCGGCGTCGTCCTCGTCGTCGGCGAAAGTCGCGACGTGGACCGGCGCGAGTTGGGCGAGCCGCTGGAGCAGGTGGTGCGAGCGGATCTTGTCGCCCCGGTCCGGCGGGAACGGGATGCGGTGCGCGAGGAACAGGATTTCGCCGGTCATCCCAGCCCCCGTGCGATCCACGGGCCGAGCCGGTTGGCGATGGGCAGCGGCAAGCGCCGCCACAGCGCGATCTTGGCGGCGTGCGCCGCGCTGGCCGGGTCCGCGTCGCGCCGAGCCGAACCCGGCGCGCTCCATTGGACGTAGCGCAGCGGTTCGGGTTCGAAGCCCCAGTTGCGCTTGAAATCGTAAGCCCCGCTGCCGGTCTTCGAACGGCCGAAATCGAACCGCTCGCAGCCGCGCGCGCGGGCATGGCGCATCAGTTCGAAATACATCGTCTCGTTGGCGCGGAGGCGGCGCGCGGCGAAGTTCCCGCCGCCCCAATAGGGCATCACTGCGCCGCGGTGGTAGAGCGAGAGCACGCTCGCCACGGGTTCGCCGCGGTCGCGCACGGTAAGGATATCGGCGGCCTCGCCGAAGGCATCGAGCACCGCGTCGAACAGCTTTCGCGGGAACACCGGGGTGCCAAGGTTGCGCACGCTTTCGGCATATGCCGCGTAGTGCGCGGCGCGATCGGCCTCGTCGCGGCCGACGCTGACCGCCAGACCGTTCGCCAGCCCTTTGCGCACCTCCGCGCGCTGCTTGCGCGGGATTGCGAGGAGCTGCGCCTCGTCGTCGGCGGCGAGCGGGGCGACGAAGCTGCAGTGCGAATCGGCGCGGATCGTCCAGCCCTCGCGGCGCTGGGGGACCGCGCCGCCGCGCAGTTCGATCGCCGGGCAGCCGAGCCGCCCGGCCAGTTCCTCGAGCCCGGCGAAGACCGGCGCCGGATCGGCCCCGTCCTCGAGCAGCAGCCCGCCGCCCACTCCGAACCCGCTAGAAGCGAGCAACCGCCCGAACAGCGGCGAATGCACTTCGCTGAGCGGCAGCCAACCGATAAGCGCGCCGCCTTGCTCGAGGATAAGGGCGAGCGCACGATTACCGGTCCCCCGGGCGACCGCGTTCAGCCAAAGCGGGCGATGAAACGGCGTTCCCTCGGGGTGCGCGGCGACAAAGGCCTCGATCCGCCGCACCTCGTCGGACTCGGTCAGGTTTGCCAGACGGCAAATCGCGCGCGGCGGGGCGAAAGGCGCGTTCACGCCGCCAGCTCCACCGCGCGCGCCGCTTCCCGGTGCGCGAGCACATCCATCCGGCCCCAGGCGAATTCGCGCACCAGCTGGCCGAGCTTTTCGGCCATGACCGAGAGGTTGGTGTAATGGCGCAGCCTCGAACGCAGCGGCGCGCCGGTCACCCGCGGCTGGTCGGGATCGATCTCCCACGGGTGGAAATAGAACACCGCGGGGCGGCCTTCGCGCTGGTTGACCTGGCGGATCGCCCAGCGCGAGAAGGCGTAAGGCAGCACCCGGAAGAACCCGCCCCCGCCCGCGGCGAGGCGCCGTCCGGCGAACTCGGCGGTGCACACCGGCAGCTCGACCAGGTCCGACCACGGCAGCGGCTTGAAGGCGAAGCGCGGCGCCTCGCGCCAGCCGTAGTGATCGTGGACGATCGGCGCGACCGACGAGGAGTAGGCGAATCCCAACTCGGCCAGCGCCATGTAAGCCCACGGCACGCGGCCATCGATCGAGAAGCTCGGCGCGCGGTAGCCGGTCACCGGAACCCCGGTGATATCCTCCAGCGTCTTCTTGCTGCGCTCGACGTCGGCCTTGAAGCTCGCCTTGTCGAAGGTGAACACCCGGGCGTGGTCCCAGCCGTGGCTGGCGATCTCGTGCCCCGCCGCGGCGATTTGCCGCATCAGCGCGGGATGGCGTTCGGCGACCCAGCCGAGGGTGAAGAAGGTCGCCTTGACCTCGGCCGAATCGAACAGCTCGAGGATCGCCGCGACGTTGCGCTCGACCCGGTCGCTCAGTCCGTCCCAGCTGCCGCGCTCGATCACCTGTTCGAACGCGCCTACCTGGAACCAGTCTTCGACGTCGACCGACAGGCCATTGGCGATCCGGCCATGGATGGGCCGCTGCTCGGACACGGCGACCTCCTGCAAAATCAGGCCGCGGCGCGCGGCGCGGTTTCGGCTTCGATCATCTCGATCAGCATGGTCAGGGTGTGGCGGATGGTCCGCTCCTGCTCGATCAGCTTGGCCTCGAGCGCGGCGACCTGCGCCTCGACCGCAGCGACCGCTTCGCCCGCGGCGAGGCTGTCGGACACCGGCCGCGCTTCGTGCTGGTTGGCCAGCTCGATGATCGCCTGCTGAAGCTCGGCGATCTGGGTGTCGCGCTCTTCCAGCGCGGCTTCGAGCCGGTCGATCCGTCCGGTGTCGAACGGCGGGCCGGGCTGGGCCGAGGCGAGCAGCGGCTGCGGTTCGGGCCGGGCCTTGGGCTCGGGCCGGCTCAGCGGCATGGTCCCGTCCTTGGCCAGCTCGTCGAGCACTTCGCCGAGCATCGCCCCGTCGATCCGGCTGCGCTGCTCGACCGAGCCCAGCAGCATCAGCCGGTTGCAGATCTGGTTGATCCGCCGCGGCACGCCCCCTGAGGCCTCGTAAAGCTCGGCGAAGACGCGCTGGTCGAAGGCCGGATTGCTCTCCCAGCCGACGCATTTGAGGCGGTGCTCGACGTAAGGCTGGACTTCTGCCGGGTCCATCGCCTCAAGGTGATGCGCGGCGATGATCCGCTGGCGCAGCTGCTCGAGCTGCGGGTGGTCCTGGATGATGTCGCGGAACTCGGGCTGGCCGAGCAGCAGCGTCTGAAGCAGTGGGTGCGAGCCGAGCTGGAAGTTCGAGAGCATGCGCAGCTCTTCGAGCGCCTCGATCGCCAGATTCTGCGATTCGTCGACGATCAGCAGGCAGCGCCGCCCGGCGCGCGCTTCGTCGTGGAGGAAGGCCTCGATTGCGCCGAGCGCGCTGGCCTTGTCGTGGCCTTCGACAATCAGCCCGAAGGCCTGGGCGACGACGTGGACGATCTCCTCGCCGTCGAGCTTGCTGGTGACGATCTGCGCCGCGGTCAGCCGCGCCGGATCGACCGTCGCCATCAGGTGCGCGACCAGGGTCGACTTGCCCGACCCGATCTCGCCGGTGATGACCACGAAGCCCTCGCCCTGCGCCAGCCCATAGCCGAGGTAGGACAGCGCCTTGCGATGCGTCAGGCTCTCGAAATAGAACTCGGGGTCGGGGGTGAGCTGGAAGGGCCGCCCGGAGAGTCCGTAAAAGTCGTCGAACATCGTCAGCACTCCGTCAGAACGAGTAGCGCACGCCAAGCGAGGCCGAGCCGGACCAGAAGTCCTCGAGTCCGTCACGCTCGAGGCCCGAAACCCCGAGCGCAGCGGTGGCCGAGAGCCGGCTGGTGAGATTGCGGCGATAGGCCGCGCTTGCCCCGATCGCCGAGAGATCGCCAGCCGAGGAGTCTCCGCTTTGGAACCAAGTCGAGTAGAAATTGGTGGCAAAGCTCGAATTGCGATCGATCTGGCCATTGAGATAGGCTGCCAGCCAGACGTTCTCGTCGATCGTCCCGTTGGCGAGCGCGAGGATCGTGCCCGGCGCGCCGATGAACTTGCGGCGGTCGTAGCCGACCCCGAAGCCGGTCTGGAGTTTGCCCAGATCGGCCCCATAGGTCGCCATCACCCCGCGCGAGCGGAACACCGAGGAGCGTACCGAGCCGAGCGCGCCCGACAGGCACGAACCGCTCTCCTGCGAAACCACGCAGCCGTTGAGTTCGCCGGTGATCGGGTTGCGCGCGGCCTGGAACGAGGTCGGCAGCGCGGCGAGCGCGCTGGTGACCTGCCCGCCGAAGCCGGTGATCCCGTCGTAAACCGAGACGTTGACCGCGCTGTTGCGGGTCGGAGCCCAGGCGAAGCTGCCGTAATAGGTGGTCGAGCCATAGCGCTTGCCGACGTGGGCTTCGAGCGCGGTGCGGCGGCTCGGCCGCCAGACCACCCCGGCGTCCCAGATCAGCCCTTCGGTCTCGAAAGCGAGCACCCTGGGCGCGGATTCGTCAGTGACGAAGCGGCCGTCGCTCCCGACCACCGGCAGCCCGGTGATCGAATGGCGCACTGCATCGCGGTTCGAAACCTCGACCTTTTCCCAGCCGACCCCGCCGACCAGCTGGAGGTCCGCGGTCACCGGCACGGCGACGTCGCCGCGCACATGGAAGTCTTCGACGCGTTGGTCGAGATTGGAGACGTCTTCGCGGTTGTAGCCCGCGCCGACCCCGATCCCGACCGGGAGCAGTTCGCCCGCGCGGCTGCCGACGTGGATCGCGGCGTTGTGCACCACCGCTTCGTCGAACACGTCGACCGCGGCCCCGCCCGGGGCGACCGCCACCGCGTCGGGACTTTCGACCTTGGCGTAACCGATCCGGTAATGACCTTCGAACTCGACATCGCCGCTGCGGGTGCGCAGCGAGGGGCCGGCGTAGAGCGCATAGACCTGGGTCGCACTGTCGCGCGCGCCCAGCGGCTGGAGCACCGAAGCGCCGTTGCCCGAAATCTCGGTCCGCGCGGCGAGCGCGCCGGCCTCGATGGTCAGCGCCTGCGGAACGACCGCGGCGGAAAAGCGCGCGACCCCGCTGATCGTGTCGCTGTTCCCGGCATCGCCCCAGCCGAATGCCCGCTCGTAGCGGATCGAGAGCGAGCCGGCGTTGTTGCGCCCGCGAATCTCGGCGTCGAGCCCGGCGGCGACCACCGAATAGGTCATCACATCGCTGCCCGGTGAGAACTCGGCGAGCACCACCTGCCCGGCTTCGATATAGGGCGTGATCTCCACCTTCTTGCCCGGCCGCGCGGCGCGGCCCGATGCGCCGTCTTCTTCTTCGTCGGCGGCGTCGCCGGAGGTCGAGCCGTAAGGCAGCGACTGGGCATGCGCCGGAACCCCGGCCACCAGGGCCAGCGCCAGCGCGGCGGAAAGCGAATGCTTGAGGTTGGGCGACATCGTCACCTCCCGTATCCGTAGTAAGAGCCGAACTTTCGGCCGGTGGGATTAAACTGGACGGCGTTGAGCAGCAGCTCGATGTGAGCGCAGCCCGCGAGCAGCGAGACCGCATCCTCGAGCGCGCTCTGCTGGGTCGTGTCGGCGCGGACCACGACCACCGCCTGGCCGACGTGCTTGGCCAGCTCGGCAGCGGGCGAAGCGGCAAGCGCGGGCGGCGAATCGAAGATCACGAAACGCTGCGGAGCGCCCTGGGTGAGCCGCTCGAGCACCGCGGCGGTGCGCGAGCTGGAAAGGAATTCGCTGTCCGAGCTGGTGGCGTTGCCCGCGGGCAGCACCCACAGCCCGGGGATGTCGGTGCCGATCACGCAGTCGGCGACGTCGATGCCGGGATCGGCGAGCGCGTCCATCAGCCCCGGCCCGCCGGGCAGGCCGAGCGCCGACAGCACCGAAGGTTTGGCGAAGTCGGCATCGACCAGCAGGACTTCGCTCTCTTTCTCGGTGGCGATCGACAGCGCGAGGTTGACCGCGGTGTAGGTCTTGCCCTCGCCGGGATGCGGCGAGCAGATCAGCACGCGTTGGGCCGATGCCCCCGCCCCCTGCCCACGCAGGTCGGCGACAGTCGCCATCAGCTGGCGTTTGACGATGCGGAACTCTTCGAGCAGCGCGGTGACGCTGCCTTCGGGAACGATCAGCCCCTGGTCGCGCAAGTGGTTGCGCTCGACCGGGTGGCGCGGTCCGCAGAACTGCACCGGACGCACCGGCGCGGCGGGCACGGTATAGTGCTCGACCACCTCGGGTACGACCACTTCGGGCGTGGCGGGCGCAGGCTGCGGCGTGGAATCGGCTTCGTCGCCGGGTTGGCCGCGGCGATAACTCGTCCCGCGCTTCCTGCCGGCCGAGCGCAGCTCCTTGGGGATCGGCGGAGGCGAAAGGCGCACCAGATCGTAATTGCGCACGACGCGTTCAATCAGCGACTGCGCTTCGGCTTCGGGCAACTCGGCCTCGGCGGTGGGGATTTTGCTCTGTTCGGTCATCTCACGCCACCATCCCGCGCTGGACCAGCTCGACCGCGAGCAGGAGCACAAAGACTCCGGCAAGCGCCCCGCTGCCGGCGATGAAATACTTGAGCCGCTTGATCCGCAGGCTGCGCGCCGCGTCGGTCAGCGTCGCGGTGATCGAGCCGAGCACCGGGAGGCCGGTGGCGCGTTCGAGCTTGCCCGCGGTGGCGAAGGTCGAGCGCAGCTGGCCGAACAGGAAGGCCCCGCCGCAGCCCGCGCCGAGCCCGAGCACGAGCACCCCGAACAGCAGCACCGGGCGGTTGGGCGCAACCGGCGAGACCGGGGTGGTCGGCGGGTCGATTACTTCGAAGCGCACCGCGCTGTGCTCGGTTTCGACCTGGCCGCGCAGTTTGAGCTGCTCGCGGTCCTGGAGAAGTTCGTCGTATTGCTTCTTGAGCACTTCGTAGTCGCGGTTGACCCGCTGCATCTCGGCCTGGGCTTCGGGTCCGCCGGCCGCCGCCGCGCCGAACCCGGCGAGATCGCCCTGCACCGCCGCGCGTCGCGCGAGCAGCGCCGAGACATTGGCCTGGCGCTCGGCCTTGATCGCCTGGAGCGAGGTATAGGCCGGGTTGGGCATGCCGCCGTCGCCGCCGCCGCCCGCGGCGCGCAAGGCGGCGACCTGGTTCTTCATCGCGATGACGTCGGGATGGTTCTCGGTCAGTCCGCGCGCGCGCATGCCGGAAAGCTGGGCTTGCGCTTCGGCCAGCGCGCTGCGCCCGCCCGCACCGCCCGAAATCGTCGCCGGAGTGCCGGCAAGCTGGCCGTTGATCGCGGCCAGCGCGCTCTGCGCGGCGGCGAGATCGGCGTCGATATCGCGCATCTGGGTGCGCGCGCTTTCGAGCCGCTGCGCCATCGACTGGCTGCCGCCGGCAAGCGCGGGGTTGCGGGTTTCGAACTCGACCCGCTGGGCCTCGGCGGCTTCGAGCTGCTTCTGCCGGTCGGCGAGCTGCTGGTCCATGAACTGCAGCGTCGAATTCATGTCGCCGCGGCCGTTCTTGAGGTTTTCCTCGCGGAAGATGTCGATCAGCTTCTGCGCGATGTCCTGCGCCATCTTGGCGTTCTCGGCATCGGACCAGGCGCCGTCGTTGGAGGCGGCGGTGATTTCGAACAGGTTGTCCTGTTTGCTTTCGACCTTGATCAGCTTGCCCAGCGCGGCGATCACCGATTCCATCTGCTTGGGGGTGTGGATGGAGTCGCCGATGCGGGTGCCGCGCACGACCTTCTCGAGGTTGACCGCACTGGTCAGCGTCTGGCGGACCCGTTCGATATCCTTCTGGCGCGCGCCCTGGGTGATCCCGATCTGCTCGGCGAGCGGATCGTCGAGCTGGACAAAGATGCGGGCGCGCGATTCGTAGCGGTTGGGGACCATCGCCACGGCGAGCCAGCCAAGCAGGCACACTCCCCAGGCGGCGCCGAGCGCCAGCCAGCGGCGGTGCCACACCGCATGGAGCGCTGCGCGCAGTTCGTCGTAGATACCGTTCATTGTTCGCCCCGCCCCCGCACCGCGCTCAGAACGAGCTCTCAGGGATGATGATCACATCGCCCGGGGCGAGCATGACGTTGGCCTTGCTGTCGCCCTTGCGCAGCAGATCGCCCAACCGCAGCGAGTATTCCTTCTGGGTGCCGCTTTCCTTGTCGAAGCGGACCAGCCGGGCGCGGTTGCCAGCGGCCCATTCGCTGAGCCCGCCGACCGCGATCATCGCGTCGAGCAGCGTCATATTGGCGCGATAGGGCAGCGAGGCCGGCTTCTCGGTCGCGCCGACGATGCGAACCTGCTGGCTGAAGGTGCCGGCGAACTTGTTGACGATGACCGAGACCAGCGGCTCTTGGATATATTGCGATAGCTGGAGCTTGAGATCCTCGGCGAGCATCGACGGGGTCTTGCCCACCGCGGGCATGTCGGTGATCAGCGGGGTGGTGATGCGCCCGTCGGGCCGCACCTGGACGCTCGCGCCAAGCTCTGGGTTGCGCCAGACGAACACGGTGAGCTCGTCGAGCGGGCCGATCACGTATTCCTCGCCCGGGCCTTCCTGCATCGCGACGAAAGTGGCGGGCGGCAGCTGCGGGCCGCCTCCGCCGCCGGCGCAGCCGGTCAGCGCAAGGCTCGCCAGCGCGCTGCCAGCGAGCAGGCGGGTGATCGTGGTTTTGGCCATCGGGCATTCCCTTCGCTTCGCCGCGTCCGCCGTTCGGGCATGCCCCACCCGTCCGGAGACCCGGCCAATCGGCCTCCGCTATCGGGAAAAAGGGTGAATATTGCGTTAGCCTTCCCGGTAGCTTCCGGGATTCAGGCGACTTTCGCGGGCACGGTCCCGATCCGGGACAGTGCGGCAGGGGACTGTTAAACCAAGACTTCCCGCGCAGGGCCTTGCCCGAGGAAGTGCATCGGGCTGGCGCTGGCACCATAGGCCCCGGCGCAGAACACCGCGACCAGGTCGCCGACCTTGGCGGGCGGGAACCCGGCCTTGTCGGCGAGCCGGTCGAGCGGGGTGCAGAGGCACCCGACGACACTCGCCTCCTCTTCGACCGGAGCGCCAAAGCGGCTGGCAATCGCCACCGGATAGTTGCGCCGCACCACCGTGCCGAAGTTGCCCGAGGCGGCGAGTTGGTGGTGGAGTCCGCCGTCGGTGACCAGGAACACCTCGCAGTGGCTGAGCTTGCGGTCGACGATCCGGGTTAGATAGACCCCGGCCTCGCCGACCAGGTAGCGGCCGAGTTCGAGGCAGAATTGGGTTCCGGCGAGCACCGGCGGGAGGCGTTCGAACTGCTCGCCCAGCGCCGCGCCGATGCGGGCGATGTCGAGCGGCGCATCGCCGGGAAAATAGGGAATCCCGAATCCGCCGCCGAGATTGCAGTGCGGTAGCGGCGCGCCAGTTTCCTCGGCCATCCGAGCGGCGAGAGCGAGCGTCTGCGCCTGGGTTTCGGCGATCGCCTCGGCATCGAGCGCCTGGCTCCCGGCGAAGATGTGGAATCCCCGCCAGTCCGCGCCGCCAGCGATAATCTGCCGGGCCAGCGCCGGCACCCGCTCGGCGTCGATCCCGAACGGCTTGGCCCCGCCGCCCATCTTCATCCCCGAACCCTTGAGGTCGAAGCTGGGGTTGACCCGGATCGCGAGCCGGGGGGTGGCGCCGACCCGTTCGGCAATCGCCAGGGCGCGCGCCGCTTCGCCTTCGGATTCGAGGTTGATGGTGACGCCAGCAGCGATCCCGGCCTCAAGCTCCGCGTCGCGCTTGCCCGGCCCGGCAAAGCTGACGTCGCCGGCGTCGATCCCCGCTGCAAGGACCAGCGCAAGCTCCCCGCCGGACGCGATGTCGAACCCGTCGACAAGCTCCGACATTACCCGAAGAATCGGCTCGAACGAATTTGCTTTCACAGCATAATGCAGCTTGAGCCGATCCGGCATCGCTGCCCGCAGACTGGCGATCCGGTCACGGATCAGTGCGGCGGAATAGACGAACAACGGCGTTGCGCCCGCTTCGGCGACCAGCGCGGAAACCGGGCGTCCGCCGACCGCCAGCTCGCCGTCGATGGCGTCATAGCCTGCCGGGATCGGACCGAGCGGCTTCACGATGTCAGCTCGGCGAGAAGCCCGGCGCGGTCGATCTTGCCGTTCGGGCCGATCGGCATCGCCATGCGCCAATGGATGACTTTGGGTTGCATGAAATTCGGCAGCTCTTGCAACAGCCTGTGCGGCAATTCTGCCGCTGCGTCTGAATGTCCCGACGCCGCCCGAGCGACCAGGTGAACGGCGTGTCCGAGCCGCGAGTCGGCGACCCCGAGCGCGACCGCCTCGGCGACGAGGCCGGTGGCGAGCGCGGCTTCCTCGATCTCCTGCGGGCTGATCCGATTGCCCGCGCTCTTGATCATGGCGTCACGCCGTCCCGCGAAATAGAGCAGGCCTTCGCTGTCGCGCCGCATCCGGTCGCCCGACCACACCGCGGTCCCGCCATAGCGTGAAGCTGGGGGCGCTGGTTTGAATCGTTCGGCGGTCCGCTCCTGGTCGCGCCAGTAGCCCTGCGCGACCAGCGGCCCGCAGTGCACCAATTCACCCTCTTCGCCGTCGGCAGTCACCGCGCCATCGTCGCCGATCACGAGGATTTCCGCGTGAGGGATGGCCATACCGATCGAGGTCGGATGGATATCGACCAGCACAGGGTCGAGAAAGGTCGAGCGGAACGCCTCGGTCAGTCCATACATCGCGAACAACCGCGCCGCCGGAAACAGCGTGCGCAGCCGCCGCACCAGGTCCGGGGTCAGCGCGCCGCCGGTGTTGGTCAGCCGCTTGAGCCGTGCCGCGGTTTCGGGCGGCCAGTCGAGCTCGACCAGCTGGACCCACAGCGGCGGCACCGCGCCGAGCGAGGTGACGCGGTGACGCTCGATCGTCTTCACCACGTCGCGCGGCGTCAGGTAATCGAGCGGGACCGCGCTGGCGCCCGCATACCAGCTCGAAAGCAGCTGGTTCTGGCCATAATCGAAGGCCAGAGGCATCACGGCGAGGACGCGATCCTCCGGTACGATTCCGAGATAACCCGCCACGCTTTCCGCCCCGAGCCACAGGTTGGCGTGGCTCAGCATCACCCCCTTGGGGCGCCCGGTCGAGCCGCTGGTGTAGAGGATCGCGACCAAGTCATCGACCTCGGCGGACGAAGGCGCGAGCGGATCGCCCTGCCCCGCATCTTTCTCCGCAACCAGCGCGCAGCCGGCGGGAACGTCGCCCGGCTCGAGGCTCGCCAGCCGCGCCGGGGTGGCGAGCAGCAGGCTCGCGCCGCTGTCGCCCAGGATATGCGCCACCTGCCCACGCTTGAGCAGCGGATTGATCGGCACGTGGACCAGCCCGGCGCGCGCCGCGGCGAGCGGAAGCAGGCAGGTCAGCTCGCCCTTGGCCGCCCAGCTCGCCACGCGCGCGCCCGGCTCGGGCACTTGCGCCCTCAGCCATCCGGCCAGCGTGGCGACACGTTCCCTTAAATCCTTGAAGCTAAGGGTGCGCTCGCGCAGAACCAGCGCCGGATCGGCGTCGCGCCCGCGCTCGGCGAGGTGGTCGAGCGGAAGGATCGCGGATGGCACGGGCGGAAATGCTCCAGGAGGACCGACTGCGGTGATCGTGGTTAACTATCACGACGATCTTAACGAAGTGCAAGGCGACCCGGTCGTAGCAGACCTTATGGGCGAGGCCGCGCGCGCGCCGTTCGACCGGCTCGCGTGGTGGCGCAATCTCGCCGAAACCTGCGGCCTGATCCCGCTGATCGCGATTGCGTCGGACGGCGACCACCGCGCCGTGCTCGGGCTGACCCGCGAGGGCCGCGGGCTGAAGGCACTGGCCAACTGGTACAGCTTCCGGATCACTCCGCTGGTCACCCCCGGAGCCGACGCCGCGGCGCTGCTCACGGCAATGGCGCGCGACCTCGCGGGCGAAGCGCCGCGCCTGTCCCTTACGCCGCTGCCGGAAGATACGACGCCACTCGCCGACGCCTTCCGCGCCGCGGGATGGGCGGTGTTCTTCGAACAATGCGACGTCAATCACGTGCTCGAAGTCGGCGGGCGAAGTTTCGCCGACTACCTCGCCGCACGCCCGGGGCAGTTGCGCACCACGCTCAAGCGCAAGGCCGGGAAGGTCACGGTGGCACTGCACGCCAAGTTCGATCCCGTAGCCTGGGCCGATTACGAGGCGGTCTATGCGCAAAGCTGGAAGCCCGCCGAAGGCTCGCCAGCCTTCCTGCGCCGCTTCGCCGAGGAGGAGGGCGCTGCCGGGCGACTTCGGCTGGGCGTGGCATATGCCGATGGCGCGCCGGTTGCCTCCCAATTGTGGACGGTCGAAGCGGGCACCGCGTTCATCCACAAGCTGGCGCATACCGAGGCGTCGAAACCGCTCTCCCCCGGAACCACGCTCAGCGCGGCGCTGTTCGACCAGGTCATCGACCGCGACCGGGTGGCGCTGGTCGATTTCGGCACCGGCGACGATCCCTACAAGCGCGACTGGATGGAGACTGTTCGCCCGCGCTACCGGCTCGAAGCTTTCCGTCCCGGCTGGCCGGGTAACTGGCCGCGGATCGCGCGGGCCGCGCTGCGCGGTCTTGTCCGCGGCGGCGCGCGTGGCTAGAGCGCCCGCCACCGCCCGCGCCTGTTCTGGGGGACCGATGCGCACCGATACCGACCGCCGGCTTCGTTCGATCCTGACCGACGTGCTCGGGCTCAAAAAGGGCCAGGCCGCGGAGTTCGATTCCGAAACCGGGCTGTTCGGTCACTTGCCCGAGCTCGATTCGAT
Organism: Novosphingobium sp.; assembly: GCA_050725835.1. Lineage (GTDB taxonomy): Bacteria > Pseudomonadota > Alphaproteobacteria > Sphingomonadales > Sphingomonadaceae > Novosphingobium. Next base: position 15,085 of record JBOHIC010000007.1, read on the forward strand.
GGCGGTCGCGGGCTTGCTCACCGAGATGGAAGACCGCCTCGACATCGTCATCGACGACGACGAGGTCGACGGCGAGCTGCTCGAGACCTACGGCGCGCTGCTTGCTTTCGCCGAGGCGAAGCGGGCGGCGTGACTCCCCTTGTCTGGCCCTGCCCTGCCCCGGACGGAAGCGAAACCGGCGAATATGCGCTGGCCTTCGATCAGGGCCGGGCCAAACGCCTGCTGATCCTCCCCGCGCTTTTCGACGAAGCCAACAAGCTGCGGCGGTTAACCGTCGAGGTGATGCGGCGGCTCGATGCCGCCGGAATCGACGCGATCCTGCCCGACCTTCCCGGGACCGGCGAAAGCCTCGCCGATCCGGCCGCCCAGACCCTGACCGGCTGGACCGCGGCGGCGCTGGCGGCGGTCAACCATTTCCGCGCGACGCACCTGCTGGCGCTGCGCGGCGGCGGGCTGGTGCTGCCGCAAGTCGCGCCCGGCTGGCACTACGCCCCGGTCAAGGGCGCGAGCCTGTTGCGGCTGATGCTGCGTGCGCGGGTCTTTGCAGCGCGCGAGGCGGGGCGCGAGGAAACCCACGACGCGCTGCTGGCGCAAGGGCTGGACGAAGGGCTCGAACTCAACGGCTACGCGATGGGCGCTGCGATGCTCGGCGAGCTGAGCGCCGCCGCGCCACCGGAACGCCCCGGGGTGACCGTGATCGAACACGAGCTGGTCGGCGGCAGCCCGTTGTGGCTCCGCGCCGAGCCCGACGAGGACCGCGACCAGGCCGATGCGCTCGCCGCGGTGCTGGCGATGGGCCTCGGCGGATGAGCCGCCGGTTTGTCACTTTCGAATGCGAAGGCAACACCCTCGCCGCGACGCTCGACACCGGCGCGGCGACCACCGGACTGGTAATCGTCAGCGGCGGCAACGAAGTCCGCGCCGGACCGTGGAACAGCCAGGCTCAGCTCGCCGAACGGATCGCCGCGGCGGGCTTCCCGGTGCTGCGCTTCGACCGCCGCGGGGTCGGCGACAGCGCGGGGCCGAACGGCGGGTTCCGCGCGTCTGCTCCCGATATCGCCGCGGCGCTTGCGGCGTTCACGGCCGAAGTCCCAAACCTCAAGCGCGTGGTCGCCTTCGGCAACTGCGACGCGGCGAGCGCACTGATGCTGGGCGGCGGGACCGGGTTCGATGGCCTGGTGCTCGCCAATCCGTGGAGCTTCGACGAGGCCGACGAGGAACCTGGCGCGGCTACTCCAATGCCTCCCGCCGCACTGCGCGCGCATTACCTGCGTCGCCTGACCGACCCGCGCGCGCTGTGGCGATTGCTCACCGGCAAGGTGAAGCTCTGCGATCTGGCGGCGAGCCTCGCCGAAGCCGGACGCCCCGCCACACAATCCGCCCTCGCCGCCGAAATGGCGCGCACACTGGGCGGTTTCACCGGCGCTGCCGTGCTCCTCGTCGCCGGGCGCGACCGCACCGGCCAGGCCTTCCTCGCCAACTGGGGCAAGGCCGACCCGCGTATCCGGGTCTGCCCCGAGGCAACCCACAGCTTCGTCGAAGCGCCAGCGCGGATCTGGTTGCAGGGCCAGATCCTGGCGATGCTACGCGGCGGTTAGCGCGGCCTTGGTCTGGGCGAACGCGCGCTCGGCCAGATAGCGCTCGGCATCGAGCGCGGCCATGCAGCCGGTGCCCGCGGCGGTGACGGCCTGGCGGTAGATGTGGTCCATCACGTCGCCGCAGGCGAAGACCCCGGGGATCGCGGTCTTGGGGGTGCCCGGCTCGACCGCCAGATAGCCGCTTTCGTCCATCGCCAGTTGGCCCTTGAACAGCTCGGTCGCCGGAGCGTGGCCGATTGCGACGAAGGCGCCCTCGGTCGGCTCGACCGACTGCTCGCCGGTGACAGTGTCCTTGAGCGCCACCCCGGTCAGCCCGCCGGGCAATTCGCCGACGAAATGCTCGACCGCCTTGTTCCACAGCACCTTGATGTTCGGATGCGCGAACAGGCGGTCCTGGAGGATCTTCTCCGCCCGCAGCGAATCGCGGCGGTGGATCAGCGTGACGTCGCTCGAATGGTTGGTGAGGTAGAGCGCCTCTTCGACCGCGGTGTTGCCGCCGCCGATCACAACCACCTTCTTGCCGCGGTAGAAGAACCCGTCACAAGTGGCGCAGGCCGAGACGCCCTTGCCGCCGAGTTCCTGTTCGCCCGGCGCGCCGAGCCACTTGGCCTGCGCCCCGGTAGCGATCACAAGCGTCTCGCCCTCGTAGATATCGCCCGAATCGCCGACCGCGCGGAACGGCGTGGCCGAGAGGTCGACCGAGACGATCGTGTCCCACAGCATCCGCGTCCCGACATGCTCGGCCTGGGCCTGCATCTCCTCCATCAGCCAAGGGCCCTGGATCACGTCGCGAAAGCCGGGGTAGTTCTCGACGTCGGTGGTGATGGTCAGCTGGCCGCCGGGCTGGAGCCCCTGGACGACGATCGGCATCATCCCCGCGCGCGCGCCATAGATCGCGGCGGACAAGCCGGCGGGCCCCGAGCCGACGATGAGCATGCGGGTGGTGTGGGTGGTCATTGCGTTCTCGATCCCTTGCTTGCGCTCCATGTAGGGACGGCAATGGCCAAGGCAAAGCCGGGCGCTGCCCCTTCCCCACAAGTTGACGCGACCTGCGCCTTCCCGCAAATGCGCCGCCATGACCACCCCCGGCCCGACCTCCAACAGCTTCATCTCGCAGCGGCTGCGGCTGCACTATGTCGACTGGGGCAACGCGCAGGCACCGCCGCTGATCCTCCAGCATGGCGGGCGCGATCATTGCCGCTCCTGGGATTGGGTCGCCGCCGAGCTCGCCAAAGACTGGCACGTCTATGCGCCCGACCTGCGCGGCCATGGCGACAGCGCCTGGGCGCCCGACGGCAACTACGAGATGAACGCGTTTGTCTACGATTTCGCCCAGCTGGTGCACACGCTGGGGCACGATCGGGTGACGATCGTCTCGCACTCCTTGGGCGGGAACATCGCCTCGCGGTTCACCGGGCTTTATCCCGAGAAGGTCCGCAAACTGGTCAACATCGAGGGGCTCGGCCCCTCGCCCAAGGTCCGCGAGAGCCGCGAGGCGGCGGGCTACGCCAACCGCTTCCGCGAGTGGATCGACAAGCGCCGCGCCGCCGCCGGCCGCATTCCGCGCCGCTACCCCACGCTCGAGGCGGCCTACGCCCGGATGAAGGAAGAAAACGGCTTCCTCACCGACGAACAGGCGCGCCACCTGACCATCCACGGCGCCAGTCGCAATGAGGACGGCACCTGGTCCTGGAAGTTCGATCCCTACCTCAACGTCTGGCCGTTCGAGGATGTCTCGCCCGAGCGCACCGACGAGCTGTGGGCGGCGATCACCTGCCCGCTGCTACTGCTCTACGGCGCCAATTCGTGGGCCTCGAACCCGGGAAAGGATGGGCGGCTAGGGGTGTTCACCAATGCTCCCCGGGTGGTCGAATTCGCCGACGCCGGGCACTGGGTGCACCACGACCAGTTCGACCGTTTCATGGGTGAACTGCGCGAGTTCCTCTGAAAGCGAGGTTTGCGCATCTCATTGGGTTTCGCGCAAAGTCCGCAAAGAGGGGCTGTGAACCCCAATTTCCCTTTTTCTTCGCGACCTTTGCGGGCTTTGCGCGAACCAAATCGTCAGGTCGTGAGCCAAACCTCCGAGGTTGGCTCGACCAGCCGTTGCGCCAATTTCTCGCGCTCGGCCGGCCCTGCGTGAAGGACCTGCGCGAGATATCCGTCCAGCGAACCGTAGCGTGCCACGATTGCCGAGAACGCGGTCTCGAGATACTCCGCCTCGACTCCCATCAGCGCCCGCACCGCACCATCGGGAATCGCGCCGTAGCGGGCGCGGATCGGGGCGGCGCCGGCGGCGATGCGCTGTTCGATGTTTCCGGCGGTGCGGGTTAGCAGGTAGTCTTCGACAATGTCGTCGCGGTGGACGCCGAGCGCGTGGTGGACCAGCGCGACCGCGAGGCCGGTGCGGTCCTTGCCGGCGAGGCAGTGGACCAGGCTTGCGCCATCGCGCTCCGCCAACGCGGCGAAATACCGGTGGAGCAGGTCGATCAGGTTGGGGCGGAAGGCGATCTCGGAATAGAGCTTGCCCATCGCGCCCTTCGCGCCGGCCTCGTCGATCACCCCGGCGGCGGCGTCTACATGGTTGCCCAGCCCGGCGGTTTCGCCGTCGAACAGGATGACTTCGGCGGTGAAGCCCGGGCCGCGGCGGCACGGTGCGGCGGCGCGCTCGCTATTGCCGCGAAGGTCGACCACCGTGGCGAGGCCGAGCGCGTCGATCGCGGCGAGGTCGACGTCGGTGGCCCCGACATGCTGGGCCGAGCGCCACAGCAGCCCGCGCTTGATCCGCCCGCCTCCGGCCACGGCATAGCCGCCGAAATCGCGGAAATTGTGCACCCCTTCGAGGCGGAGGACGCGGTTGTCGGTCATGGTGCTCCTAATCGTCGGCGAAGCTGAACGCGCCGACCGGGCGGCGATAGTCGTCGGCGAGCAGCTCGCGCCCCATTGGCGGAGCCGCGCGCGCGGCGCAATCGGGGCGATTGCACAGGCGGCAGGTCACCCCGATCGGGGTCGCCTCGACCATGCGCGGGTCGAGGCCCTGGGCATAGACCAGCTTGGGCGCGTCTTCGGCGGCGCAGGCCAGCGCAATCGCGCGCCAGACCCGCGGCCGTTCGAAGCTGCCGCCGCCGCTCGCCACGGTGCGTGCAATCGAGAAGAAGCGCTGGCCGTCGGGCAGCTCGACGAACTGGGTGACGATCTGAGCAGGGGTGCGGAACACCGAATGGACGCTCCACAACGGGCACCCGCCGCCGTGCGCGGCGAAGGGGAAGCCCGCGCCGTCGAGCCGCTTTGAGACGTTGCCCGCCTCGTCGACCCGGATGAAGAAGAACGGCACCCGTTCCATCCCCGGGCGGCCGAGCGTGGTAAGCCGGTGCGCGACCTGCTCGA
>JBOHIC010000008.1:0-11721 GCA_050725835.1 Novosphingobium sp.
AGGCTTCGGCGTAGTAGAGCATCGGGGTCGGCCCCATCCCGATCCGCACCGCGTCGATCCCGCTGGCGTTGAGCCCTGCGACCAGAGCGGCTTCGAGCACCGGCGAGCTGACCCGCCCGTCGTAGCCCACTGCCACGCGTTTGCCGCCGTCCCTCGCCAGCAAGGTCCCGAAGCCGCGGCCGATGGCATAGGCATCTGCCTCGCCCAAGGTTGTGCCGACGATCCCGCGGATATCGTATTCGCGCAGGACCGTGGGGTCGAATGTGTGGCTCATCGGGAAAGTCAGCTTTCGTAGGGCAGGTCGTCGAGCAACAGGTCGCGCGCGGCGTTGGCTTCATGCACGGCATCGTTGGTGCCGCCGCGGTCGGGATGGACCATGGCGATCAGCCGGCGGTGCGCCTCGACAATCTCCTGCCGGTTCGCCCCGGCATGGACCGAAAGCAACCGCCGCGCGCGGAAGGTCGCCTGGGCGCGGTTCGGCGGCGGGCGGAGATAGTCCCACGGCCACTTGCCGAACACGAGCTTGCACGCCGCCGAAAGCAGCACCGCGAAGAACAACAGCCTCAGCATCGCGCGGGTTCCCTCAGGCCAGGACCATTTCCGCCTGGGCGGCGGCGGGCATCGGCAGGTTGAGCGCGGCGAGCATCGCGCGCAGCTCTTGCCGGGCTACGAGGTGGCTGGTGCCGAGTTCGCCGAGGTGGCCTTTGTCCAGCAGGGTCAGCCCCGAGGGGAACAGCTCGCGGTAGATCACCCGTTCGGAGAGGCCATTGGCGATGCGGAAGCCGACCCGCTTCGAAAGCTCGCCCAGCGCCCCGTCGAGCCGCTTCATGTTGCGCGCCTCGAGGTGACTGGTGCGGTTGCGCACGACCACCCAGTCCATCTCGCGGCGGCGCTCGGCGATGGTCGCCAGGGCTCGGGTCTTGCGCGCCTCCCAAATCAGTTCGGCGTAGAACGACAAGCGGCGGACCTTGAAGGTTTCGGCGTCGACCTGCCCGATCAAGTCGAAATCGACGAAGCTATCGTTGAGCGGGGTGACCAGCGTATCGGCCCCGGTGGCGGCGTGGCGGGCGAAGGGATCGTCGCGCCCGGGGGTGTCGAAGACGAGGAAGTCCGCGCCCGCGCCCAGCTCGGCGGTGAGCGCGTCGAGTTCCTCGACCGTATCGCCCTCGAACACCGCGAAGCGCGCGCCGGGCAGCGTGATCGCGCGGCGGCGCGCGGTTTCGGCGCGGTTCTCGAGATAGCGGTGGAGCGTGCGCTGGCGCGGATCGAGGTCGATCGCCGCGACTTTCGCGCCCTGGTAGGCGAGTGCGATGGCGACGTGGACCGCAGTGGTCGACTTGCCGGTGCCGCCCTTTTCGTTGGCGAAGACGATGCGGTGGGTTGCGGACACGGGGTTTCGGGCTTTCCTTGCGATTGCTAGGACGATTACCCGGGAGTGTAGCGGAAGGGCTTGTTGCAGTGCAAACCGTGAGCGAGCTTGTTCCACTGCGCACTGCGCTCAATGCGCTGCGGAGCGACGGGCGCATCGCGCTGGTCCCGACGATGGGCGCGCTCCACGAAGGACACCTGACGCTGGTCCGCGAGGCCAAGGCGCGCGCGGCGCACGTCGTGGTCTCGATCTTCGTCAATCCGCGCCAGTTCGGGGCGAACGAGGATCTCGCCGCCTACCCGCGTCCGTTCGAACGCGATGCCGCGCTGCTTGAGGCCGAAGGGGTCAGCCTGCTGTGGGCGCCGAGCGCGCAGGCGATGTATCCGGCAGGCTACGCGACCAACGTCTCGGTCGCGGGCGTGAGCGAGGGGCTCGACGGTGCGGCGCGGCCCGGGCACTTCGACGGGGTCGCCACGGTGGTCGCCAAGCTGTTCGGCCAGGTCCAGCCGGACATCGCGCTGTTCGGTGAGAAGGACTGGCAGCAGCTCGCGGTGATCCGCCGGATGGCGCGCGACCTCGATCTCGCCCTGCCCAGCGAAATCGTCGGCGTGCCCACCGTGCGCGAAGCCGACGGTCTCGCGATGAGCTCGCGCAACGCTTACCTCACCCCCGACGAACGCGCCCGCGCCGAGGCGCTGCCGCTGGCGATGAAGGCGGCGATTGCGACTGTCCTTTCGGGCCAGCCGCTGGCCGCAGCAGAGGCGGAGCTGACCGCGACGCTTCTCGGCGGCGGCTTCGCCAGCGTTGAGTACACTGCGTTCTGCGACGCCGCGACGCTGGAGGCTGTCGCTACGCTACCCGATCGTCCGACCCGACTGCTGGTCGCGGCGCGGATCGGCAAGGCGCGACTGATCGACAACATGGCGGTGGAGTAAGGGTAATGGATGAGGCGCTGCAGGCAGCACGAATCGCGACGGTCGAGCGGCACATGGCGCTCGAGGTGACCCACGACTGGGACGGGGTGATCGCGACTTTCGCCCATCCGCGCTACGAGCTGCTCGGGCCCGGGGCGGTGTTCGACGGCGAGGAGCAGGTGCGGCGCTATTTCGCGCTGTCGCGCACCCCCTTCCCAGATCAGGGCAACGAAATCGTCGCGATCGCCGCGAGCGGCGAGACGGTGCTGGTCGAGTTCTGGCTGACCGGCACGCATTCGGGGCCGCTCGCGTTGGGCGAGCGCACGGTCGAGCCGACCGGACGGGCCTTCCGGGTGCGGATGGCGGCGAGCTTCGAATTTGCCCCGGGCAGCGACAAGATCGTGTGCGAACGGCCGTACTACGATCAGGGCGCGGTGCTGCGCGCCTTGGACCTGGCTTAGCGTTTATCCCCGGCGCTCAGCGCGTCGAGGTATCCGAGGATCGCGGGCACGTCGGCCTCGGCGATCGGGGCCTTGTAGACCTTGCGCATCTTGTCGATCGACTTGACCCAGTCTTCGTGGCTCAGCGGCGGCTGTACCAGCACCATCGCGGGCGAGTGGCAGCTGGCGCAATTGGCGTTCATCGCCTCGGCGCCCGGACCCGCGGGAAAGGTCTCGCTGCTCGCATCGGGCATGGTCACGCTGACCGAGGTCAGCTTGAAATCGGCGGGCAGGGTGCCGCCCTGCTGCCCTTTGGAGCACGCCGCGAGCGCCAGCACGATCAGCAAACCGGCGCGGGTCATGGCGCGCCCGCCTTGAGCGTGACCGTCTCGACCCCGGCGCGCATGTAGCCGTTGGGGTTCCAGTTCATCGCCAGCGGCTGCGCCACCCCCGCCGCGTTGGTGCAGCGGCAGGCCAGCCTGACCTCGCCCGCGGCAGGCATCGCAACGGCGCCTTCGAAGCGGCGGAAGCTGTACTTGCCCTCGTCGCGCCCGAGCTTTGCCGCCGACCAGCTCTTGCCCTCGTCGCTCGACAGTTCGACCTTGGCGACGCCGCTGTCGCCGCCGAGCGCGATCCCGCGCACAGCCAGCGGCGCGCCGCCGGGAACCGACGCGCCGCCGGCGTGGCTGGTGATCAGCGAGCGCGGGGTCATCGCCGCGATCGGCGCCTTGGCGAAATCGTGCGTGCCCGGGGCGACATCGCCGAACGGCGCGGTCGGCGCGAGGTAGGCCTTGGCCATCCAGAACTGGTCGTCCTTCGCGCTAAGCACCTCGATATCGCTGAGCATCTTGACCCAGTAGGTCGAGTACCACCCCGGCACGACTAGCCGCAGCGGGAAGCCGTTGAGCAGCGGCAGCTGTTCGCCGTTCATCGCGAAGGCGATCATCGTCTCCTCGCCGCGCGCGTGATCGACGGCGAGCGACTTGAGGAACCTGGGCGCGTCGGGAAGCAGCGCCTCGTCGAGCCCGCCGAGCCGGACGTCGACCGCCCCCGCCTTCACCCCGGCACGGTCGAGCACGTCGCGCAGCCGCACTCCGGTCCAGCGGGCGTTGCCCATCGCCCCGTGGCCCCACTCGGCCCCCGGCACGCCCGGCTCGAACAGCCCGCGCGAATTGCCCGAGCACTGGTTGACCGCGACATATTCGATCCGCTCGAAATCGTGGAGCAGCTGGTCGAGGGTCAGGCTGAGCGGGCGCTCGACATGCCCGCGCACCGAAAGGCGGAAGGTCGCGACATCGACCGTTTCGGGAATGCTCGCCCAGTGCCAGCGCACGAAAAAGCGGTCGTTGGGAGTGAGCACGCCCTCATCGAACACCGCCATCGGGGTTTCGAGCAGCGGCGGACGGGCGCGCTGGAGGATCATCTCGCCCTTCTGCGGGAAGGCAGTTGTGAGCGATCGCTGCGAAGGCTTTCCCGGCAGTGCGAGATCGACCAGCCCCTTGGCCCACAGCGGCAGGCTCGCCAGACCGGCCCCGCCGACGCCCGCCGCGAGCAGTCGTCGGCGCGAGAGCGTGGTGGCCAGGCGTCCGTCGAGCCGATCCATGGGCGAGCCCCTGCAAAGCTGGAGCGGGTAAGGGGAATCGAACCCCTCTAGCTAGCTTGGAAGGCTAGTGCATTACCACTATGCTATACCCGCGCCGGGTTCGGCCCAATGTGGGCCAGCGCTCGCGGCCGGTCAATCAGCCCTTCTTCGGCTTCTTGCCTTCCCAGATCTGGCGGTAAGCCAGGTAGGCGAGCGCGCTGGCGAAGAGCAGGAAGCCCAGCACCGGCCAACCCGCCTGGAGGCGCTTTTCGAGCTTGGGCTCGGCGGTCCAGACGAGGAAGGCGGAGACGTCCTCGGCCATTTGCTTGACCGTCGCGTTGGTCCCGTCGGAATAGCCGACTTGCCCGTCCTGGATCAGCGGCGGCTGCATCGCGAGGTTGAGATTGGCGAAATAGGGGTTGTAGAACAGCCCGTTGGGGGTCTTGGCCTCGGGGTATTTCTTGAGCAGCGCGGCAGGCTGGGCCTGGTAGCCGGTGAGCAGCGAATTGACGTAAGCCGGCCCGTCGTGGCGGGCTTTGGCGATCAGCGAAAGGTCGGGCGGGGTCCCCGCACCGGCATAGACGACCGGCGGGAAATAGTCGCTCGGCAGGCCCGGGCGGTCCTTGACCTCGCCGCTCAGCGGATCGGGTGCGGTGACGGTGGCGGCCTTGGCGATCGCCTTGACCTCGGCCTCGCTGTAGCCGAGCGCCTCGAGATCGCGGAAGGCGACATGCCCCAGCGAATGGCAGCTCGCGCAGACCTGCGAATAGACCGCATAGCCGCGCTGGAGCTGCTGGCGGTCGAACTTGCCGAAGACCCCGTCGCTGGCGAGCGCGAGGTGCTCGGGATGCTTGTGGAACGCGGCCTCGACGGTCTTCCCGGCGGGCTCGGTCATCGCGTTATAGGCGCCGTTTCCGAACGACCACATGAGGCCGGTGGCGAAAAACAGCCCGGCAAGGATGGAAAAGATGCGGATCATGGGTTCGGTCTTTCCGTCTCGCGAAGGGTCACGCCTTGGTCAGCGGCACGGCCGGAGGGGCCAGCACCGCTTCGTCGTCCTGGCCGAGCACCGCCTCGGTGATCGAGAACGGCATCGGCTCGGGCCGTTCGATCGACGAAACCAGCGGCAGGATCACGAAGAAGTGCAGGAAGTAGTACATCGAGGCGATCTGGCTGATCATCACGAACGGCTCTTCCGCCGGAGCGCCGCCGCAGTAGCCGAGCACCAGCACATCGACCATCAGCACCCAGAAGAACTTGCGGAACAGCGGGCGGTAATGGCCAGAGCGCACCGGCGACTTGTCGAGCCAGGGGAGGAAGAACCACACCAGGATCGCCGCGAACATCGCCAGCACGCCCATCAACTTGGCCGGGATGAAGAACAGGTCGAAGGTGAAGGCGCGCAGGATCGCGTAGAACGGCCAGAAATACCATTCGGGCACGATGTGCGCCGGGGTCTGCATCGGATTGGCCGGGATGTAGTTGTCCGGGTGGCCGAGCTGGTTGGGGAAGAAGAACACCAGCGCGCTGAACAGGATCAGCACCACGCCGAGCCCGAAACCGTCCTTCGCGGTGTAGTACGGATGGAACGGCACGGTGTCGCTCTCGCGCTTGACCTCGACCCCGGTGGGATTGGACGAGCCCGGGATGTGCAGCGCCCAGATGTGGAGGATGACCACCGCGGCGATCACGAAGGGCAGCAGGAAGTGCAGGCTGAAGAAGCGGTTAAGCGTGGCGTTGTCGGGCGCGAAGCCGCCGAGCAGCCAATGCTGGATCGGCTCGCCGACCAGCGGAATCGCGCCGAACAGCCCGGTGATCACCTGCGCCCCCCAATAGGACATCTGCCCCCAGGGAAGGACGTAGCCCATGAAGGCGGTGGCCATCATCAAGAGGAAGATGGTCACCCCGAGCAGCCAGATCATCTCGCGCGGGGCCTTGTACGAGCCGTAGAAGAAGCCGCGGAAGATGTGGAGATAGACCACCACGAAGAACGCCGATGCGCCGTTGGCGTGGGAATAGCGCATCAGCCAGCCCCAGTTGACGTCGCGCATGATGTGCTCGGTCGAATCGAATGCGACCTGGGTGTTGCTCGCATAATGCATCGCCAGAACGATCCCGGTGACGATCTGGAGCACCAGGAAGAACCCGGCGAGCACGCCGAAATTCCACATGTAGGAAAGGTTGCGCGGCACCGGATAACCCGCGCCCACTGCGTTGTAGACCAGCCGCGGCAGCGGCAGCTTTTCGTCCATCCACTGCATCAGCGGGTGGCTCGGCTTGTATTCGTTGGCCCAGGGGAAGCTCATGATGGTCTACCTCAGCCGATCTTGACGACGGTGTCGGACTGGAACGCGTATTCGGGAACCTGAAGGTTCTTCGGCGCCGGGCCTTTGCGGATCCGCGCCGCGGTATCGTAGTGCGAACCGTGGCACGGGCAGAAGTAGCCGCCGTATTCGCCCTTGACCTCGCCCTCGCCGGTGCCCAGCGGGACGCAGCCGAGGTGGGTGCAGACCCCCATCGTGATCAGCCAGTTCTCGTGGCCTTCCTTGGTCCGCTCGGCGAGCGTCTGGGGATCGCGCAGGTCGTCGATCTTGGCGGCGTTGGCTTTCTTGATCTCTTCGCCGGTGAGGTTGCGGATGAACACCGGCTGCTTGCGGAATACCGCCTTGATCGCCTGGCCCGGCTGGATCGCCGAGATATCGACCTCGGTCGAACTTTCGGCGAGCACGTCGGCCGAGGCCGACATCTGGCTGATCAGCGGATAGAGCGTGAACACCCCGCCGACCCCGGCGGTCGCGACCGCGGCGATGTTGATGAAATCGCGCCGGCGAACACCTGCTTCGGTGTCGGCGCCTGCGGGCTGATCCGGTGTGGCGGTCACCGCTTGGTCTGCCATGTTCGAAACCTGTCCTGTCCTTGACCGCGCTCCTTCCGCGCCGTTTGCAGCGCGGGCGAAACCGGCCCGAATCCCCGCTATCGGGAAAGCCCCTGTGCCTCCGGTCCCGGGCGGATGCAAGGCCGCCGGGGTGCCGATTTGGCGCGCTGATAGACGGACAGGCGCGCTCTGCCAACCGCCTATTTGCGCACCCGCCGTTGCGCGATTTGCACTGCGCTCACGCCAGTCCGATCAGCGAAATCTGCCGCCCGTAGCTCGCCTCGCCGAGGTGGGTGGATCGGCGGAACGAATAGAACCGGTCCGCCTCCGCATAGGTGTCGCGCCCGAGCGTCGCGACCGCGCCGACCCCCGCGGCGACGAGGCGGAGGGCGACGTAGCCGGAAAGGTCGAAGTGCCAGTGGCCCGGCGCGCCGGGGGCGAAGAAGGCTGCGGCTTCGCCGCCGAAACGGTCGCGGAAACTATCGTCGACCTCGTAGCTGGGCTGGGCGATGCACGGCCCGATCGCCGCGGCGATATTCTCGCGCCGCGCGCCGAGCGACTCCATCGCCGTGACTGTAGCCTCGGCCACCCCGTCAAGCGCGCCTTTCCACCCGGCGTGCGCCGCGCCGACCACCCCGGCCTCGCGGTCGGCAAACAGCACCGGCGCGCAATCGGCGGTGACGATCCCGAGCAGCAGGCCCGGGCGGTCGGTGACCAGCGCGTCGGCGTGGGGGCGCTCGGCCTCGGGCCAGGGCGCGGTGGCGACAACGCAGTCGGCGGAATGGAGCTGGTGGACGCTCGCCAGCGCCGCGCCGGGCAGCACCGCTTCTACGGCGAGCCTGCGATTCTCGCGCACTGCCGCTGGGTCGTCGCCCGCGCCGAGGCCGGCGTTGAGTCCAGCCACCGGGCCGAGCGAAACCCCGCCCGTCCGGGTCAGGAAGCCGTGCGGGACGCCCACCAGCGCCTCTGCGCAGAGCGCCTCAACCAAGGCTCTTGGTTGCCTGCTCGGAGCTGTCGCGCGACAGCCCGGGCGCGACCTGCAGCCGCTCGAGCTCGGCGCGCATCAGCGCCGAACGCCCCGGCTCGAGCCGCCGCCAGCGCCCCAGCGCGGGGACGAACCGCGCCGCGGTCTGGGCGTTCTTCGGATCGAGCGCGAGGATCAGGTCGGCGATGGTGCGATAGCCTGCGCCGCTCGCGCCGTGGAACGCCTGCGGGTTGGCGGCGAGCGCCATGTACAGCGCGCGCACCCGGTTGGGGTTGGCGAGGGTGAAGTCGGGATGGCCCGCGAGCGCCGCGACGTGGTCGAGCGCTTTTGGATGGAGCGAGCCCGCCTGGAGCGAGAACCACTTGTCGATCACCAGCGCGTTGCCCGCGTAACGCGCGTGGAATGCGGCGAGCTTGTCCTCGCGCAATGGCGTGTCGAGCCCGGCCAGCACCATCAGCGCACCCTGGCGGTCGGTCATGCATTCGGCCGCGTCGAACTGCGCGGCGGCGCGGCGCGCGGCTTCGGCGGGGTTCGCCGCGGCGAGATAGACCAGCGCCTGGGTCTTCAATTTGCGCGCGCCCTTCGCGGCGGGGTTCCGCCCATAGGCCACCGCCGAGGCGCGATCGTGCAGCGCCGCGAAGCGCTCACCGAGCTGCGTCCCCAGCCAGGCCTTGAGCTCCTCGCGCTCGGCGTGGATCGCGCCCGGATCGGCCAGCAGGAACTGCTCGGCGAGGTAGTTCTCGGCGGGCAGGATCAGCAGCTCGCCGCGCATCAGGTCGTCGAGGCCGGGATCGTCGAGCACCGCGGCGAGCGCTGCGCCGATCGCTTCGCGCCCCGCGGCCCGCTCGGCCTCGCACAGCATCCCCCCGCCGATCGCCGCGACGAGATGCCGGACCACCAGCTGCTGGAGCGCCTCATAGCGCGCGAAGGGATCGTCGTCGTGTGCGGCGAGGAAGGTCAGGTCGGCGGTGCTCTGGTCCGCGTCGAGCGCGATCGGTGCGGAAAAGCCGCGGTTGAGCGAGAGGACCGGCCGCGCGGCGAACCCGGGAAAGCGCAATTCGGCCTGCGCCTGATCGAGCGTGACCAGCTGTTCGCCGCCATGTTTGCCGGTTTCGCGGTCGAACAGCGCGAGCCGCAGCGGGATCGGCACCGGGGCCTTGTCGGGTTGGCCCGGGGTCGGCGGCACCGCTTGGCTCAGCGCCAGCGTGGCGGTATCGCCGGCATGGCTCAGCCGCGCCTCGACCCGGGGCGTGCCGGCCTGGCTGTACCAGCGCCGGAACTGCGCAAGGTCGAGCCCTGCGCCGTCCTCGATCGCCTTGACGAAATCCTCGCAGGTCGCCGCTTCGCCGTCGTGGCGCTCGAAGTAGAGATCGGTCCCGGCGCGGAACCGCTCGGGGCCGGCGAGGGTGCGCATCATACGGATAACCTCGGCCCCTTTGTTATAGACCGTGGCGGTGTAGAAGTTCGAAATCTCCTGGTAGCTGTCGGGCCGGATCGGGTGCGCCAGCGGGCCCGAATCCTCGGGAAACTGGGCCGAGCGCAGCACCCGCACATCCTCGATCCGTTTGACGGTGGGGCTGCCCATCGCCTGGCTGAACAGCTGGTCGCGCAGCACGGTGAAGCCTTCCTTGAGGCTCAGCTGGAACCAATCGCGGCAGGTCACCCGGTTGCCCGACCAGTTGTGGAAGTACTCGTGGCCCACGACACCCTCGATCGCGTCGTAGTCGCCGTCGGTGGCGGTATCCGGGTCCGCCAGCACATAACGGGTGTTGAAGATGTTGAGTCCCTTGTTCTCCATCGCCCCCATGTTGAAATCGGAGACCGCGACGAGGTTGAACAGGTCGAGATCGTACTCGCGCCCGAAGGCCTCCTCGTCCCAGCGCATCGCGTTCTTGAGCGAATCCATCGCGTGCTGGGTACGCCCCTCGTCGCCCGCGCGGACCCAGATGTTGAGCGTGACCTCGCGCCCGCCCATGGTGACGAAGCGGTCGGTGTTGGCGACCAGATCGCCCGCGACCAGCGCGAACAGGTAGCATGGCTTGGGCCAGGGATCGTACCATTCGGCCCAGTGGCTGCCGTCCGCGCCGTCGCCGGTGGCGGTGCAATTGCCGTTGGCGAGCAGCACCGGGAACTCCGCCTTGCTCCCGCTCATCCGGACCCGGTAGATCGAGAGCACGTCGGGCCGGTCGGGGAAGAAGGCGATGCGGCGGAAGCCTTCGGCCTCGCACTGGGTGCAGAGCATCCCGTTCGAGGCGTAAAGTCCCATCAGCTGGCTGTTGGCGGCGGGGTCTAGCGCGGTTTCGACCGTCACCTCGTGGGCGTCGCCGGGCAGCTCGATCAGCAGGTCCGGCCCATCCATCCGCCAGTCGTTCGCTGCGACCCCGTCGACCAGCACCCGCCGCGCGGCGATTCCGTCGCCATTGAGCCGCAGCGCCGCGCCGGATTCGGCGCGCACGACCTTGAGCTTCGCGACCACTGTGGTCGCATCGAGCCCGAGCGCGAAATCGAGCGCGATTTCGGGCACGGTCCAGGCGGGGGGCAGGTAGTCCTCGCGGCGGATCACCGCGGGGGCCTGCGGCGGCGCCGCGGCGTCGGCGGCGTGGAGGTTCTCGGCGGGCTGCGAAGGTCGGGTGGCGATGTCCATGGCCGGCACCTTTAGTCCAAGCGCTTCCGATTGCCAGCGCGTCCGCTAAGAACGCAGGCGTGCGGCGCATGTTCATCTTCGGGCTCGGCTATACGGCCAAACGCATCGCCGCGGCGCTCGCCCGCGATGGCTGGGAAGTGGTCTCGACCGGGCGCGAGGGCACGCTGGCCTTCGACGATATCGGCTCGGTCCGCGCCGCGCTGGCCGATACCGTCCACGTGCTGTCCTCGGTCCCGCCGAGCGCAGACGGCGACCCGGTGCTGGGCGCTTACGGCGATGCACTGGGCGGCAAGTGGCTCGGCTATCTCTCTTCGACCGGGGTCTATGGCGACACCGGCGGGGCGTGGGTCGACGAGAGCGCCCCCACCGGAACCGGCCGCCGCACTGCGCGGGCCGAGGCCGACGCGGCGTGGCTGGCGCTGGGGGCAAGGGTTCTGCGGCTGCCGGGGATCTATGGCCCGGGGCAAAGCGCGCTCGAGCGGGTGGAGGCGGGCGCGGCGCAGCGGATCGACTTGCCGGGCCAGGTGTTCAGCCGGGTCCATGTGGATGATATCGTCAGTGGGTTCGAACAGGTTCTGGGTGCGTGCGAGGGCGCCTACAATCTCGCCGACGACCACCCGACCAGCCAGAACGCGGTGATCGAGGAAGCCTGCCGCCTGCTCGGCCGCGATCCCCCGCCGCTGGTCGCGCTCGACGACGCCAAGCTCTCGCCGCAGGCCCGCGCCTTCTACGCCGAGAACCGCCGCGTCGCCAACGGCAGGGCCAAGCGCGTCCTCGGCTGGACCCCGCGCTACCCGAGCTACCGCGAGGGGCTACGCGCCTGCCTTGCGGCCCGATAGCGCGACCAGCAGCCCGGCCATCGCCAGCACCGCCCCGCCCGCGGCGAGCGGGGTCCAGCGGTAGCCTTCGAAC
>JBOHIC010000009.1:0-14224 GCA_050725835.1 Novosphingobium sp.
AAGCTGGTGACCCCTACGGGATTCGAACCCGTGTTTCAGCCGTGAGAGGGCCGCGTCCTAACCACTGGACGAAGGGGCCGTAAGCCAAAATCGCTGGTGACCCGTACGGGATTCGAACCCGTGTTTCAGCCGTGAAAGGGCCGCGTCCTAACCACTGGACGAACGGGCCAAAGCGGCTTGCACCGTTGGCAGGCCGCGCGTTTAGGGAAGGGGGCCGGGCCGGTCAACCCCGCGGAGAATGGCACACCGCCTGGAGCTTGTTGCCATCGGGATCGCGCACGTAGGCGCCATAGTAATTGGGGTGATAATGCGGCCTGAGGCCGGGCGCGCCCTCATCGCTCCCGCCGTTGGCGAGCGCGGCGGCGTGGAAGGCGTCGACCGTGTCGCGGTTATCGACGAGGTAAGCGATGTGCACCCCGTTGCCCGGCTTTGCCGTCTGCCCGTCGAAGGGCGAACCGACGAATGTCTTGGGGCCCGCCGGCGGCCCGAACGCGATCCGGTCTTCGCGCTCGAAAAACACCGGATGACCGAGCACCTCCATCACCGCGGTCCAGAACGGCCGGGCGCGGGCGAAATCGTTGGTTCCAAGCGTTACATGGCCGAACATCCAGCTCTCCTTGTCAATCGGCCCAGGCCGCGTCTTCGAGGTGGAGCTCGGCCTGCGGCCGGCTCGCCCAGTCGTCGATCTTGGCCCGCCCGGCGAGCCACAGCCGCCGTCCCTGCGACCCATGAAGTAAGGCTTGCCCCAGCGGGGTCGATGCGGCGCGAAAGGCGATGGTCTTGAAGCTCGCGCCGTCCTCGCCGCGGACGATCGCGCGGACGTGATCGGTGCCGACCAGGTCGATCTTGATCGTCCGCACCGGCCCGATGGCAACCCGCGGGCCGGGCCAGCCCATCCCGAACGGCCCCGCGCTCTCGAGCGTCTCGACCAGCCCCGGGGTCAGCCCGCCCGGGGCGAGCGCGAGATCGAGCAGTAGCGATTGGCTCGCGCTCGCGGCGGTCACCGCCGCGCCGAGCCGGCCGTCGAGCCAATCGGACAATTCGCCGAGCCGCGCCGGGTCGACCGTCAGCCCCGCCGCCATCGCATGACCCCCGCCGGCGATCAGCAGGCCCGCCTCGCGTGCGGCGATGATCGCGGCGCCGAGATCGACCCCCGGGATCGAGCGGCCCGAGCCTTTGCCGGGTCCATCGCCGTCGTCGAGCGCGATTACCAACGCGGGCTTCCCGGTCTTTTCCTTGATCCGCCCGGCGACGATCCCGATCACCCCGGGATGCCACCCGCGCCCGGCAAGGACGATCACCGCGCGATTGTGCTGGCCGGCGAGCTGGGCTTCGGCGGCTTCCTGCACCGCCGCCTCGATGCCCCGCCGCTCCTCGTTGAGCCGCGAGAGCTGCGCGGCGATCTCGCGGGCTTCGTCCGCGTCCTCGGTGGTCAGCAGCCGCACCCCCAGCGTCGCCTCGCCGACCCGGCCGCCGGCGTTGACCCTTGGGCCGAGCGCGAAACCGAGGTCGCTGCACGCCGGGGCGCGGCTGAGCCGGCTGGCGTCGATCAGTGCGGCCATGCCCACGCCTTCGCGCCGCGCCATCACCTTGAGCCCCTGCGCGACGAAGGCGCGGTTGAGGCCGTGGAGCGCGGCGACGTCGGCGACCGTGCCGAGCGCGACCAGGTCGAGCAGCGAGAACAGGTCGGGCTCGGCCCGCGTCTCGAAATGGCCGCGGGTGCGCAGCACGCGGACCGTGGCGATGGCCAACAAGAACGCTACTCCGACAGCAGCGAGGTGGCCGTGCGCCGCGCCCAGATCGCTCTCGTCGAGCCGGTTGGGGTTGACCAGCGCGACGGTGCGCGGGAGCTCGGCGGCGCATTTGTGGTGATCGACCACGATCACGTCGATCCCGGCGTCGTGCGCCTGCCCAAGCGCCTCGTGCGCCATCGCCCCGCAATCGACCGTGACGATCAGGCTCGAGCCTTCCGCGCCGAGCCGGACCAACGCCTCGCCCGAGGGTCCGTAGCCTTCGAGCAGGCGATCGGGGATGTAATGCCGCGCATCGTGCCCGAGCATCCGCAGCAAGCGGATCACCAGCGCCGCGCTGGTCGCGCCGTCGACATCGTAGTCGCCGTAAACCGCGACCGCTTCGCGGGTCAGGACCGCCTGGGCGAGCCGTTCGGCGGCGGCGTCCATATCGCGGAATGCCGAGGGGTCGGGCAGGAACGCGCGCAGAGAGGGAACGCGGTGACGATCGAGATCGTCCCGCGCCACCCCGCGCGAGAGAAGGAGCTGGGTGACGATGTCGTCGGCGCCGCCCGGCTCGGAGCCGTCGAGCGCCATGTTGCCGCCGCGCCAGCGCCAGGCGCGCCCACCCAGCGACTGCGCAACTCCCAGCACGGCTCCGGCCACCGACGTCATAGCTGCGGGGCTAACCCATCGTAGCCGCGCCGCAAAGCCACCGTTGACAATTCTCCGCCACGGTCGTTCGCTTGGGTCGGATGTTTCGGGAAGGGTTCGAGTCATGCGCTCTGCTCCGCTCATGTTTGTCTCCGGGGCCGCGCTCGCGGCCATCCCGATCCTTGCGCAAAATCCCGCGAGCGGGCCGGTGGCGCGCTACGACATGCGCGCCGGCACGGTCTCGGGGATGGGCGCGCTCGGCGCGGGCGGGATGGGCTCGATGATGAGCATGTTTTTCGGCGGCGGGGGGAGCAAGACCCAGCGCGAGCTTTACCTCCGGCTCGGCTCGAGCCGCGCGCCGACCGGCAGTCCCAGCGCCGATCACTTCATGCCCGCCGGGGCCAAGCTCGGCAAATCGGTCAAGCTTTCGACACCGACAGTCGAGCGCGGACCGGGAGACGAGCTGCCGATGCAGCGCGAGGGGCAGCGCCCGACCGGGCGAATCCTGCTTTACTGGGGCTGCGGCGAACACGCGCCCAAGGGTCAACCGGTGGTGATCGACCTCGCCAAGCTCGCGGTCGGCCAGGTTCCGCCGGGGCTATGGAGCAGCACCGTCGTCCGCGACTGGGGCCCGACGCTGACCAACAGCAAGACCTTCGGGCGCTGGCCGGCCGAGGACAACAAATATGTCAAATCCGATAGCTCGCTGCTCGGCGCGCACCGTGTCGCGGGCAACTATTCGCCCGAGATCGCCTTCAGCCTGACAAAGGACTTCATGCCTGCGCTCAATACTTCGCTGGCGGTGCTGCCGAGCGGCGCGGCGACGCTCAGCTGGAACGCGCTGCCCGAGGCGACCGGCTATGTCGCCAGCCTGACCGGGGGCAAGCGCGGCCCGGGCGAGACGATGGGAGACATCGTGATGTGGAGCAGCAGCGCCTCCAAGCAGTTCG
The DNA here is from genome assembly GCA_050725835.1 of Novosphingobium sp. Taxonomy (GTDB): domain Bacteria; phylum Pseudomonadota; class Alphaproteobacteria; order Sphingomonadales; family Sphingomonadaceae; genus Novosphingobium. Next base: position 3,335 of record JBOHIC010000009.1, read on the forward strand.
GCGGCGGGCTATCGGACTGGCTCTCGCCGGGGCAGGTGGCGAACCTCGTGCGCGATCGCACCGCGCTCGCGCCGAGCGTGACCACCTGCACCATCCCCGCCGAAGTGCGCCGCGACGCGCCCGACTTCCGCTTCGGGATGCTCACCGGGTTCGGGCCGGAGGAAGACTTTTCCTATCCGCCGCGCCCCGCAGCAGCCAAGACCCCATGGCACCTCGAATGGACCGCGCGGATCCGCCACCGCTCGTTCACCAGCTGGCTCGACATGCCCGGGATGGAGGGGATGACCGGCGCGCAGCCGGGCAAGCCCGAATGCAAGCGCAGCAAAGGCCTTGGCGGAATCCTCGGCGGCGTGCTCAAGCCCGGGTGCTGAGGGCGCGGCGCGGCGATGCTGGCGATCGTTTGGCACAGCCGCACCGGGGCGGCGCAGGCGATGGCCCAGGCGGCCTTTGCCGGGGCCGGCGCGGAGGCGGTGCTGCTGGCGGCGGAGGAGGCCACGCCCGAACTCCTGCTCGCGGCGGAGGGCTACCTGTTCGCCTGTCCCGAAAACCTCGGCGCGATGAGCGGCGCGATGAAGGAGATGTTCGACCGCGCCTATTATCCGCTGCTCGGCCGGGTCGAGGGGCGGCCTTATGCCACCCTGACCGCAGCGGGGTCGGACGGGCGCGGCGCGCTCGCCCAGCTCGACCGGATCGTTACTGGATGGCGGCTGCGGCGGATCGCGCCGCCGCTGATCGTCAACCTCGATGCGCAGAGCCCCGAGCGCATCCTCGCCCCCAAGTCCGTTCCGGAAGCCGAACTCGCGGCGTGCCGTGCGCTTGGTGCGGGCTTCGCCGAGGGTCTTGCCCAAGGTATATTCTAGGGACTGATCCAATTCGGGAGAAAAACGACAATAGCGGACTCGACGTCAGCGACAATAAATGGAATTGCGCAGCTAGTAATGGCTCTTCGGGGTGGACCGGTATCGCGAACAGCAACATCCGAATTCGCCGTCGATGAGTGACGGACTTTCACTGCTGTTTGCGGAGGGCGCGCGGCCTTCCGCGGCGGACGTCGTGCGCCTTGCCGAGACGCGCAACGAGCGCTTCGGCTTCGGCATCGCCTTTCGCCCGCCCGACACCGAAGGCTGGGTCGAACTGCTGGTCAACGGGCTGAGTTTCGACTGCACCGGGCTGGTCCCGGCGGACCCGGGCGAAAACGCGCCGCACCACCAGTCGTTCGGGCTGCCGGCCGCCTTCGTCCGCCAGCCGTTCGAGGCGGTGACGGTGCGGCCGGGGCCGCACCTGTCGGGCGGCGAGCGGCTGATGCCGGTGATCCGCGGGCTGGTCGGGCTCGGCGCGGCGCTGGCGCGGCTCGACGGGGTCAAGGCGCTGTGCTGGCGCCCCGCGGGGAGCTGGATGGAGCCGGGCTACTACGGCCGCATCGCCGGCGAATGGCTCGACGGCGGCGCCTTCCCGGCGCTAGGGCTTGCCACCCTCGAACGCGATGCCGAGGGAAGGCTGCTCTCGCACGGACTGGCCTTCCTCGCCGGGCAGGAGCTGCTGCTCGAACCCAGGCCCGGCGCCAGCGCGGCGGAGGCGGGCAAGCTCGCGGTGCGGCTGATCGACGACCTGGTCTATTCCGGCCCGCTCACAGCGGCGGCGCGCTATTCGGGCCCGGGCGGAGAGGACCTGGTCGCCGAACCCGAAGCGGGCGGGACGCTGCTGCGGGTGCGATGGCTTGCGTGACTGCGGCGGCGGCGCGGCGCAGCGCGGCCGGCTTCCGTTTCGGGCAGTGAACGACCCATCGCGGCCGGGCCACGATCCCGCCCTGCAGCGCCATCATCTGCTGCCGCGCCAGTTGCTCACCTTGCGGGCGTTCGACCGGTTGTTCGATACGGTCGGGCACGACCATCTCGGTCTCGACGATTTCCGCCGCAACGGCCTGCTCCTGCCCGCGCGCGACGAAGCAGCGGTGCGCACCGGGCTGCCGCTCCACCGTGGGCCGCATCGCCGCTACAACGAGGTGGTCATCGCCCGGGTCGGTCAGATCGAGGCGGGCTGGGCGGCGCTCTCCTCGACCAATCCCTCCGCCGCGAGGCTGAGCGCGCAGGCGCGCCTGGCCTTGCTCCAGCGCGCGCTGCGTCGTCGCTTGCTCGCCGCGCGGTTCGGAGCGTGCAGACTCAGCGGGCGAGTGCCGCTGGGCAAGATGCCCGACTATTCCGAACTCGACGCGATGGCCGCCTCGCTTTGGCCCGATCTCGAGCCCTAAGCGAGCGCCATCCGCGCCTTGGCCGCCAGTTCGGCGCGCGCTGCATTATACTCGGCCTCGAGCCGGTCGACCCGGTCGGCGACGCTGTCGACCGCGGTGACCGCGCTAATCCCCTGTCCCGAACCCCAGATGTCCTTCCACGCCTTGGCCTTGGTATTGCCGCCCGAGCCGAAATTCATTTTGGAGGGGTCGCTCACCGGGAGGTTTTCCGGATCGAGCCCGGCGGCGACGATCGAGGGGCGCAGGTAGTTGCCATGAACCCCGGTGAACAGGTTGGTATAGGTGATGTCGTCGGCGCGGCCCGAAACGATCGCCTGCTTGTAGCCCTCCATCGCATTCGCCTCCTGCGTCGCGATCCATGGGCTTCCGATATAGGCGAAGTCCGCCCCCATCGCCTGCGCCGCCAAGATCGAATGGCCGCAGGCGATCGAGCCCGAGAGCGCGACCGGGCCATCGAACCACTCGCGGATTTCCTGCATCATCGCGAAAGGCGAGAGCACCCCGGCGTGGCCACCCGCGCCCGCGGCGACCGGGATCAGGCCGTCGGCGCCTTTTTCGATCGCCTTGCGCGCGAAGCGGTCGTTGATCACGTCGTGGAGCACGATCCCGCCCCAGCCTTGCACCGCGCGGTTGAGATCCTCGCGCGCGCCGAGCGACGTGATAACCATCGGAACCTGCCACTTGGCGCAGACCCCCATGTCCTCCTCGAGCCGGTCGTTCGATTTGTGGACGATCTGGTTGACCGCATAGGGCGCGGCGGGGCGATCGGGATGGTCGCGGTTGTGCGCGGCGAGTTCCTCGGTGATCCGGTGGAGCCACTCGTCGAGCACTCCCGAGGGCCGGGCATTGAGCGCCGGAAACGCGCCGACGATCCCCGCCTTGCACTGCGCGATAACCAGTTCCGGCCCGGAGATGATGAACAGCGGAGAGCCGATGACGGGCAGGCGCAAACGGTCGAACGGGGCGGGCAGCGGCATCGGTTTCCCTCGATTTAAGCGATCGGTTAAGGTCGCTCATATGCATCCGCCCTGCGGCTGTCGATAGCGCCTTTTATCAGGCCCGCATCACTCCGAGGGTGCTTCGCCGAGTCGGTAAACGCGGCGCGCCGTTCCGGCATAAAGCGCGTGCTTCTCGTCCGCGCTCGCGCCGGCGGTGATGCGCTTAAAGGCGTTCCATAGCATCGGGTATGGCGCGGCCCATTTGTCGACCGGGTAGTTGCTCTCGAACATCGCACGGTCGGGGCCGAAGGCTTCGATGCAGGTTTCGATGTAGGGCCGCCACAGCGCGGCGAGTGCTTCGGAGGAGACCCCAGCCTCCGGCCCCGCCTCGGGCATCCCGTTGCACGGCATCGCCAAGCCCCCGGCCTTGACTGCAACGTTGGGGCACCGCGCCAGCTCGCGGATCGCATCGCGCCAGATGCCGAAACGCTCGGGCAGCTTGCCGCGATAGCTGGCGATGTTGAGCGGAGTGCCGCAGTGGTCGAGCACGATCTGCGTGTCGGGAAAGGCGCGGGCGAGCGAGATCAGATCGCCGAGCTGCGGCTCGAGCAGCCATGCGTCGAAACTGAGGCCGAGCGGGGCGAGATGGGCGAAACCGGCGCGGAAGCCGGCGGCGAGATAGCGCCCCTCGGGGTGATGGAACACCGGGCCGAGCACCGCAGGATCGGCATCCCAGGCGGCGGCGTGGCGGATGCCGCGGAACCGACCGTTGCCCGCCGCGATCAGGGCTTCGAGCACCGGCCGAGCGGCGTCGCCGAGCATCAGATCGGCGTGGCCGACGATCCCGGCGCAGGCGCGAAAGTCGCCGTAAAGCCCGCTCGCGCTCTGCGCCGCGACCCCGTTGACGAATTCGACTTCGCCCACAGGTTTCATCGCCTCGCTCGCGCCCGAGCGGTAGAATGCGCTGCATTCCATGAACACCGTTGCGACCACGTTGTGCCCGCTGCGGCAGTCGGCGAGGAGCTGGTCGAACACGTAATAGGGCGAACGCGAGACCGTTTCGACGAAGGCGTCGTCCATGCCTGCGAACGATGGCAGCAGCGGGCGCAGGTCCCACAGGTGGTGGTGCGGATCGACGATCGGCAGGTCGGGTTCGAGGATCGCTTCGCTCATTGTTCCTCCCGTTTGACAGCGCTCGCCGAGCCTCGCATTGACCGGGCGATTAAACAAGCGGGGGCCGGCGGTGCACAGCGACACGGACTTCACCGGCAAGCGCGTTCTCGTGGTCGGCGGATCGAGCGGCATCGGCAACGGGATCGCCCAGGCGTTCCGCGCACGGGGAGCCGAGGTTCATGTGTGGGGAACCCGCGCGAGCGCAGCGGCCTACGGTGCGGAGGAGGGCTCGGACCTTTCCGGACTCGGCTACACCTGCGTCGACGTGAGCGACCCCGGCGCTGTCGAAGCCGCGCCCGCGCCGTTCGCCGGGCTCGACGTGCTGGTGTTGTGCCAGGGCGTGGTGGTCTACGGGCGCGGCGAGTTCGAGCGCGAGGGCTGGGACAAGGTCATGGCGGTCAACCTCGACAGCCCGATGAATTGCACACGGCGGTTCCGCAGCGATCTGGCCGAGAGCAAAGGCACCGCGATCATCGTCAGCTCGATCGGCGGGTTCAGGGCGAGCCTAGGCAATCCGGCCTATGCGGCATCGAAGGCCGGGGCGATCAGCCTGGTCAAGTCGCTGGCGCGGGCCTGGGCGGTGGAGGGCATCCGGGTAAACGGCATCGCCCCCGGCTTCGTCGCGACCAAGATGACCAAGGTCACCACCGATCACCCGGCGCGGCTTGCCGGCGCGCTCGGGCAGATCCCGCAAGGCCGGCTGGGGACGCCTGAAGACATGGCCGGGGCGGCGCTGTTCCTTGCCTCGCCGCTCGCCGCCTACGTCACCGGGCAGACGTTGGTGGTCGATGGCGGGCTGTCGCTGTAGCGCGCCGGACGCAGCTTTCGCCAGCGCGGGAGGCGTGCTAGTTTCGCAGGCTCGATTGGGTCCGCACCACCGACAGCTTGGGAGACTAGACGTGACACTTTCGATCGGCAGCAAGGCCCCCGATTTCACCGCGAAGACCACGCAGGGCGAGATCGCATTTCACGACTGGCTCGGCGACAGCTGGGGGGTGCTGTTCTCGCATCCCAAGGATTTCACCCCGGTCTGCACCACCGAACTCGGCTATCTCGCCAAGCTGGCGCCCGATTTCGCCCGGCGCAACTGCAAGGTAATCGGGCTGTCGATCGATCCGGTGGGCAACCACGAACGCTGGCTCGGCGACATCAAGGCGGCGACCGGAGGCGAGGTGACCTATCCGATCATCGGCGACAGCGACCTCAAGGTCGCCAAGCTCTATGAGATGCTCCCGGCCGATGCGGGCGAGACCTCCGAAGGGCGCACCGCGGCCGACAATGCGACCGTGCGCACGGTTTACCTGATCGGCCCGGACAAGATGATCAAGGCCTCGCTCAACTATCCGATGAGCTCTGGGCGCAATTTCGACGAGGTGCTGCGGCTGCTCGATTCGTGCCAGCTCACCGCGAAGCACAAGGTCGCCACCCCGGTGAACTGGAAGTGGGGCGAGGACGTGATCATCGTTCCCGCGGTGTCCGACGACGAGGCGCGCGAGCGGTTCCCGTCCGGGTGGAACGCGGTCACGCCTTACTTGCGGGTGGTTCCCCAGCCGCAGGACTAGCGCCGTTCGCCGCGCTGAGTACGGCGCGGACGCTGGCCGTCGCAATGTCTTCGTCGATCCCGACGCCCCACACCGTGCGGCCGTCGGGAACCACGCATTCGACGTAAGCGGCGGCGCGGGCGTCGGAGCCCGCGGTCATCGCGTGCTCGGCGTAGTCCTTGACCTCGAGGCTCACCCCGAAGCTGTCGCCGATGGTTGCGACCACCGAGCTGATCAGACCGTTGCCGCGGCCCGAGACCGACCGTTCCTTGTCGTCCACCGCGATCTTGCCCGCGAACAGGCGGGTGCCGTCCGCCGCCTTCGATTCTTCGTAGTCGAGCAACTGGAAATGCTGCGGGGTGCCAAGGCGGTAAACCCGCTGGAACACCGCCCATATGTCCTCGGCGAACAGCTCGCGCCCGACCTCGTCGGCGAGCGCCTGGACGTGGGTGGAGAAGTGCGCCTGCATCTTCTTGGGCAGCTTGAGTCCCTGATCCTGCTCGAGCACCCAGGCGAACCCGCCCTTGCCGCTCTGCGAATTGACCCGGATCACCGCCTCGTAATCGCGCCCGAGATCGGCCGGATCGATGGGGAGGTAGGGCATGACCCAGGCCTCGTCGTTCTGCGCCTCGCGCGCAGCAAAGCCCTTCTTGATTGCGTCCTGGTGGCTGCCTGAGAACGAGGTATAAACCAGCTCGCCGACATAGGGATGGCGCGGGTGGATCGGCAGCTGGTTGCAGTATTCGACGGTGCTGGCGATGACGTCAATGTCCGAAAAATCCAAGCCTGGATCAACGCCTTGGCTGTACATATTGAGAGCAACTGTAACGAGATCGCAATTGCCGGTACGCTCGCCGTTGCCGAACAGGCAGCCTTCGACCCGGTCGGCGCCGGCCATCAGTCCGAGCTCGCAGGCGGCGATCCCGGTGCCGCGGTCGTTGTGGGTGTGGAGGCTGATGACGACGCTCTCGCGGTCCGGGATCGTGCGCCCGAACAGCTCGATCTGGTCGGCGTAAATGTTCGGCGTGGCGCATTCGACGGTGGCGGGAAGGTTGAAGATGATCGGCTTGTCGGCGGTCGGCTCGAGCACTTCCATCACGGCCGCGCAAACCTCGACCGAGAACTCGACCTCGGCGGTCGAGAAAGTCTCGGGCGAGTATTCGAAATGCCAGTCGGTCGCCGGGTACTTCGCCGCCTGGTCGCGCAGCACCTTGGCGCCGTCGATCGCGATCTGCTTCACCTCCTCGCGGCTCATTCCGAACACGATCCGCCGCCACGCCGGGGAGACCGCGTTGTAGAGGTGGACGATGGCCTTGGGCGCGCCTTCGAGGCTGGCGAAGCTGGTCTCGATCAGGTCGCGGCGCGACTGGGTGAGTACCTGGACGATGACGTCCTCGGGCACCCGGTCCGAACGCACCAGTCCCTGGATGAAGTCGAAGTCGGTCGCGCCGCTGGCGGGGAAGCCGATCTCGATCTCCTTGACCCCGACTTTCACCAGCAGGTCGAAAAATCGCAGCTTCTTTTCCGCGCCCATCGGGTCGATCAGCGCCTGGTTGCCGTCGCGCAGGTCGGTCGAAAGCCAGCGCGGGGCCTTGTCGATCACGCGGCCGGGCCACTGCCGGTCGGGCAGGTTTATCGGCGGGAAGGGGCGGTACTTGGCCCCGGGCTGCTTGAGCATGGTCATGACGGTGCTTTCCGGAAACTGGCTGATTGCGGCTTTGCGAAGGCATCCCCCGGTGCGCGCCCAGCGCCGGGAACGACGCGTCAGCTCACGCCCGGGGGCGGATAAGTCGCAGGAGCAGGCCAAGCCGGATCATGGGGGCGGCTATGGAGTCTCGCACCGGGGTTGTAAAGTGCCGTCGGCCCCCGCAATACGCACGAAAGTTGCGAAAAGGCACGATCGGCATGGGCTTGGGACGGTTCGACACACAGCGGCTCGCCGCCATCGATGGGTTCGTGAAGGAGCGCTACCTCGACACCGGCAAGCTGCTGCAAGCGCAGCTGCTCGTCGCCCACCGCGGCGAGATTGTTCACTTCTCCTCGCAGGGCCCGGCGCGAGAGGGTGAGTCTGCCGCGATCGACGAAGCCTCGATTTTCCGTATCGCCAGCATGACCAAGCCGGTCACCGCGATCGCCTTCATGATGCTGGTCGAGGAGGGCAAGGTCGCGCTCGATACCCCGGTGCACCGGGTGCTGCCCGAGTTCGCGAACCTGGGTGTCTACGCTGGCGGCGGGGCGGGGGTGCCGTTCCTGACCAAGCCGCTCGCCCGGCCGATGCTGATGCTCGATCTGCTGCGGCACACATCCGGGCTGACCTATTCGTTCCAGAACCGAACCAACGTCGATGCCGCATACCGCGAGGGCAAGATCGAGAACTGGCACGGCAACCTCGATCTCGACGGGCTGATCGCCGCGCTGGGCAAGCTCCCACTCGAATTCTCGCCCGGCGAATCGTGGAACTATTCGGTTTCGACCGACGTGCTCGGCGCGGTGGTCCAGCGGGTTGCGGGGCAGCCGCTCGAAGAGTTCTTCGAGCAGCGTATCTTCGCCCCGCTCGGAATGGTCGATACTGGCTTCATGGTCCCCGAGGCGAAGGTATCGCGGCTGACCGATTGCCTCCAGTTCCTCCCCGGCAAGCCGCCCAAGATGCTCGACCGCGGCACCGAGAGCCTGTGGAGCCGGATGCCGAAGCAGGTTTCGGGCGGCGGCGGGCTGGTTTCGACCGCGCTCGACTATCACCGGTTCTGCTCGATGCTGCTCGGCAAGGGCACGCTCGACGGAACGCGTATCATTGGCCGCAAGACGCTCGAACTGATGACAACCAACCACCTCCCCGATGGCGGCGACCTCGCCAGCTGGTCGACATCGCTGTTCAGCGAAGCGACCAACGCGGGTGCCGGCTTCGGGCTCGGGTTCGCGGTCAATCTCTCGCCGGCGCGGACGATGGTGCCGGGCTCGGCGGGCGAATTCTACTGGGGCGGGATGTATTCGACTGCGTTCTTCGTCGATCCGGTCGAGCAGGTCCACATGGTCTTCATGACCCAGATCGCCCCGTCGAGCGCCTATCCGATCCGGCGCGAGCTCAAGACGATGATCTACGCCGCTCTCGACTAGCCGCTTCCCCCCAAATCCGTTCGTGGTGAGGCGGGACTGAGCGGAGCGAAGGCCCATCTCAAACCACACCCCAGCCGAAATCCTTCGAGACGCCACCTCGCTGCGCTCGGCAGCTCCTCAGGACGAACGGAGGTTTGGTTGCGCTGACTCAGCCGCAGCGGAAGCTTTCGATCCGGCCGTCCTCGCCGATGTTCACGTTGAGCCGGCTCTCGCTGTAATCCATCGTCACCACGTCGCCGGGGCGGATCGTGCGGATGCGTTGCGCGCCCGAGGCGCGGCGGATTTCGGCCATGACGCTATTCGTCGGCTGCGAGCCTCGCCACCGCCCGAGCTTGCTCGCCCCGCACGCGTCCTCGCCGCTGGGGGGCGTGGCCTTTTTGGGCGGCGTGATCGGGGGAGTCTTCGGTAGGACGGGCGCGAGTTTTGCACTTGGCGTCGCCGCAACCGAAGATGTGGGCGCAGGTTCAGGTGCTGCAGGCGCGCTCTCGGTGGCCGCGGAAACCGCGCTCGCCGTGTCGCTCGGGATGTCGGGACTGGGCGCTTCTGCGGTATCGCAGCCGGACAGCGTCAGCGCGGCGACGGCAAGGAAAAGTGCGGCACGCAGCATGGTTAGCCTCCGGTCGGTTCCGAAAAACAACCGCCGCGCCCCGGCGGTGTTCCCACTCCCGTTCAGTTCTTCGCCTGATCGACCAGCTTGTTCGCCCCGATCCACGGCATCATCGCGCGCAGCTGCGCCCCGGTCTGCTCGATCGGATGCGCCGCGGCTGCCTTGCGCGCGGCCTTAAGTTCGGGCTGGCCGGCGCGGTTGTCGAGGACGAAGTTCTTGACGAAGCGGCCCGACTGGATGTCGGCGAGGACGCGCTTCATCTCGGCCTTGGTCTCGTCGGTGATGATCCGCGGTCCCGTGACGATGTCGCCGTATTCGGCGGTGTTCGAGATCGAATAGCGCATGTTGGCGATCCCGCCTTCGTAGAGCAGGTCGACGATCAGCTTGGTTTCGTGGAGGCACTCGAAATAGGCCATTTCGGGGGCGTAGCCGGCCTCGACCAGGGTCTCGAACCCCGCCTGGATAAGGTGGGTGATCCCGCCGCACAGCACCGCCTGCTCGCCGAACAGGTCGGTCTCGCACTCTTCCTTGAAGTCGGTTTCGATGATCCCGCTACGCCCGCCGCCGACGCCGCTGGCATAGGCCAGCGCGACGTCGTGCGCGTTGCCGCTGGCGTCCTGGTGCACCGCGATCAGGCACGGCACCCCGCCGCCCTTGACGTATTCGCTGCGCACGGTGTGGCCCGGACCTTTGGGGGCGATCATGATGACGTCGATGTCCGCGGGCGCTTCGATCAGCCCGAAGTGAATGTTGAGCCCGTGCGCGAAAGCAAGCGCGGCGCCGGGGCGGAGGTTGCCCTTGATGTCGTTTTCCCAGATCGACGCCTGGTGCTCGTCGGGGGCAAGGATCATCAGCACGTCGGCCCACTTCGCCGCTTCGGCGTTGGCGAGCACCTTGAAGCCCGCAGCTTCGGCCTTCTTCGCGCTGGCCGAACCCGGCCGCAGCGCAATCGCCACCTCCTTGACCCCGCTGTCGCGCAGGTTCTGCGAATGGGCGTGGCCCTGCGAGCCATAACCGAGGATCGCGATCTTTTTGCCGGTGACCAGGTTCAGGTCTGCATCGGCGTCGTAGTAAACCTTCATTGTCGTTCCCGTTTGGTGTGAGTGTGAATTCCTAGACGCCTTCTGCGCCGCGCATCATCCCGACCACGCCGGTGCGGCCGACTTCGACCAGCCCCAACTCGCGCATCAGGGCGACGAAGCGGTCGATCTTGCCGGGGTCGCCGGTGAGTTCGAAGATGAAGCTCGAGGTGGTGGTGTCGACAACTTT
>JBOHIC010000010.1:0-12416 GCA_050725835.1 Novosphingobium sp.
GCGATCCGCCGGATCGCCGCGCGCGGCGATGTCGCGGTGGTGTTCCCGGTCCACCTCAACCCAAACGTGCGCGGCGTGATGAACGCGCGGCTCGGCGGGCTGGGCAACGTCGCGCTGATCGAACCGCTCGACTATCCCAACTTCGCGCGCCTGCTAGGCTTGGCCGAAATCATGCTCACCGATAGCGGCGGGGTCCAGGAAGAGGCCCCTGCGCTGGGCAAGCCGGTGCTGGTGATGCGCGAAACTACCGAGCGTCCCGAAGGGGTTAGCGCCGGAACCGCCAGGCTGGTGGGCACCGATCCGGCGCGTATCGTTACCGAAATCTTCACCCTGCTCGACGATAAGGCGGCCTACGAAGCCATGGCCCGCGCGCACAACCCCTTCGGGGACGGGCACGCGGCGCGCCGTATCGTGGAGCTGCTGGGGAATGAAATCCGAAGTTAGGCCCGAAGTCTGCGTGGTCGGACTGGGTTATATCGGCCTGCCCACTGCGGCAATCGTCGCCCGTGCGGGGTGCCGGGTGCGCGGCGTCGATGTTTCTGCCGAAGTGGTCGAGACGATCAACCGCGGCGAAATCCACATCGAGGAGGTCGATCTCGACGGGCTGGTCCAGGGCGTGGTCCAGCGCGGGCTGCTCTCGGCTGCGACCGAAATGGCCCCGGCCGACGTTTTCGTGATCGCGGTGCCCACTCCGTTCGACAAGGACCACGCGCCCGACATTTCCTATGTTCTCGCCGCGGGCGAGGCGGTCGCCAAGGTGCTCAGGCCCGGCGATTGCGTGATCCTCGAATCGACCTCTCCTGTCGGCACCACCGAGCAACTGCGCGACCTCATCGCCACGGCGCGGCCCGACCTCAAGTGCCCTGGCTTGACCGGCGAAACCCCCGACGTCTCGATCGCCTACTGCCCCGAGCGGGTGCTGCCGGGGAAGATCCTCGAGGAACTGGCGGGCAACGACCGCTCGATCGGCGGAATCACGCCCCGGTGCGCGAGGAAAGCGCTGCAGTTCTACAAGCTGTTCGTGCGCGGCGAGTGCATCGTCACCGACGCCCGCAGCGCCGAGATGACCAAGCTGGTCGAAAACGCCTACCGCGACGTCAACATCGCTTTCGCCAACGAGCTGTCGATCGTTTCCGACCGCATGGGGCTCGACGTGTGGGAGGTGATCCGCCTCGCCAACCGTCACCCGCGGGTCAACATCCTCTCGCCCGGCCCCGGCGTCGGCGGGCACTGCATCGCGGTCGATCCGTGGTTCATCGTCCACGGCGCGCCCGAGGAGACCCCGCTGATCCGCACCGCTCGCGGGGTCAACGACGGCAAGATCCGCCACGTCATCGCCCGCGCCGAAGCGCTGATTACAGGCCGTCCGGGCGCGCGGGTCGCCTGCCTCGGCCTGGCCTTCAAGGCCAATATCGACGATTTCCGCGAGAGCCCCGCGCGGCTCGTCGCGGCGACGCTGGCGCGCCGCTTCGGCGATCGCATCGCGGTGGTCGAGCCCTACGCGACCGAACTGCCGCGCGAATTCGAGGGCACCGGGGCGCGCCTGGTGGACATCGACAGCGCGCTCGAGCAATCGGATATCCTGATCGTCCTGGTCGATCACGACCAGTTCAAGGCGGTTCCGCTCGCCGAACGCGCGCGGCACGCGGTTTACGACACTCGCGGCATCTGGCTCGACCAACCCGCGCCCGCCGCGCCCGAGGCGCTGCGCAAAGCCGGCTAGCTCACTTGATCTCGCTCGCCCCGAGCTGCGGGTTCTGCCGGGTCACATAGTTCAGCCACAGCTTGGGCCGGCGCACCATCTTCTGCGGAACCGGCGCGCTGATCCCGACCATCTCGGCGAGCTTGGCGACGAAGTGGATGCAGTTGCGGTGGTCGAGCTTGTAGCGCTTTTGCCCCGGCGCATCGCGCCACGCCTCGCGCTCGGCGATCAGCGCGCGGTATTGCGTGTCGCTGACCGGCACCGCGAAGTGGCGGTTGGTCTTGGCGATATAGCTTTCCTTTTCGACCTGGATCACCCCGCGCACGTCGCCCGAGAGCGCGGAAAGCGCGCCCGCATCGGTCGAATAGCCGAAGTTCTCGTGGACCCGGGTGCCGTCCTCGAGCGTCCCGTCGAGCACGACGAAGGCGTGGGGATAGCGCCCGCCGAAATACGAGCCGTTGAAGCTGTGGAAGGCGATCGTCACCTGCGCCTGCGCCGCCAGCGGCAGCAGTGCGAGGACGGCGGACAAAAGCAGGGCCAGGAGACGGGTCATTCCCGCCTCCTAGCCCAGGGAGGAGATGTTTGTCAGCGGCTTAGAAGTTGACCGACCCGGTGACGAAGACCTGCCGCGGGTTGGCGTAGAACGCGCTCAGCACGCCTTCGCGGCCGAGCGCGGCGGCGAGCGGCATGTTGAGCACCCCGGTCGTGGCGTTGCCGGCCATGAAGGTATAGCCCGAAGTCTTGATCCGCTCGTTGGTCAGGTTCTTGCCGAAGACCCCGAGCGACCAGCGGTTCCCCGGCGCACGATAGACGATGCTGGCGTCGAACAGCTGGTAGGCCGGCTGGTCGATGTAGGGGTTGGGAATCTCGAACTGGAAGGTCTTGCTCTTGAACGACATGCCGGCGCCGATATTGAGCGTGCCCTCGCCCAGCGCCATGGCATAGTCGAGCCCGGCGCTGCCCGACCACTTCGGCGTATTCTGGACCTTGCGGAAGGCCGAGACGTCGGTCGGGGTGCTGGCGATGTTGGCGATGTAGCGGGTGAACTTGGCGTCGATGTAGCCGAGCGAGCCGGTGAAAGTCAGCGTGCCGCCCGGGCTGTCGATCAGCTTGGCGCGGGTTTCGAATTCGAAGCCCTGCAGCCGCGCCTTGCCCGCGTTCGAGACCACCCCGCAGAAGGTCGGCAGCCCGCCGACCACGCAGGCGACCGAGCCGGGGATCTGGACGTCGGTATAGTCCATGTAGAACCCGGCGGCGGCGACATAGACCCGCCGGTCGAGCAGGTTGGCCTTGTAGCCGATCTCGTAGCTGTCGACCTTTTCGGGCCGGAAGCTGAGATAGGCGGCGATTTCCTGGTTGGTAAGCCCGGGCACGCCGTCGGTGCTCGGGGCGTTGACCCCGACCCCGCGCGGATCGAACCCGCCGCCCTTGAAGCCCTGCGAATAGGACGCGTAGAGCGTGTGATCGGGGCCCGGCTTGAAGCTCAGCGTCGCCTTGGGGGTGAACTTGGTGAAGGTGTTCGAGCCGCGGAAATTGGTTCCCGAAGCACCGAACGGGGTCCCCGCCCCGCCGAACACCGGCGAGCCGCCGCCGAGGTAGTTCTGCCGCAGGATATAGGCGGTGCGCTTGTCCCAGGTGTAGCGGCCGCCCAGCGAAATGCTGAACATGTCGCTCAAATCGTAGCTGAAGTCGGCAAACCCGGCAATTGTGTCGGTATCGATGTCGGCGTTGGTGAAGGCGGTGAGCCCGGCGATCGTGGTGAACAGGCGGACGTCGAACTGGGTCAGCGCCGAGGCGTTGAGGTAGTACAGCCCGACCAGCCCGTGGAAGCCGCCGCTGTCGACCAGGACCTGCAGCTCCTGGCTGAACTGGTCGTTGAAGTAGAAGCCGGGCACGTCGACATCGATCGCGGGCAGCGCGTCGAAGTCGATCGGGGTGGCCGAATCGTCCTTGCGATAGGCGGTGATCGAGCGCAGCGTCAGCCAGTCGACCGGGTTCGCTTCCATGAACAGCGAGCCGCCCCAGGCCTCGACGTCCTGCTTGGGATCGTTGAGCCCGCCGCGGGTGTCGTAAACGTTGGCGAGCACGGGCGCGCCGGTCTGCAGGCTAGTAATCAGGCGGTGGCCGCCGCGCGGGTTCGACTTGTCGTGGGTCCAATCGCCCGAAAGGCGCCCGAAGAACCCGTCGGCGTGGACCTCGATCGTCCCGCGCGCGGCCCACACGTCCTTGTTGTAGTTCTCGAGCCCGGTGGTCAAGTTGGTCCCGAAGCCGCCGCGGCTGAGCCGGGCGAGCGCGGCGCCGAAGCGAAGCGTGCCGTCGCCCACCGGGGTGCTCGCCGAGACGATCCCGTCGGCCTGGTCGTAGCTGCCGTAAGTGCCGCGCAGGCTGACATGGGCCTCGTCGTCGATCCGCTTGGTCACATATTTGACCGCGCCGCCGACGGTGTTGCGGCCGTAGAGCGTGCCCTGCGGCCCACGCAGCACCTCGATCCGCTGGACGTCGTAGATGTCGAGCACCGCCGCTTGCGGGCGGTTGAGATAGACGTCGTCGAGATAGATCCCGACCCCCTGCTCGAAGCCCGAGACCGGGTCCTGCTGGCCGACCCCGCGGATGAAGGCGCTGAGCGTCGAATTGGTCGCGCGGCTCGCCTCCAGGGTGACGTTGGGCACGGTTTCGGCGATCGCGGTGATGTCGGCCGCGCCCTTGTTCTCGAGCTGCTCGCCCGACAGCGCGGTAATCGCGATCGGCACGTCGATCAGGCTTTCCTCGCGCCGGCGCGCGGTGACGACGATGACCCCGTCATCCTCGGAAGCGCCATCGGCGGCGGGGTCCTGCGCCCAGGCGGGGCTGGCCAGCGCGGACAGCGCGGTGGCGGCGAGCAGCAGGCGCGAATGACGACGAAGCGCGGCGTTCCAGGACATCTCTTCCCTCCATTTGACCGCCCGTGCGGCCGTTGGTCTCTCCCATATTGAAAGTTGAACCACCTTTCAACTTTTGATTTGCGTTTGGATGAAATCGCCCTAAGCCGTGTCCCGATGGCAACAGTGGCAGACAGTGCGGACCAGGCAGCCGGCGGGGCCAGCCCGGGCAAAGTGCCGCGCACCGCGCGGGGGCGCGAAACGCTGCGCCGCCTGCTCGATGCGGCGGCCAAGGAATTCGGCGAGCGCGGCTTCCACGACGCCTCGATCAGCGGGATCACCCGCCGCGCCGGCACCGCGCTGGGCAGCTTCTACACCTATTTCGACAGCAAGGACGCAATCTTCTCGGCGCTGGTCCGCGACATGAGCCAGGCGGTGGCGACGATCGTCGCGAGCAAGGTCCAGCCGGGTCTCGGCGGAACCGCGCGCGAACGCGATGCGCTCGCCGCCTTCCTTGGCTTCGCGCGCGAGCACAAGGAAATCTACCGGATCATAGACGAGGCCGAATTCGCCGATCCGGCGAGCTACCGCGCTCACTACGAAGGCACCGCAAACCGCATCGCCGCGCGCTTCGACGAGAACGTCGCGAACGGCTCGATGACCCCGGGCGACAACGAGGTGCGCGCTTGGGCGGCGATGGGGATGAACGTGTTTCTCGGCCTGCGCTACGGCGTTTGGGCCGAGGACCGGACGGTCGAGGAAGTCGCGGCGGTGGCCGAGGCGCTGCTAAGAGATGGACTGGGAAGCTAGATCCCCGCGTACCAGGCGTAGTCGCTGCGGTCCTCCCAGAACCCGCCCGCCCCGCCGTAGGAGCGCGCCAGCGAATCGGTCAGCTCGATCCGGGTGACGAACTTGGCGTGCTTGTAGCCGAGCTGGCGCTCGACCCTGAGGCGTAGCGGCGCGCCGTGGGCCTCGGCGAGCGGCTGGCCGTTCATCCGCCAGGCCAAGATCGTCTGCGGGTGGAAGGCGTCGACGAGGTCGATCGATTCGTAATAGGGCGTCTCGCCGATCCGGTCGGCGCAGTGGAACACCGCGTAGCGCGCCGCGGGCAGCAACCCTGCCGCCGCCAGCACCGCTCCCAGCTGCGGCCCCTGCCATTCGCCGATCGCGCTCCACCCCTCGACGCAGTCGTGGCGGGTGATCTGGCTGCGCTGGGGCAGCGCCTTGAGCGCGGCGAGCGGCAGCGTGAGCGGGCGCTTGACCTGCCCGTCCACCACCAGCGCCCAGCCGGCGAATCCGTTCGCCAATTGCGTCCGGTAGGCCGGATCGTTGACCCGGATGCTGCCGTTGGCGCGGAACAGCGGGGACATCTCGGCGCGGGTGAACTCGCGCGCCAGGGCGTCGCCCGCGAGCGCCCGCTGCGAGGCCTGGTGCAGCCCTTCGGCGCCCTTCAGCAGCGAGCGGAAGCCGGGGCTCGAATTGAGCCGGTCGCAGCCGCCGAGCAGCAGGCCCCCGGCCCCCAGCGCGCCCGCACCGAGCAAGCCGCGCCGCGACAGCGTCATGGCCGTTCCTCGGGCAGGCGGTACCATCCGGTAATCATCGAACGCACTTCGTCGATCGGCCCGGCGAGCACGACCATGACGATGTGCGCCACGAAGAAAACGACCAGCCCTGCCGCGGCGAGAAAATGCAGCGAGCGCGCCGATTGCCGCCCGCCGAGCAGGTCGACCAGCCAGGGCATCGCGGGATCGATCCCGGGCGACATCGCGAGGCCGGTGGCGATCATTAGCGGCAGCAGCCCGAACAGCACTCCGCAATAGGCGATTTTCTGCAGCGCATTATAGCGCGGCGCCGCCACGCCGGTAGGAAAGCGCAGCCGGGCGTGCTGCTTGATGTCGTGCCACAAGTGCGCCGGACGCCATTCGCTCAGCGAGATGTGGAGGTCGCGGCGGATGTGGCCGCGGACCAGGCCCCAGGCGAGGAACCCGAGGAGGCCGAGCGCGAGCAGCCAGGCGAAAGCGAGGTGCCACAACCGTGCATCGGCGAGGCTGTAGTCCGAAGGCAGCGTCGCCCAGCCGGGAAACGCCATCCCGTCGTTCTCGGGCAGCTCGAGCCAGGCGCGGTCGGCATTGGCCCCGAACTGGCCCCAATAGAGGCGGGGGTGGGCGTTGAAGATCATCAGCCCGCTCATCAGCAGCACCGTGACCACCACCACGTTGAGCCAGTGCCACAGCCGCGTGACGGCCGAGTGGCGGCGCACCAGCTCGCCGCCGCGGGGCTGCTCGGGCGCGGGTTCGGGCGGCGGCGGGGCCGGATCGTCCATCTTCGCAGCCTAACCCAGCTTGGCCCGCGCGCATAGCGCCACGGTTGACCGCGTCGGATGGCCTGTGGCAAGGGCCGCGCTCCCGGCGGGTGTAGCTCAATGGCAGAGCAGAAGCTTCCCAAGCTTACGACGAGGGTTCGATTCCCTTCACCCGCTCCAGACTTTCAGAGTTGAATAACTCGTTGTAAAACAGAAACAAAAAGTCACGTTTTTTGCCTGTGTATGATTTGTGTAGAACAATTTGTGGATTTTATCTGGGCGGGAACCAAGCAAACGCAATGCCCTTCGATCTCGGGGGAGGCAATGTTTGTACTGCTGCCGTGGCTCGACATGCCAACAACCGCGCCTTGCGGCCACCGCTCGATCATGGGGTCCATGACGCTGGCGTTGATGATGTCATCGGGCAAGGCGCTGGGCGGCTTGCTGACATAATAGGTGCGCAAGGCGATCTCGGCGATGGTGGCAAGTGCCTCGTTGACCTGCTCTCGATGCACCGCAGCTTCAGTTTCCATCGCATCGACGCACGCGGCGAGCGCCGCCACACCTTCGACAATATCGGTCAGCAACCCCAAGAGGGGATCGTCCTGCGCGTCATTCATCGTCCTGGCCCTCCACGGTCACGGTCTTTTGTCCGGTCGCGATCCCGCTCATCATCCTTTCGCACCTGCTGGCCAAGTTTGGCCATGCGGGCGCGGAGACGGAGCGCGGCGGCATTGGTGCTGCGATCCTGCCCCGTTCCTTGTCCGTAGTCCGGTCGGCTTCGGGCGCTGCTGTCGGCTCACGCCCCAGCGCCTTGTCGAGACGCCCCCGCAATTCTGCAATCCGGTCAGGGTCGGCGAACAGCCCCCGCGCCTTGGCGATCATATCGCGGGCGACTTCGCCAAACCGGAACTCGCGCCGTTCGGCAAAGCCGTGCGCAGCGGCGTCGGGGAGCGGATAGTCGCTCGCCATGTCCTTTGTCCGCTCACGCGACAGGGTGCGGACGAGCCTGCCCTGATCGGCAAAGTCATCGCGGCCAAAATGAAGCTGCACCCCGTCACGGTGGCGCGTGAGACCGACATGGGCCGAATGCCGATCCATCCCCGGTGTCGCAGCACATGCGCCTGATCGACCGTTACCCCCTGCGACTTGTGGAACGTGGCGGCGTAGCCGTGGTCGATATGGGCATAGTCTTTAGTATCGAACGCGACGCTGCGCCCGTCATCGGTGGGGACGGACATATGTCCGGACGTCACCTGCTCAACCGTGCCAAGCGTTCCGTTCTTGACCCCCATGCCGCGCGCATTCGGTGACGATTGCCGCTGGCGAGCCGTGACGCTTCAGCGCCTTCTTCATGAAGGCCACGCAATCTAGTCGCCTCAAACGCAGAGCACCACATTGCTTTGACTCCACCCGCCTAGACCATGAGTTGACATGACGCCACATCACAATATACGCAGACGCATATAAATCGCTGGCACAAGCATGGCGAAAAATGAGAGAGGCAAGGGCGATGGTATCACAGGCACTCAAAAACGTACGCTGCGGGCTCGTAGTGAGTACCGCGTTTTTTGCGTCGTCTCCGGTGGTTGCTCAAACGCAGGATTCGCCCGCTCCGAGCGAGGTTCAGGCACCGATACGGGACATCATTGTGACCGCGCGGCGGCGGGCGGAAAACCTCCAGTCGGTGCCCATCGCAACCACGGCTGTCGATGGCGATGATCTGCGCGACTCGGGGATTCGCCGGGCTGCTGAACTGACCGAACAAGTGCCAAACCTCCAGATCAACGGCTCATCGCTCTCGGTGCCCAAGATCACAATTCGGGGTGTCGGAACCAATGACTTCCTCGCAACTGTTCAATCGGCCGTCGGCACCTATGTCGATGAGGTATATATTGGTCCCGCGACCGCCCAGAATTTGTTGTTGTTCGATATCGACCGCGTCGAGGTTCTGCGGGGGCCGCAGGGAACGCTTTACGGCAAGAACACGACCGGCGGTGCAATCAACTATTACTCTAAATTGCCCACTCCGGATTTCGGTGGCGGCGGGAGCGTGACTGTGGGCGAGTACTCCCGCTTCGAGGCGGAGGGTCACGTAAATGTCCCGTTGAGCGACAGCTGGGCCGCGCGCGCGGCCTTCACCGAACGGAATCGTGCGGGCTATTTCACGAGCATCCTGGGAGGCCCCAAGCGCGGCCGCCTAAACGACTGGGCCGTGCGGGTGATTCTCGCAGGCGATATTTCCGACAATTGGAAGGCGAGAATTTCCGTCTCCACCGGCTATTCCGCGAGCGACGCACCGTCGCGTGAACCGGTCGGCACCTTCCCCGCTCCTCCCCCCCCCGGGCCAGAAGATGTGCTCGGTTATGTCGATCCGCCGAGTCCCTATGTCGGGGGGTTCGATCGCCCGAATGTGGAGAATGTCCGCAATCTGCTCCTAACAGGCCGCCTTGACGGTGATCTTGGCTTCGCCACCCTCACGTCGATTACCTCCTATGGGCGCGTCACACGTTATCTCGACAATGACGCCGATGCGAGCCCAAACGACCTCTTCAATGTCGTTTACCAGAGCAGGGATAAATACCGTTCGCAAGAGTTTCGGCTTGCTGGAGAAACGTCAAATTTCAACTGGATCGTGGGCTTCCACTATTATCACAACGACTCGCATAATCCGATTGATCTGATCTTCTTTCGCTGCCTTGCGACGCCAGGCGCCTGCACGCCGAAGATTGCGATTCCGCAGATTACAATGCAGACTGTGCACGATCCAAAGACGACATCCTATGCCGGCTTCGGCGAAGTCACATGGGATTTAAGCGACCAATGGTCGATTACCGCGGGACTGCGCTATACCAGCGAGGAGCGTACGCTTGACGGGATATCTACGCGCCTGACCCCGGTCCCAGTCTTCCCAGGTTATCCGCGGACGACGGACGCAACTACCTGGGACAATTTGTCAGGCAAGGCCTCGATTTCGTTCAAACCCGCCGAAGACATACTGCTTTATGGCTCGGTCGGGACCGGCTTCAGGTCCGGTACCTACAATTATGGCGGTTTCCAGCGGCTGGCAGAAATCCAAGAACCGGTAAACCCGGAAAAGGTGACGTCCTATGAACTCGGCATAAAGAGCATGGTGTTCGACCGACGCGTCCGTTTCAACGCGGCTGTATTCGCGATGGATTACACCAATCTACAGGTCAACACGATCCGGGGCACTTCCGTTATCATCGAAAACGCCGCTAGCGCTCGGATCTGGGGCGCAGAAGCCGAGTTGACTGTAGCCCCAGTCACTGGGCTACGCGCCGTTATTGGCGCCGGCTATTTGGACACCGAGTACCGCAACTACAACACTATGGGGCCGAGCGGCGACTTGTCCGGGAATACGCTGGTGAACTCACCGCGTCTCAATCTCAACGCCAGGATTTCCTACGAGTTTCCTATCACCGCCCAACTGGCCGGCTTCATCGGGGCCGACGGTCGCTATCAATCCAAGGTCTATTTCCGCCCCGAGAACGATCTCTCGCAGTCACCTTATGGGGTCGTCAATCTTCGCGCCGGGGTGCGGGCGGCGAAGCATGATTTGCAGCTTCAGTTCTGGGTCAAAAATCTGTTCGACAGGCGCTACCTGACCGATGCCAATAGGGTTGGAGCCCCACTATTCGAGGATCTCCGCGTATGGAGCGAGCCGCGAATGTACGGGGCAACATTGTCCTTCGAATTCTGAAGGAATGTTAGGAAGCGCCCTGCCGGTGCAAGGGTTCCTCCCGACACTCGCGCCATCGCTTGGCACAACTCGGCTCCCAGCTATCATTTATTAAAGGCCGCGCAGTCGCTCGGCCAGCGTCTCGGCTTGGCCTGGGTCTGCCGCGAATGGCCGATGCCCCAAAAAGCGTAGCCCGAATTACGGCCCGCGTATGCGAATCTGCGCGAACTCCTTTGACCGGGATGCCAGGTCGTATATTAGAGCGGTTTTCGACCGTTTTGAATCGCGGGTGGATTCCTTTCCGGGCCGATTTCTGATTCAGAATCCGTGCTGGTGAAGGAGGCTGGCATGGATGGCTCAAGCACTATCGATGGATTTGCGTGTCCGGCTTCTGGCGGCGATTGATAGTGGGCTGAGTTGCCGCGCGGCAGCGGCCCGGTTTGGCGTTGCGCCATCGACGGCGATCCGTTGGGAGGCGCAGCGACGCGATACCGGCAGCTTTGCTCCCAGACCTCAGGGTGGAGACATGCGCTCGCGGCGGGTGGAGGAGCGTGCGCAGGACATTCTGGCCCTTTGGCAGGCGCGCAAGGATATCTCGCTTGAAGAACTGCGCGCGGGCCTGGCCCTGATCGGCCTGAACGTCTCTGTGGCCGGGCTTCACCGGTTCTTCGTGCGCCGGGGCATGACGCGCAAAAAAAGACTGCTCACGCCATCGAGCAAGACCGACCCGACGTTCTGAAGCAGCGGCACGACTGGTTCGATGGCCAGATCGATCTGGAGCCGGAGCGCCTTGTGTTCATCGATGAGACCTGGACCGCCACCAACATGACCCGCAGCCATGGCCGCTGCGCCAAGGGCGAGCGCCTGCGCATGGGTCATCCCCACGGTCACCGCAAAACCACCACGCTGGTCGCCGGGCTACGCATGACTGGTATGGTCGCGCCAATGGTGCTGGACGGGCCGATCAACGGCGACTGGTTCGAGGCCTATGTCACCAGCGTTCTCGTCCCCGTATTGCGGCCCGGCGATGTCGTCATCATGGACAACTTGTCGAGCCACAAGCGCGCCTCGGTGCGCGAACGGATCGAAGCGGCAGGTGCAAGCCTGCGTTTCCTTCCGCCATACAGCCCGGACTTCAACCCGATCGAAAAGGCCTTCTCCAAGCTCAAGGCCATGCTCCGCAAGGCGGAGGAGCGAACCGTAGGCGGCCTGTGGGACCTGATCGGCAAACTCGTCGACATCTTCAAACCCACCGAATGCGCCAACTACTTCAGTTCATGCGGATATGACCCAGCTTGATCGAAAAATGCTCTAGATGCTTGGTCCTGGCATTCGATCGACCCACGTCGTCATTGCGAGCGAAGCGCGGCAATCCAGAGTCGCGCAAAGCCGCCTTGGATTGCCGCGGGGCTTCGCCCCTCGCAATGACGATTCAAGGTAAAGTCAGCTGGCTCTAGCTCGCGAGCCTGAGTTCCGTTGCTTCAACCGCTTTGGGCTGATCGAGCCAGATCCCGCGCGTATCGTAGACCAGCTTGTCCGCCCGCTCGGCCAGCGGCACCGCCTTGAAGCTGTCATGATCGACCAGCACGATCAGCACGTCGCATTGTTCGAGCGCGGTATCGATGTCGATCAGCCGCGCTGCGGTCCCTTCGAACTCGCGCGGGAGTTCGTTGGCATAGGGTTCGACCACCGCGATCCGCTCACCGAACTTGCGCGCCAGAGTCACCGCGACGAGCCGCGCCGGGCTTTCGCGGAAATCGTCGATGTTAGCCTTGAACGCCAGACCGAGGCAGGCGACCCGCGCGCCCGGACGGCCTGTAATCAGCGCTTCGGCGCGGGCGATGACGTGGC
>JBOHIC010000011.1:0-1294 GCA_050725835.1 Novosphingobium sp.
GAACGGCGCGGCGTCTCCGCCGGCCAGCAGCGAAAACAGCGGCGCGGTGACGAACACGCCGAGCAGGCTGAGCAGCGCCGCAGCGATCACCGAGCTGGCGACGTTGCCCCCGGCGAGCGAGGAATAGGCGGTGGCCGACTGCACGGTCGAGGGCAGGCAGCCGACGAACAGGAAACCGAGCGCGAGCAGGGGCGGCATCCACCCGCTCCCCGCCTGCCAGATCGCCCAGCCGGCGAAAGCCATCGCCCCGAAGCACCACAGCACCAAGGGCACCAGAAGGCGGTGGTTGGCGAGCCCGGCGCGGACCTCGGCGCGGGGCAGGCGCATGCCGTTGAGCAAGAACAGCAGGAAAACCGCGGCGTTGGAAACGAACTGCGCGACGTCCTTCGGCGCCCCGCGCACCGGCAGCAGCAAGGCCAGCGCCATCGCCACGACCAGCAGCCGCACCATCGGGTCGATGCGGGCGAGCAGGCTCACCGCCCGGCGAGCGAAACCGGCGGCGCGGGCGTCGCCGAAAACCGCGGCGCGGGGGCGGGCTGGACCATTCCGCCCTGCTCGACGAAAGTCCCGCGCGCGGTGTTGTGCGGATGGCCCGGCGCTTCGGCGAGGCTGAGCACGGGCGCGAAACAGATGTCGGTCCCGTCCATGACCCTACACCATTCGGCGCGGGTTTTGGTGCGGAACAGCTCGCAGAGCCGCGCCTTGAGCGGCTGCCACTGCGCCGGATTCATCTGCTGCGCGAAGTCCGGGTCATCCGTCAGCCCGGCGTGTTCGAGCAGCAGCGCATAGAACTGCGGTTCGATCGAGCCGATGGAGATCCACTTGCCGTCGGCGGTCTCGTAAGTGTCGTAGAAGTGCGCGCCGCTGTCGAGCAGGTTGGTCCCGCGCTCGTCGCGCCACTGGCCGTTGCCGAAGAAGGTCCAGGTCATCGCCGAGAGCACCGCCGCCCCGTCGACCATCGCGCAGTCGACCACCTGGCCTTGCCCGGTGGCGCGCGAGTTGAGCACCGCGGCGACCACGCCGAACGCCAGCAACATTCCGCCGCCGCCGAAATCGCCCACCGCGTTGACCGGGAAGGTCGGCTGCTCTCCCCTGCGGCCGTAAGTGTGGAGCGCGCCCGACAGCGCGATGTAGTTGATGTCGTGCCCGGCGAGCGGAGCCATCGGACCGTCCTGCCCCCACCCGGTCATCCGCCCGATTACCAGCGCCGGGTTGACCGCGTGAAGCACATCGGGGCCAAGCCCGAGCCGTTCGAGCACGCCGGGGCGATAACCTTCGATCAGCGCGTCTGCAT
>JBOHIC010000012.1:0-1197 GCA_050725835.1 Novosphingobium sp.
GCAGGACGTGCGCATCCCGGGCAAGGCCCAGATCGTCATCCAGGTCCCCGAACGCCTCGGCAGCAAGGTGATCGAGGTCGAGGGAGTGAGCAAGGCCTACGGCGACAAGCTGCTGTTCGAGGACCTCAGCTTCACCCTGCCCGCGGGCGGGATCGTCGGGGTGATCGGCCCCAATGGCGCGGGTAAATCCACCCTGTTCCGGCTGATCCAGGGCAAGGAGCAGCCCGACGAGGGGAGCATCGACATCGGCTCGACCGTCCACCTCGGCTTCGTCGACCAGAGCCGCGACGACCTTAACCCCAAGCACAACGTGTGGGAGGAAATCTCCGGCGGGCACGATTACATGACCGTCAACAAGCACGAGACCTCGACCCGAGCCTATGTCGGCGCGTTCAACTTCAAGGGCGCCGACCAGCAGAAGAACGTCGGCAAGCTCTCGGGCGGCGAGCGCAACCGCGTGCACATGGCCAAGATGCTCAAGGCCGGCGGCAACGTGCTGCTCTTGGACGAGCCGACCAACGACCTCGATGTCGAGACGCTCGCCGCGCTCGAAGACGCGATCGAGAACTTCGCCGGCTGCGCGGTGGTCATCAGCCACGACCGCTTCTTTTTGGATAGGCTGGCAACCCACATCCTCGCCTTCGAGGGCAACAGCCACGTCGAATGGTTCGAAGGCAACTTCGCGGCCTATGAGGAGGACAAGCGGCGCAGGCTGGGCGACGCGGCGGATCGTCCGACGAGGCTGGCGTACAAGAAGCTGACCCGTTAAGCTTCGCAGCGCGAAACCTGAACGTGAGGCTTAACAGCCGGTTCACCCTCGCGACAGCACGACTCGCTTAGCAATCGCTCATGGGTCGCCGCCGATGGTGCGGCGCGTGTGGAGTGACGGCCATGGCCGCAAGCAAGTTTGGAAAGTTGGGCGGCGCCGCCGCGCTGGCGATCGCCCTAGCGGGCCTGACCGCCCCGGCCTTCGCTCAGGACGACGAAGGCGACCGCGGGCGCGGTGGACGCGGCGGGCGTGAGGCGGCTGGGACCATCGGTGACGGCGGCGGCGAGCGGCAGGACCGCGGCGGCGGCGGCTGGCGGGGTTCCCGCGAGGCGGCTCCGTCTGGCGACAGCGGACGCGGCGCGCGGCGCGCCGAAGCCCCGCAGCCGGCGGCGGCTCCGGTCGCTGCTCCCGCGCCAACGCGCGGCGGG
>JBOHIC010000013.1:0-26649 GCA_050725835.1 Novosphingobium sp.
CCTGACCTTCGATCACGTTACCCCGCGCCGGCTCGGCGGGCGGACCAGTTGGGAAAACGTCGCCACCGCCTGCGCGCCGTGCAACTTGCGCAAGGGCGGGCGCACGCCACGCCAAGCGCACATGCCGTTGCTGGTCGAGCCGATCCGCCCGACCTGCTGGCAACTCCAGGACCGCGGCAAGGGCTTCCCGCCCAATTACCTTCACGAGACCTGGCGGGATTGGCTCTATTGGGACGTCGAGCTGGAGGCTTAGCGCGCGCGCAGAGCCGCCGACCCCTTCGCCCCGTCGCGGCCATACACGTCGGGCCGAAACGCGATCCGCCCGTTCTCGGGCAGTGCGGTGAAGTAGGTTATGTAGATCGGCACCACCTCGGGCAGCGCGACTTGCTGCTCGGCCGCCTTGCTCGGCGGGGGCAGCGGCTTGCCGAGCAGCCAGCGATAGAGCCGCCCGGCGTCTTCGAGCCGGACGCAGCCGTTGCTGAACTGGCGCGCCGGAGCGGCGAGCAGGTCGCGTTCGGGGGTGTCGTGAAGGTAGATCCCCTGGGGGTTGGGAAACTCGAACTTGACCCGGCCCATGAAGTTTTCGCCGCCGGGGAGCTGGCGGGCGCGGATAGTGCGGGTTCCGGCCTTGACCGCGCGCCAATCGAGCTTCCTGGGATCGAGCACCGGCGCGCCCGCGTCCCAGCTCGCGAGCACCTGCAGGCGGTGCCGGGCGAGGTAGCCGGGACCCTCGGCGAGGACTTTGTCGGTCACCCGGCTCGGCATCAGGTCGTCGGGCAGGTTCCAGTAGGGATTGACGATCGCGTGGCGCACGAACCCGGCCATCGCCGGGGTCTGGGTCTCGCGCTTGCCGACCACGACCTTCATCGAATCGACCGCGCGGCCGCCGTCGTACATCCACAGCCGCGCGCTGGCGGCGTCGATCAGCAGGAAGCGGCCGCTTGCGAACGAAGGCAGCGCGCGGACCCGATCGAGGTTGAGCGCGAGCTGGCGGCGCTGCGCCCCGCCATAACCCTCGCGCGACAGGGCGCTGCGCAGCGGGGCGTAGAACGGGTGCATCCAGCCCATCGTCCGAACATAGTCGTCGAGCGAGGGCGCCGCGGCAGCGGCGGCGAGCGTCGCTGCGGCGGTAGGGACCACGGGGGCGACCGCCTGGCTCTCGTAGATCATCGGCGCGCGCGGGGCCTGGCGCATCGCCTGGACGTAGCGCACGAAGCTAAGGCTGGCGGCGATCTCGGCCTTGGCGGCGGCTTCGGGATCGCCACTTTCCGCGCGGTCGAGCGCCTTGGCGAGGTCGCCGGGCTTGAGCTTCTTGGGCTTGGCCACATCGAGCGCGGCGCTGCGGAGCTGTTCGAGCAGCAGATCGGCGGCGGGCTGGCCGAGCCACAGCGGGCGATTGCCGCGCGCGGCATAGACCCCCCGCAGTTCCTTGGGCGCGCGCTCGGCGATTTCGTCGCGGACTGCGCGATCGAACGACGGCGCGACCGCTTCGGCCGCCACGGCCGGCGCCGTCCACAGCGGGGCCAGCGCCAGCATAGCGAGCGGAAGCGCGCGGCATTTCAGCCGCGCGCTCCTGCCCCAGCGTGACGAACGCACCCCGAGCAAGCGCTTAGCCGCGCTCGCCGGTGCGGTAGTTCGAGGGCAGCGGCTGCACCACCGGCGCGCCTTCGTAGTAGCGGCCTTCGCGCATGTAGCCGTCGGCACAGCCATCGTTGTTGGCGTCGGCCCAGACCGCGCCGGCAATCCCGCCGACCGCGGCGCCGATCAACGCGCCTTCGAGGATGCCCACGCCGCTGGCGATCGCGCCAACGCCCGCGCCCGCGCCCGCACCGACACCCGCGCCGGTTGCGGCGGTGCCCACCACCGAGCGGCAGCGGTTGGCGCCGGTAGCGGTGGTGTCATAGGCGGTGGGCGCACCGGCGTAGTACTGGCCGTCGCGGACGTAGCCGTCGGTGCGGCCGTCGTTGTCGCGGTCGGCCCAGACAGCGCCGGCAAGCCCGCCGACCGCCGCGCCGATCACCGCGCCTGTGAGCAGATCGCCGCCGGTTACAGCGGCGATACCCGCGCCGCCCGCAGCGCCGACCGCCGCGCCGGTTCCGGCATAGGCGAGCGAGCGATCGCTATCCATCGAGGTGCACCCGGCGAGCGGCAGAGCAGCGGCGCCGAGCAGGACGAGCATTTTGCGTGTCATGATGTATTCCTTCCGAGACCGCCGCATGCGGGTCGATGCCCGCCGCCGGCGCAGGTTTCCCCTCGGGGCGTCAAACCGCGCAGCGCAGCGACTCGTTCCGGGCCGGGTTCCCCCGCGCACCGCGCCTGGCGGGCGCTTCACCGCACCGCCGCGAGCGCCTTTTGTCGCCGCCGCTGGACCGAAGAGCCCAGCCCGATCGCTTCGCGGTACTTGGCGACGGTGCGCCGGGCGAGTTCGAAGCCGCGGCCCTTGAGCAGTTCGACCAGGGTGTCGTCGGAGAGGATCGCCTTGGCGTCCTCGGCCTCGATCAGCTGGCGGATCGCCGCCTTGACCGCCTCGGCCGAAGCGCCGCCTTCGCCCTCGGTGCTGCCGACCCCCGAGGTGAAGAAGTACTTGAGCTCGAAAGTCCCGCGCTCGCAGTGGAGGTATTTGTTCGAGGTCACCCGGCTGACGGTCGATTCGTGCATCTCGATCGCCTCAGCGACCGCGCGCAGGGTCAACGGGCGGAGCTGCGAGACGCCGTGGCGGAAGAATCCGTCCTGCTGCTTCACGATTTCGCTCGCGACCTTGAGGATGGTGCGCGCCCGCTGGTCGAGCGCCTTGACCAGCCAGTTGGCGTCGGCGAGCTTTTCCGAGAGCCAGCCTCGCGCCGCCTTATCGCCGCAGGCCCCGCGCATCTCGACGTAGTAGCCGCGGTTGACGATCAGCCGCGGCAGCGTCGCCTGGTTGAGCGCGATGTCCCAGCCCGCGGCGGCGGCGGTTATCAGGATGTCGGGGACCACCGGCTCGCCCCCGCCGGTGGCGAAGCGCAGGCCGGGCTTGGGATCGTAACCGCGCAGCTCGGCAAGCATTTCGGCGAAATCCTCGTCGTCGACCCCGCAGATCCGCTTGAGCCGGGCGAGCTCGCCGCGCCCGAGCAGCTCGAGGTTGTCAAGCAGCCGGGCCATGCACGGATCGAAGCGGTCGGCCTCTTTGGCCTGCAGCGCGAGGCATTCGGCGAGGCTGCGCGCGCCGACCCCGCCCGGATCGAGCGACTGGACCAGTGCTAGCGCCGCTTCGACCTCGCCCAGCGGCACGCCCAGTTCACCGGCGATATCGAGCAGCGGCGCGGCCAGATAGCCGGCCTCGTCGAGCAGCCCGATCAGGTGGCGGGCGATTCCCGCGGCGCGCGGATCGCGGGCGACCTGGCCGAGCTGGCCCTCGAGATGTTCGACAAGGGTTGGCGGCGCGCCGCCGTGTTCGTCGATCCCGGGGCCGTCTTCGCCCGCCGCGATGCGGAACTCGCCGCCCCAATCGCCGTCGCCGGTATCGCGGTCACGATCGATTGCCGAGAGATCGACGTCGAGCGGACGGTCCTCCTCGCCGCGCCCTTCGCCGACCAGCTGGTCGACCGGCGAGCTCTCGAGCGTGGTGCGGCGCACCTCGACGATCTCGACAATGGGTTCGCCGGGTTCTGCCGAAGCCACGCCCAGTTCGAGCAGCGGGTTGGCGTCGAGCGCCTCGCCGATGAAGGCCTCGATTTCAAGGTTCGACAGCGCCAGCAGCTTGATCGCCTGCTGCAGCTGCGGCGTCATCACCAGCGATTGGGATTGCCGAAGATCGAGGCGGGGCCCCAGTGCCATCGGATTAGAGCGTGAAGCTCTCTCCCAGGTAGAGCCGCTTGACGTTCTCGTCCGCGACCAGATCCTCGGGACTGCCGGCGAACAGCACCTGGCCGCCGTAGATCACCGCGGCGCGGTCGACGATGTCGAGCGTCTCGCGGACGTTATGGTCGGTTATCAGCACCCCGATGCCGCGGGTCTTGAGGTCTTTGACCAGGCCGCGGATATCGCTGATCGAGAGCGGGTCGATTCCGGCAAAGGGCTCGTCGAGCAGCATGATCGAGGGCTTGGCGGCGAGCGCGCGGGCGATTTCGCAGCGCCGTCGCTCGCCGCCCGAAAGCGCCATCGCCGCGCTGTCGCGCAGCCGGGTGATGTGGAACTCTTCGAGCAGGCGTTCGAGTTCCTCGGCCCGCGTCGCGGCGTCGGGTTCGACCAGTTCGAGCACGCAATTGATGTTCTGCTCGACCGTCATCCCGCGGAAGATCGAGGTTTCCTGGGGCAGGTAGCCGAGCCCGAGGATCGCCCGGCGGTACATCGGCAGCTTGGTGATATCAACCCCGTCGAGCAGAATCCGCCCCGAATCCGGCCGCACCAGCCCCATGATCGAATAGAAACAGGTGGTCTTGCCCGCGCCGTTGGGGCCGAGCAGCCCGAGCACCTCGCCCTTGGCCACACCGAGGGTGATGTCGGTCAGCACCGCGCGCTTGTCGTAGCTCTTGGCGATCGAGATCACCTCGAGCCCGCCGGACGCGCCGAGCGCCGTGGCGGCCGATGCCGGCGGTTTCTCGGCAAGGGAAACTTGGTTCATGGGGCGGGCTTTAGCACGGCGAGTTTTACAGGAAACCCCGGTTGGCAAGTTTCGTGCATGGCACGGCGCGCAGATAGCCGACGAACGGTTAACCGCCCTTGCACGCTGCACCGAGGCGTGTTCTATTCGCCGCGGGGACAGGATGGAGAAGGGCCGATGGCCAGAGCGCTCGATCGCTTGCGCGGCATGACGCACACCACGAACGACGCGGCGCACCCGCTCGACTGGCGCAAGAAGATGAGCGATCACGTCGCCTATGCGCTGCTGATCTACACCGGGCTGCAAATCTTCGTGACCATGGGCGAACTGCACGGTGGCGGAGGCTCGATCCTGCCTTATTTCGCGCTGGTGCTGCTGGTTGCCGCGATCATTCCCGCATGCCGCGCGTTCGAACGGCGCTGGACCAATCTGTCGGACGAAGCCGCCGCCGATCCCGAGCTCGCCCCACGCTTTCGCCGCGATCGCCTGACCCTGTGGCTGCTCGCGATCGGGCTGCCGTTCCTGGTCACCGGGGTGTTCAAAGGCTTGTCGCTGCTCGCCGGCTGATTGCCGAAAGGCCCTGCGCTGCCTAAGGCGGCGCTCCCCCTAGCGGAGCGCTTTCTCGACCATGCTTAGCATCGATGCCGCCCAGGATCGCGCCGCGGCGCTGATCGAACACGCGCGCCGCGCCGGCGCCGACGCCGCCGACGCGGTCTATTCGGGCGAGGCGTCCGAAGGGCTGCACGTCCGGCTCGGCAAGCTCGAGGATGTCGAGCGCTCGGAAAGCGAGCACGTTTCGCTTCGGGTCTTCGTCGGCGCGCGCTCGGCGAGCATCGGCTCGAGCGACCTCGCCGAGGCGGCGCTGGTCGAGCTTGCCGCGCGCGCGGTGGCGATGGCGCGCGCCGCGCCGGAAGACCGCTTCGCCGGCCTCGCCCCGGCCGAACTGCTCGCCGCCGGGCCGCATCCGCCGCTCGAGCTCGCCGATCCGAACGAGCCCGCGCCCGCCGATCTGCGCGAGCGCTGCGCCGCGGCCGAAGACGCTGCCCGGGCCATCAGCGGCGTAACCAACAGCGAGGGCGCCGGGGCCAACGCCGGGCGCGGGCTGTTCGCGCTCGCCACCAGCCATGGCTTCGTCGGCGGCTATGCCGGGACCAACCACAGCATCAGCGCGAGCGTGATCGCCGGGACCGGTGCGGGGATGCAGCGCGACCATGCCTGGCGCTCGGCGCGGTTCGTCGAAGACCTGCCCGCGCCCGAAGAGATCGGGCGGATCGCGGGCGAGCGCGCGGTCGCGCGGCTGCTGCCCGGGCGGCTCGCCAGCGGACCGCTCCCGGTGGTGTTCGACCCGCGGGTCGGGGGCACGCTGATCTCGCACCTGATCGGGGCGATGGCGGGGGCGGCGATCGCTCGCCGCGCGAGCTTCCTGCTCGGCAAGGAAGACGCACGGCTGTTTCCCCCCGGAACGGTGATCGCCGACGACCCGCTGCGCCCGCGCGGGCTGCGCTCGCGTGCCTTCGATGGCGAAGGCCTCGCCACCGCGCCGCGCGAACTGGTCAGCGACGGGCGTTTGACCGGCTGGCTGCTGGATAGTGCTTCGGCCCGCCAGCTCGGGCTCGCTCCGAGCGGCCACGCGGTGCGCGGCGGCAACGGCGCGCCGGGGGTGTCCGCGAGCAATGTCCATCTCGCCGCGGGATCTGCCACTCCGGCAGAACTGATGGCCGACATTGCCGAGGGGGTCTATGTCACCGAGCTGTTCGGCCACGGGGTCAATCCGGTGACCGGCGATTACAGCCGCGGCGCGGCGGGCTTTTGCATCGTCAATGGCGCACTCGCCGGACCTGTCGCCGAATTCACAGTCGCCGGCAGCCTCATCGACATGTTTGCCACGCTGACCCCGGCAAGCGACCTCGAATGGCACCGCGCGGTCAACGTGCCGACGATCCGCATCGACGGGATGACCGTCGCGGGAGACTGAGGGCTGCGCTTGCTGGCCAGCCGATTACCGCCTAGGTCTCGCCACGGACATCCCGCCGGGCACGCATGAAGTTCCTCACCGCCACCGATCGTTACATCTTCCGGCTCGTACTGATGCCGATGCTCGCGGTCTTCGTGATCGCGGCCTCGCTGCTGGTCCTCGACAAGATGCTCAAGCTGTTCGATTTCGTCGCGACAGAGGGCGGGCCGGTCAGCGTGGTGTTCAAGATGCTCGCCAACCTGCTCCCTGAATACGCCAGCCTGGCGATTCCATTGGGCCTGATGCTCGGCATCCTCCTCGCCTTCCGCAAGCTCGCGACCTCGAGCGAGCTCGATGTGATGCGCGCGGTGGGGCTGGGCTACACCCGCCTGCTGCGGGTTCCCTACCTGCTCACCATCCTGCTCGCCGGGCTCAATTTCGCGATTGTCGGCTATCTCCAGCCGCTCTCGCGCTATTACTACGAGCAGCTCCAGTACGAACTCCGCTCGGGCGCACTCGGGGCGTCGATCAAGGTCGGCGAATTCACCACGCTGCAAGACAAGGTCGCACTGCGAATCGAAGCGAGCGAGGACGACGGTCGCCGCCTGATCGGGATCTTCGCCCGGGTCGCCGACGAAAAGGGCCAGGTCCTTGCGATCTCGGCGCGCGAGGGGCGGTTCCTCGCGCTCGCCGGCGCGCCCGATACCATCGTCCTGCGCCTCGCCGACGGGCAGATCGTCCAGGATTCGCCCGGCGACAGCCCGCGGGTGCTGAGCTTCACTCGCCACGACCTGCCGATCGATCTCCCCGCGGTCGAGGAATTCCGCAAGCGCGGGGGCAAGGAGCGCGAATATATCCTCCCCGAACTGCTCCGGATCGGCTGGAACAAGGGGGTTTCGGAAGAGCTGCGCAACCAGACCCAGGCCAGCTTCAACTACCGCATGGTCGAGGTGGTGATGATGCTCCTGCTGCCGCTGCTCGCGGTCTCGCTGGCGATTCCGCCCAAACGCTCGACCTCGGGGCTCGGGATCTTCGTCTCGATCGTGATGGTGGTCGCCTATCACAAGATCAACGAATACGGGCAGTCGGTCTCGGCGCTCGGGCGGATCGATCCGTGGCTCGCGCTGTGGGGGCCTTTCGCGCTGTTCTCCGCTCTGATCGTGTGGATGTATTGGCGGGTCGCCTACGTCCCCGGCGGACAGGCGATCGGCGGGCTCGAACGCTTCGCCCAGGTCGCCGCCAAGCGGCTGCGCGCGCTCACCCGACGCGGCGCGGAATCGGCGGGCCTCGCCTGATGCAGTTCGAGTTCTTTCCCTCGAAAACGCTGACGATCTACCTCGCCCGCCTGTTCGTGGTCCGCATCGTGGCGGTGCTGATCATGCTGGTGCTGGTGCTCCAGACGCTCGACCTGCTCAGCGAGAGCGGCAAGATCCTCGCGGTCAAGGGCAATGGCCAGGGCGAGCTGTGGACTTATGTCTCGCTCCGCACCCCGCAGCTGATCGCGCGGTTCCTGCCCTATTCGGTCCTGCTGGCGACGATCATCACCCTCGCCGCGCTCAACCAGCACAGCGAGGTGATCGCGATGAAGGCGGCGGGGCTTTCGGCGCACCAGGTGCTCGCGCCTTTGGTGGCCGCGGCGGCGCTGGTCAGCCTGCTCAGTTTCGCCTTCAACGAGCGCGTGGTGACCCGCTCCAGCGCCACGCTGAAAGCGTGGAACGCGGTCGAGTACGGCCCGGTCCCGCGCGATTCGGGGGTGCGCAGCAACGTTTACCTGCGCGACGGGCCCAACATTCTCGCCGCCGCGACTGTCACCGGCAGCGGGGCCGCGCTTAGAATGACCAACGTGAGCTGGTATCGGCGTGACCCCACCGGACGGATCGTCGAGGCGATCCGCAGCCCCGAAGCGCGCTTTGCCGCGCCCGGCTGGCGGTTCTCCGCCCCGGTGCGTTTCGACGTCGCCGGCGCGGCGCAGACCCCGCTCGCCCCGCTGGTGCTCGGCCAAGGCGTCACCCCGACCCAGGTCGCGCTGAGCAAAGTCGATGCCGACGGCGAATCGGTCACCCAGCTGGCGCGCTCGATCGCTGCGCTCGACGCGGCGGGGCGGCGCACTGCCGAGCTCGAGGGCAAGTGGTGGCACAAGCTTTCCGGGCCATTGTCCGCGCTGCTGATGCCACTGCTTGGCGCGGTCGCTGCTTTCGGGCTCGCCCGCTCTGGCCAGCTGATCGTCCGCGCGATCATCGGCATGGCGCTGGGCTTCGCCTATTTCGTGGTCGACAACGCCGCGCTGGCGATGGGCAATTTCGGCGGCTACCCCCCGCTGATCGCCGCCTGGGCCCCGTTCCTGCTGTTCGCGTTGGTCGGCGAGACCGTGCTGATCCGCACCGAAGAATAGCGCGCCCGCGCCGCGCGCGGGTTCTCCCCGAATGCGGCGACGTGCCAGCGGGTGAAGGCGCCTTGCGAAGCGTAGCCGAGCAGCCCGGCGATGTCGGTGAGCCGCAGCCGGTGATTGCCGAGGTGGCGCTCGAGTTGGCCGCAGCGGACCTTGTCGAGCAGGTCCGAGAACTCCGCGCCTTCGGCGGCGAGCCTGCGCTGGAGGGTGCGCGGGACCAGTCCGAGCGAGGCGGCGCAGGCGGCAAGCCCGGCGCGGCCCGAAGGTAGCAGCGCCAGCACCAGTTCCTCGATCTCGTCGGCGAGGGTGCGCTCGGCCGGGTTCAATGCGGATTCGACCAGCCGCCGGGCATGCAGCGCCAGCGCCGGATCGCCCCCGGCGCGCAGGGCATCGAGTTCGGCCGAGGGCATCGCCAGCGCGGTGTTCTCGGCGCCGAATTCGAGCGGGCAGCGGAACAGGCGGCGATAGACCGCGAGGTCTGCGGCGGGCGGCGCGGGGTAGGCGAATGTCGCCAGTTCGGGCGACCAGTTCGCGCCGGCGACCGCGCGGCAGATCCCGGTCAGCACGCCTTGGGCAAGGTCCGAGGATTGCCGCGAGGGGCGCGGCGGATTGAGCACGAACTCTTCGCGCAGCGTCGCCGTGCCGTCGCGTTCGCTCATCTCGAGCATCAGGGTGGAGTTGAGCCGGTTGCGAAACGCGGTGAGCGCGGCGAAGGCCTCGCGCAGGGTGGGCTGATGCGCCATCAGCAGGCTGATCCGGCCCATGTCGGCGAGCCGGCGGCGCTCCGCCATGCGCAGAGCGAAAGTCAGGCAGCCGCTCACCTGTGCGGCGCGATCGAGCAGATCGACCACCGCGCGGGCGGGCAGCATCTGCTCGGGATCGGCGAGCATGGCGCGGGTCAGTGCGGTTTCGCGCAGCAGCCGCGCCGGATCGAGCCCCACTTCGGCGGCGATCTCGAAGAACCCGCCAAGCGCTGCGGCGCGCACCAGCTCCATTCGATCCGCCTCCGTCGCCAAGTGACAAGAATCTGTCGCCGAAAGTGAAATTACCACGGTCAAGGCGTGGCAGGAAGCCTCAACGAACGAAGGACCGTGCCGATGGCAACCGCAGTGCGCTTCTCCCAGACCGGCGGACCCGAAGTACTCGGGATCGAGCAGGTCGCGGTCGGCGCGCCTGGCCCGGGCGAAGTCCGTCTGCGCCACGCCGCGGTCGGCTGCAATTTCGCCGACACCTATTTCCGCTCGGGCTATTACCCCGCGCCGCTGCCCGCCGGGATCGGGGTCGAGGGGGCGGGGACGATCGAGGCGGTCGGCGAGGGCGTCACCGGCTTCGCCCCGGGCGACCGTGTCGCTTACAACGGTAGCCCGCTCGGCGCTTACAGCACCGAGCGCGTCATGCCCGCCGCGCCGCTGTTCAAGCTGCCCAACAACATCGGTTTCGAAACTGCGGCCGCTTCGACGATGCGCGGGCTCTCAGCGGCTTACTGGCTGCTCAAGACCGATCCGCGGCTCAAGACGGGCGATACCGTGCTGCTCCACGCCGCCGCCGGGGGCGTCGGCCTGCTCGCGGTGCAGATCGCCAAGCTGATCGGCCTGCGCGTCATCGGCACCGTTTCGAGCGAGGAAAAGGCCACCAAGGCGCGCGCGATGGGCTGCGACGAGATCGTGTTCTACCGCCGCGAGGATGTCGCCGCGCGGGTCAAGGAACTGACCGGCGGTGAGGGCGTGCAGACGGTGTTCGACAGCGTCGGCAAGGACACCTTCGCCGGTTCGCTCAAGTCACTCAAGCGCCGCGGCGTGCTGGTCGGCTGCGGAACCGCCTCGGGTCCGTTCCCATCGATCGACGCGCTCCAGCTGGTGATGCAAGGCTCAGTCTATTTCACCCGCCCGGCTTTCGCCGATTACTACGCCGATCCGGCCGAGCGCGCCGAGCTTGCCAAGTTTTGGTTCGACAACCTCGCCGCCGGGCGGATCAAGGTCGAGATCGGCCAGCGTTACGCGCTCGAGGACTGCGTCCAGGCGCACCGCGACCTCGAAGCGGGCAAGACTATCGGCTCGTCGGTGTTCGTGCTGTGAAGGTCGCCAAGCTCACCCAGCACATCGGCGCCGAGCTCACCGGCGTCAGCATCGCCGAGGCGGTTCGCAACGACGACCTGTTCGGCGAAATCCGCGCCGCATTGCTCGCGCACAAAGTGCTGTTCCTGCGCGATCAGGAGATCTCCCGCGCCGAGCACGTCGCTTTCGCCGAGCGCTTTGGGAGCCTCGAGGACCATCCGGTGGTCGGAAGCGATCCCGAGCACCCGGGCCTCGTGCAGATATACAAGGACGAAACCTCGTCGCCCGACCATTTCGAAAACTCGTGGCACTCGGACGCCACCTGGCGCGAGGCGCCGCAGTTCGGCGCGGTGCTGCGCTGCGTCGCCTGCCCGCCGGTCGGCGGCGACACCATGTGGGCGAACATGGCCAAGGCCTTTGCCGACCTGCCCGAGCACATCAAAGAGACGATCGCGCCCTTGAAGGCCCGCCACTCGATCGAGGCGACCTTCGGCGCGCGGATGCCCGAGGACAGGCGGCTCGCGCTGAAGGCCCAGTTCCCCGACGCCGAGCACCCGGTGGTGCGCACCCACCCCGAAACCGGCGAGAAAGTGCTCTACGTCTGCGGCTTCGCCACCCATTTCACCAATTTCCACACCAGCGCCAACGTCCGCTACGGGCAGGACTTCGCGCCGGGCGGGGCCAACCTGCTGGCCTACCTGATCGGCCGCGCGGCGATCCCAGAATACCAGGTGCGCTGGCGCTGGCAGCCCGGATCGATGGCGATCTGGGACAACCGCTGCACCCAGCACTACGCCGTGATGGATTACGATCCCTGCGTCCGGAAAATGGAACGCGCCGGGATCGTCGGCGACAAACCTTTCTGATCGAACGACAAACGAGGAGAGATCCGATGCAATTCTTCGACGACAGCCTGCTTCCCGAAAACCAGGCGCCGCTGGTCATCCAGGTCGCGCCCTATGCCCCGAGCTTCCTGCCGCGCGACAGCGACGACATTCCGGTCTCGATGGCCGAACAGGTCCAGAAGGCGGTGGATTGCTGGAACGCGGGCGCGACCCTGCTCCACGTCCACGTTCGCGAACCCGACGGCACGGGTTCGAAGAACCTCGACATGTTCAACGAGATGCTCGACCGGCTGCGCTCGGCGGTGCCGGGGATGATCCTCCAGGTCGGCGGCTCGATCAGCTTCGCGCCCAAGGACGAGGGCCAGGAGGCGCTGTGGCTCAGCGACGATACCCGCCACATGCTCGCCGATCTGAAGCCGGCGCCCGACCAGGTCACGCTGGCGGTCAACACCAACCAGATGAACGTGATGGAGCTGATCACCGAGGACGACGCCAAGGGCACCTCGATGTGGGAGCCGGGCTACCGCGAGGCCTATACCAACATGTACTACGAGGC
Source organism: Novosphingobium sp. (assembly GCA_050725835.1). Taxonomy (GTDB): domain Bacteria; phylum Pseudomonadota; class Alphaproteobacteria; order Sphingomonadales; family Sphingomonadaceae; genus Novosphingobium. Next base: position 12,378 of record JBOHIC010000013.1, read on the forward strand.
CGGGCCGGTGTTCATGAAGGAGCACATCAAGCGGCTCACCGCGGCGGGCATCCAGACCCATTTCATGATCGGCTGCACCAAGGATCTCGACACGGTCGAACGGATGGTGCGGCGCGGCGACTACATGGGTCCGCTGGTGCTCAATTGGGTGGCGATCGGTGGCGGGGCTGATGGCCCCAACCCGCGCAACCTGATGGAGTTCATCAACCGCCTGCCGCAGAACGCGGTGTTCACGGTCGAGGGGCTGATGCGCAGCGTCTATCCGCTGTGCGCGATGGGCATCGCCATGGGCTGCCACGTCCGCGTCGGGCAGGAGGACAACCTCTGGGGCCGCAAGGGCGAGCGCGCCACCTCGGTCCAGCAGATCGAGCGGATGGTGCGGATTTCCGAAGAGCTGTTCCGCCCGGTCGCGACCGGTGAGCAGGCGCGCAAGATCTACAAGCTCGGCGAGTTCTATTCGAGCATCGACGAGACGCTCGAGAAGAACGGCTGGCTGCCCAACCGCGCAGCGGCATCCGCCAATTCGCGCGTGCTCGAAGCCGCCTGAGCCCGGCGGGGCGCACCGGGGGGCGGATCGGGAATGCCCGGCCGCCTCCCACCACCACGGGAGAGTAAGATGACCGCGACACCGATCAGCGACGCCGCGCGCGCCGGCGGGCAATGGAACCAGGCCTGGGACGAGGCCGCGGCGCTCGACGCCGAGTGGATGGAAAAGTTCCTCGACATGGGCACGCTGCCGGTGCGGCGCGGCGCGCTCGATCCGAAGACCTACGAGCTGATCGCGATCGCGGTCGATGCCGCGTGCACCCACATGTACGCGCCGGGCACCCGCCGTCACATCGCCAAGGCGCTCGATGTCGGAGCCACGCCCGAAGAGATCATGGCGGTGCTGCAATGCGTCGCCGTTCTCGGCATCCATTCAGTCGCGCTCGGCGCGCCGATGCTAGCTGAAGAAATGAACTGCCGGGGCATCGCCCAGCGCCGATCCAAGGACGACTGACCATGCTTATGCGCCCAACCGCCAGCCCGGCCAGCGCGGCGCGGCCCGGTGGGAATATGCGTAAGTCCGCTGATCCGGTGTGCGGTTACACCATGTATGGTCGCGAGACCTCGTTCTACACGAGCAAGCTCAGGACCTATCTCGTGCGCAAGGGCATTCCCTTTACCGAGAAAAGCCCGAACATGTGGTTCAACAACGTGACGATCCCCCGCCACATCGGCGTGGTGGCGACGCCGGTGCTGATTTCATCCAACGGAGAGTGGCTGTTCGACACCAAAGCGATCATCGACAGGTTCGAGGTCGAGTATCCCACCGTGCGGTTGATCCCCGACACCCCGGTTCAGACCGTGGCCGCGTTGCTGTTCGAGATGTGGGTGGACGAGATGTGGATACCGACCGCTCTGGCGGTCCGCTGGTGCCATATGGAAGAGAATTACCCCTTCCTCGAGAAGGACGTGGTCGGGGCGCTGCTGCCCGGTTGGCCGCGCTGGCTGCAAAGACGTGCGGGGCACATCATGTCGAAGCGTATGCTCGACCTGCTGCCACAGACCGGGGTCACGCCCGAACAGGAGGATCTGCTACATCGCTGGACGGTGCAGCAGCTGGATTGGCTGGAGGCCCATTTCGCGACGACGCCGTTTGTGCTCGGGCAGCGGCCGACAATTGCCGACGTGGCGTTCAATGGCCCGCTTTACGCCCATTTCAGCCGCGACCCTTGGCCGGGTGAGCATCTGATCAATCCGCGGCCATCGCTGAAGGCATGGATCAAGACCATGAACCGGCCGGGCGAGATTCTCGGCGAACTCGAACCCGGCGACCAGTTTCCGCCAACGCTCGAGCCGATGATGTCCAGCCTGTTGCGCGACCTGCTGGTCTATCTCGACGGCAATCTGGCAGAACTGCAAAAGGCGGTGGAAGCAAGACCGGCAGGCGGAACGATCGACCGCTTCTTGGGCGAGATCACAATCCCAATGCTCGATGGCCATTTCCGCCGCCGCTCGATGCCGTTCGTGCTCTGGATGCTGCAACGCATCCAAGACAAGGTTGGTGCCATGCCAGACCAGGACAGGGCCAAGGTGGTAGTATGGCTGGGAAGTTACGGCGCGGAGCGGTTGCTGGATTTGAAGGTGCCAAGACTCAAACGCGACGGTCTCAACATCGCTTTGGATCGACAAGGGCAGTGATTCGGCAACGAATTCGCATGAGCGCAACACCTCCAAAGGGGGGTGGCCGGCGGCGTGAGACATCTCCGCCGGCCGTTTGCGCGCGGGCGGCCGAAGCATCAAGCCGTGGCAGGGGGACGCTCTGACGATGGCGATGCCTGCGCCCGACACTGACGCACCCGGTCCCAACCGTGCCACGCCCTACGGTTGGCTGGTCTTTGCGTTGATCGTGCTGCTGCTGCTGTCCGACTACATGAGCCGGCAGGTGCTCGGCGCGGTGACCCCGCTGCTCAAGGCCGAATGGCATCTCAGCGACGAGCAACTCGGCCGGCTGGGATCGGTGATCCCGCTGATGGTCGGGCTGCTGACCTTTCCGCTCTCGCTCGCCGCCGACCGGTTCGGGCGGGTCCGCGCGATCGTCGCGATGGCGCTGGTGTGGAGCGTGGCGACGCTCTCCTGCGGGCTCGCCAGCACCTTCGGCGAGCTGCTCGCCGCGCGCGCGGTGATCGGGTTCGGCGAGGCGGCTTACGGCAGCGCCGGGCTGGCGGTGGTGCTCGGTGCCTTCCCGGTGCGGATGCGCGCCATGCTCACCGCCGGGTTCATGGCCGGGGGGCCGCTCGGCTCGGTCGTCGGGGTCGCGCTCGGCGGATCGATCGCCGCCGACCACGGCTGGCGCTGGGCCTTCGCCGCGATGGGGATCGGCGGCTGCATAATCGCGCTGGCATTCGCCGCCATCGCACGCGAGGCGCGGCTCGCCCCGCCGCAAGCCAAGGAGCGCGCGCCGATCCGCAGCGTGATCGCGGGCCGGGCGCTGCGCTGGGTCTATGTCGGCAGCGGCCTGCAACTGTTCATCTGCGGCGTGATCACCTTCTGGCTGCCGAGCTATTTCGGCCGAGTTCAGGGCTACGGCGTGGCCGAGGCCGCCCAGCTTGCCGCAGTCGTGTTGCTGGCGCAGGCGGTGGGCATGGTGCTGTGCGGGATGCTCTCGGACCGGATCGCCGGAACCGAACACGGCGAGCGGCGCTTCGCCATTGCCGCCGGGGTCGGGCTGGCCAGCGCCGCGCTGCTGACATCGGCGTTCCTGCTGCCGCCTTCGCCGCTGCAGATGGCGCTGCTCCTCGCGGGAACCTTCGTCGCCGCCGGAACCACCGGCCCGGTCGGTTCGCTGGTCGCGCAGCTCACCCCCGCGGCGCTGCACGGCACGGCCTTTGCGGTCGTCACCCTCGCCAACAACGCCTTCGGGCTCGCTCCCGGGCCGTGGCTGGCGGGGTGGCTCGCCGACCGGCTGCCGCTCGACCGGGCCTTGGCGCTGTGTGCGCTGGTCCCGCTCGGCGCGGCGCTGGCCTTTATCCTCGCGGCGCGCGCCTACCGCGCATCACAGCCGCTCGGCCTCGGCGACGGCGTCGCTCGCGCGTAGCGCGCTGACGATGCGGGTGAGGTGGGCGAGATCGTTGACCTCGAGATCGATGTCGTAGGACCCGAACAGCTCGTCGCGGTGGGTGCTGCGCAGCTGGGTTATGTTGGCGCGGTTGCCTGCGAAGATCCCGGTCATTTCGGCGAGCGTGCCAGGGCGGTTGTAGAGCACCGCGCGAATCCGCCCGACCGCGCCGGTGGTCCGCTCGCCCCATGACAGGTCGAGCCAGTCGGCGTCGATCCCGCTCGCCAGGGTGAGGCAGTCGATCGCGTGGACTTCGACCCCCTTGCCCGGCTGACGGATACCGACGATGCGGTCGCCGGGGACCGGGTGGCAACAGTCGGCGAGGTGGAAGGCGACCCCCGCGGTGAGCCCGCGGATCGAGATCGCGCGTTCCTGCCTGGGCCAGGCCTCGGGGTCGGGGAGGTTCGCCGCGCTCCCCGGGACCAGCGCCTCCATCACCGCGCGGTCGGCGATCTTGGCGGTGCCGATCGCCGCCATCATCTCGTCCTCGCGCTCGAAGCCCAATCGCTTGACCGCCTCGCGCAGCGCTTTCTTGCCGATTTTGCTGGGCAGGCGGTCGGCGATCTCGTCGAACAGCTTGCGCCCGATCGCGGCGATTTCCTGGCGTTCCTTGGCACGGACTGCGCGGCGGATCGCGGCGCGGGCCTTGCCGGTGACGACGAAACCGAGCCACGAGAGCTGCGGGGAGGCGCTGCGGCTCTTGATGATCTCGACCACGTCGCCGTTGCCGAGCACGGTGCGCAGCGGCATGTGCCGGCCGTTGATCTTGGCCCCGACCGCGAAGTTGCCGAGATCGGAGTGCACCGCATAAGCGAAATCGACCGGGGTCGAACCCTTGGGCAGCTGGTGCAGCGCGCCCTTGGGGGTGAAAGCGAAAATCCGGTCCTGATAGATCGCCAGCTTGGTGTGCTCGAGCAACTCTTCGGCGTCGTGGCTCTCGTCGACGATCTCGATCAGGTCGCGCAACCAGCCGACCGCGCCGTCGGGCCGCACCCCGCCCTGCTTGTAGGCCCAGTGCGCGGCGAGCCCGAATTCGTTGGTGCGGTGCATCTCGCGGCTACGGATCTGCACCTCCATCCGCATCGAGTTCTCATAGATCAGCGCGGTGTGGAGCGAGCGGTAGCCGTTCGACTTCGGCGTCGAGACATAGTCCTTGAACCGCCCCGGGATCATCTGCCAGGTCTGGTGGAGGATGCCGAGTGCGCGGTAGCAGTCCTCGGCGCTTTCGGTGAGCACGCGGAAGGCCATGATGTCGGTGATCTGCTCGAAGGAGACGTGGCGTTCGGCCATCTTCTTCCAGATCGAGAACGGGTGCTTCTCGCGCCCCGATACCTCGACCTTCAGCCCGGCCTCGGCCAGCGCCTGCTTGATCGACAGCGCGATCGCATCGACCTGGCCGCCTTCCTGGCTGCGGATCTGGGCGAGCCGCCCGGTGATCGTGGCGTAGGCCTCGGGCTCGAGCTGCTCGAAGGCGAGCAGCTGCATCTCGCGCATGTATTCGTACATCCCGACCCGCTCGGCCAGCGGGGCGTAGATATCCATGGTTTCCTTGGCGATCCGGCGGCGCTTGTCCTCGCTCTTGATGAAGTGGAGCGTGCGCATGTTGTGGAGCCGGTCGGCGAGCTTGACGAGGAGCACGCGGATGTCGTCGCTCATCGCCAGGAAGAACTTCCTGAGGTTCTCCGCGGCACGCTCGGTCTCGCCCATCGCCTCGATCTTGGAGAGCTTGGTCACCCCGTCGACCAGCCGGGCGACATCGGGGCCGAACAGGTGCTCGACCTCCTCGATCGTCGCCAGGGTATCCTCGACCGTGTCGTGGAGCAGCGCGGTGACGATGGTCTCCTGATCGAGCTTCAATTCGGTCATCAGCCCGGCGACCTCGACCGGGTGCGAGAAATAGGGATCGCCGCTGGCGCGCTTCTGGGTGCCGTGCTTCTGCACGGTATAGACGTAGGCGCGGTTGAGCATGGCCTCGTCGGCCCCGGGCTCGTAGGCGAGGACGCGCTCGACAAGTTCGTACTGACGCAGCATCGCCGCCAATGTGGCGGGTGAAGGGGTCGCAGGGCAAGGGCGAAGCGCTTTGCGTGTCGACAACCGGGCCTTTAGAGCCAGATGACACAAGGTTGCACCACCGCGACGGAGCCGATTTTGGCCCGGCGCGAGGCGCGAGGAAGGAGCTATGCGAGCATATAGTGACTGACGAGCAACGCTGCGCTGGGCCAAAAGCGGCCCGCCCCGAAGGGGTTGCTCAGCGAAGGCCCGTGGCAGCGTCGCGTCGCTTGCAGGGGCAACCAGCCCCTGCTGCACGCCGCTCCTCGCCACGGGCCTTCGCTGAGCAATCTCGGTGATGCAACCTTATGTCATCTGGCTCTAGGCCGGTGCTAGAACGCAGCGCGCTCGATCGCCGTATCGGCATTGGCCCACGCCGCGCGCAGCAGGAGACCGACAGCTTCGGCCTCGCGCTCGCGCTTCTGGGCCGAAAGTGCGGCCCTGAGACCGGTCAGCGCCCAACCGTTCTGCGGATGCCGGGCAAGATCCTCGCGGAACACTGCCTCTGCCTCTTGCGCGCGCCCGGCATCGAGCAGGGCCGCGCCGAGCAGGTGGCGGACCGGGAAGAATATGTCTTCGGGCTCGTTATAGGCCAGCTTGTCCTCGATTGCCGACGCCTCTTGGAGCATGCCGATCGCACCGCTCAAGTCACCCTTGGCCGTTGCCAAGCGGGCCGCCGCCTTGCGTTGGCCAACTTGGTAGAGCGGGGCCGCGGCGTTCATCCCCTGCGTGGCTTCGGCGGGCGCGAGCGCCATCGCTGCCGCGGCTGCGGCGAGTTCGCGCTCGGCTTCGGCGGCTTGTCCCGTGGCGGCCAGGGCGGTCGCGCGGGCCTGATGATACGATATGGTGAGCCCGCTCAGGCGGGAATCGGGCGCCGGCTCGCGCAGCATCTCGTCCCAATGCCCGAAGCGCACCAGCGAATCGTACAGATAGCCGATCGACCAGTCGAGGCCGGGCATCGCCACCAGCATGGCGTCGGGCGCCGCTGCGCGCGCCGAGCGGCTGGCCGAGATCGCCTCGGCCGCGCGCCCCTCCATCGCCGCGGCGAAGGCGAGGAACTGGTAGTTGTGGATCAGGTACATCGGGTAGTAATCGGGCGGCGCGGTCTTCTTCAGATAGGCCTCGTCCGCCGCCGCGCCGAGGCGGTTGGCCTGGGCGGCGTCCTCGTAGCGTCCGACCCGCTGGAAGATGTGCGAGGGCATGTGCACGAGATGCCCCGCGCCGGGCATCATGCTCTTGAGCGCCTCCGCGGACGGCAGCGCGACTTCGGGATTCTTCGACGCTTCGACCGCGTGGATCAGGTAGTGGTTCGCACCGGGATGGTTCGGATCGGAAGCAAGCACGCGCTGCAAAGCTTCGACGATTTCGCCGGTCCCGGGCCCGGGAGTGCCATCGGCGTTCCACAGCTTCCACGGGTTGGTGTTCATCAGCGCTTCGGCGAAGAGCGTCTGCACGTCCAGATCGTTTGGAAATCGCTTGGCCACGTTGCGCATTGCCGCGACGTAAGCGGTCAGCCGCGGCGCGCTGTTGCTCGGATCGAGGGGCTCGGGTCCGGAGAAACGTGCTGCGAGCGCGGCGACGAGCGCGCGTTCGACCGGGGTCGCTTTCGCCGCACGCTTGCGCGCCTGGCCGAGCGCTTCCCACCCGGCACGCGCCCGCGCATCGGCCATCATCGGCATGTTGTAGTTCGGCCCAAGAGTGAGCGCCACGCCCCAGAAGCACATCGCGCAACGCGGATCGATCTGGGCAGCCCGGGCAAAGGACCGGGTCGCTTCATCGTGGTTGAAGGCCCAGAGCAGCTGCATTCCCTGATCGAAATAGCGCTGCGCTTCGGGGGACGAGGTCGTGACCGGCCGATGGAAGGCGCCGAGCCCGTCGAACAATTGCGCGCCGCGCGCCCAGTCGGCGACGGTCCGCAAGGCGGCCGGCGCGGCGTGATCGTGCGTGTCCTGCGCAAGCGCAGGTGTCGCCAGCAGGCCGAGGGTGGCGCCGAGCAGGACGGCGGCCATTCTGATCGTCGGCATGGCTTCTCCCCTAGCGACGTGGGGAGACTTACGCCCTCATGCCCTCAGGTCGCAAGCGACAAGCAGGCCTGGCGTTCGGCCCTAGAACAGCCCCGGCAGCTCCAGTTGCGAAGCGCTCGGCTGGGTGGCGTCGAGCAGGCGGCGCGAGCCGGCGCTCTGCGCGCTCTGGCCGGCGTCGGCGATCGCGGTGCAGGGGCGTCCGGCGAGGTAGTCGAGCGCGACCTTGAGCGAGGCCTCGGCCGGATCGCCGAGCGGCTTGGTAAAGTCGTCGCCGGCCGAGCACGTCGCGCCGACGTAGGATTTGAGGCCGGTGAAATAGTCGCCCTGGTGGCTGGCGTTCTCGGTCTTGAACGCGACCACCCGCAGCCGGTCGTCGCAGGTGGCCTTGTCGAGCCCGATCTGGCCGACCGGCTTGCCGTAGGTGTTGCTTCCGATCAGCGCCGAATTGGCGCCGAGGTAGGGGGTCTGGGCGTTGATGATCAGCTCGCTCGCCGAGGCGCTCGAGCCGGTGCCGATGAACGCGATCCTGACCGGAGCGATCGCCTCGGTGCGCGCGGTGAACGGCTGGGTTTCGTTGTAGGCGGCCTTTTCGGCGCGGAAGGTGGTGTAGCTGAGCACTTGGGGCGCGCGGCCGGCGTTCATCAGGTCGCTGAACAGCTCGGCGATCGAAACCAGCCCGCCGCCGTTGTAGCGCACGTCGACGATCAGCTGGGTCACCCCTTGCGCCTTGAACGAGGCGAAGGCGCTGCGCAGCGCCGGGTCGGCGGTGTCGATGAAGGTTCTGAGGTTGATGTAGCCGATCTTGCGCCCGCCATCGTCGAACACCTTGGCACCGTAGCGCGCGGATACCGGGGTGATGGTGTAGGTCGCCTTGGTCACGGTGATCGTGCTGTCGGTGCCGCCGGTGCGCACCGTCAGCGTGCGGCTGAGCCCGGCGGTCGCCGGGCCGAGCGCATCGCTGACCGCCTGCGACCCGCCGCTGGCGAACAGCGAGGCAACCGTCTGCAGGGTCGAAGGGGTCGCGCCGATCGCGATGATTTCGGTGCCGCGGTCGATTCCCGCGGTCAGCGCGGGCGCGCCCTCGTAGGCTTCCATCACGAACAGCCGGCGATTGACGGTGTCGTAGGAAAGGCGAATGCCGAACCCGGCGCTCGCGCCCGAATTGAAGAACGCGTTCTCCTCGGCGATCGAGGTGATGTAGGTGAAATAGCGGTCGCGCGACTGCGCCCGCGCCGGGGCGACCAGCGCGTCGATGTAGCTTTGCACGCTGGCGTGCGCGCCCGGATTGACCGAGGCGTCGAGCAGGCTCGGGAACAGGTACCACTCGTTCATCTGGCCGAGCACCCACGACTGGCGTTCGGCCAGCGTGCAGCCGAGCGCGGGGGCGGTGGGCGTCGGGGTCGGCGTCCCGCCGATCGCCCCGCCGCCGCCGCCGCTCGATCCGCCGCTGCCGCCGCACGAGGCGAGCGTGGCGGCGAGGGCCAGCAGGGTCGGGAAACGGCGTGCGCGCATGATCTTGGGTCTCCGGGGGAGGCACTATGCATCGAAGCAAAGTTGTCCGTCCAGCCCAAGCGCATCGGCGCTGAACGGGCGATTTACGCACGGCAGGAATCGCTTGCCGCACGCAGCCCTTCCGGCCAGCAAGAGAAAGACATGGCTCCGACACCCACTTATCGCGAAGCGCTGCGGGTGTTCGCGCGGATCGGTTGCCTCAGCTTCGGCGGGCCCGCCGGGCAGATCGCGCTGATGCACCACGAGCTGGTCGAGCGCCGCGGGTGGATCGACGAGGGCGAGTATCTGCGCGCGCTCAATTTCTGCCACCTGCTCCCCGGGCCCGAGGCGCAGCAGCTGGCGGTGTGGATCGGGTGGAGACTCCACGGCTTGCGCGGCGGGCTCGCTGCCGGGCTGCTGTTCGTGATTCCTGGCGCGCTGGTGATCCTGGCGCTGTCGCTGCTCTATGTCGGCGCGGCGGGGCTGCCGTGGTTCGCGGCGTTGTTCCTCGGGGTCAAGGCGGCGGTGCTGGCGCTGGTCGTCCAGGCGCTGATCCGCATCGGCAAGCGCGCGCTCGACACCCCGCTCAAGGTCGCGCTGGCGACCTGCGCGTTCCTGTCCCTGGTCGCCCTCGATCTGCCGTTCCCGGTGGTCGTGCTCGGCGCGGGGGCGATCGGCATCGGACTGGCGGCGATCGACCCCGCGCTGCTGGCATTGAAGCCGCTTGGCGCGCTCACCAGCCTGCCGCCGCGCGGGCCGCTGGTGCGGGGCACGCTCCGCACGGTCGCGGCCTGGCTGGTCATCTGGCTCGCGCCGCTGGCGCTGCTTGCGGGGCTGCTCGGCCAGGGCCACGTGCTGGTGGAAATCGGCGCGTTCTTCGGCAAGCTCGCGGTGGTCACCTTCGGCGGCGCTTACGCCGTGCTCGCCTACATGGCGCAAGAGGCGGTGGGCACCCACGGCTGGCTGACTACCGCCGAAATGGCCGACGGGCTCGGCCTCGCCGAAACCACGCCGGGCCCGCTGATCATGGTCACCCAGTTCGTCGGCTTCCTTGGCGCGTGGCGGAGCCCTGCGCCGTTCACCCCCTTGGTCGCCGGGCTGCTCGGCGCGGGGATCACCACCTGGATGACCTTCGCGCCGTGCTTCCTGTGGATCTTCGCCGCCGCCCCGTGGCTCGACCGGCTCGAGCGCAACCGCAGCCTGCAAGGCGGGCTCGCCGCGCTGACCGCGGCGGTCGTGGGCGTGATCGCCAGCCTCGCGGTGTGGTTCGCGCTCCACGTGCTGTTCACCCGGGTGACCCGCGTGGCCGGGATCGCGCTGCCCGACCTCGCCAGCCTCGATTGGCGCGCGGCGGTGCTGACGGTGCTGGCTTTCGCGCTGCTGTTCCGCACCAGGCTGGGCGTGATCGGCACCCTGGCGGTGTGCGGCGCGGCGGCGCTGGGGGTGGGAATCGTCTGACGCGAGCCGACGCCTGCGTGGTGAAACCGGAACGAGGCCGGCGTTGGACAGAACACCCCGGATTCGCTATGCACGGAGTCGCGAAGGGTCGCAGTCATTCGGGGGGAATGATGAAAAGATCTGTCGCGGCTTTTCTCGCACTGGCGTCCGCCAATCTGGCCTTCGCATCGCCCGCTCATGCCGAATGCCGCGGCATCTATACGGATATGTGCACCTGGGGAGAGACCGCGCCCCGTCAGCGCCCTGATCGAACTCCCAGAGCGCCGCGCTTCGACCCGGCTGCCGAAAAGCTCAAGGCAGAGCTGGCGACATACGACCGGGCAATGGGGTCAATTTACGAAGTAACCCGCAGTATCGAAGGATTGTTGAACGAACCGAGGCCCGCGAGCGAGCAAGCACTGAGCCGTCGGGTCGACGATGTCCTGACCACGATCTGGCCCGAATTCAGTTCGACCGCGCTTGAGATCGACCTGCTGCGCGCGCAAAGCAATTTCTTCGATGTTCGCAACGACGCGCTGCGCGCAACGGCGGCGCGGCAACGCGCCGGGATTGCCGCCTTGAGCAAGTCTATCCCGCTGCTGACCGCGCGGGCCGACGCGGCAGACGCGCGCTTGGTGCAGGCCAGGTGGCGGGAAGACGAACTTACCAGGTTTGCTCTCGGACTGGTCAACAACAAGTCCAGCGAGGATCGGGCGATAGCCACCTTGCTGGCATTTGCGCCGCACCCCGGCGTCACGGCAGACCGGCTGGCCGACGGGCCGCAGGTGACTGTCCTGGCCGGAGCGCGCGCCGAACCCTCGGTCCTGCAATCTGCGGTGCTTGCCCCGGCGAGGGCCGAACCGCGCGAACCGACCGGTTACGCAAACCTAACTCTGAGCAAGCCGTCGCCGGCGGTGCCGCTCACGGACAAACTGGCCGTGTTGCAGACCGTGGGCACCGCGTTGCAGCGAAACATCAACGACCTGGGCTATTCACGAACGAGCACCCCCCAGAAGCAGGCGGAACAGGTTGCGTTGCAAGCGCAAGTCACCAGCCTCGGGCAAAGTTTGCGGGCCGTCGATGGACAGATGCGAGAGGTCGAGCAACGTCTCGCCCAAGCCAACGCCCGGATTGACGTGTCGCTGGCCAACGCGCTCGGCGCCAATGCGGTAATCGTCAAGGAAGTCCTCGCCGACATGGCGCTCGACCGGCTGACCAGCGAGATGCGCGCAATCGTCGATCGAATCGCTGGCACCGCCGAACTTTCCTTCCGCATTCCTGCAAACACCAAGGAGGCCTTGCTCGAATTTGCCAATCTCGGCGGGAACCGGCTGCTTCCGGCAACGGGCCATGCTGCGAACTGGACCGCATTTGTCGAAGTGCAGGGAAAGACCGAGGCCGTGCTCGACCGCGCCGAGGGGTTCATGCTGGAAACCGTAACTGCTGCGGGACGAGGGTCGCCCGGTGAAATGGCAGCGCTTTACGAACGGGTTTTCGGGTCGGTGAACTCGCAAATGTTCGATTACATCCGCACCACCGGATTCAGCCAGTTGCCCGATGGCCACGAAACCTCGACGCTGGAAGATGCTGCCGCGCGCTTTGGCGAGAAGCTGCACAACCGGCAAGACGGGGAATAGCCCCTTCACGGCGAATCCGGTCGCGGCAGTTTTATCCGATCAAACCCACGCCGCTTCGGGCGGCAGGCTCATCAGGATCGCGTCGATGTTGCCGCCGGTCTTGAGCCCGAACAGCGTGCCGCGGTCATAGACCAGGTTGAACTCGGCATAGCGCCCGCGCCATTCGAGCTGGGCGCGCTTCTCTTCGGGCGTGAACGCCGCGCCGAGCCGGCGGCGGACGATCTCGGGGAACACCGCGAGGAACGCCTCGCCGACGTCGCGGGTGAAGGCGAAGTTGCGCTCGAAGGCGGCGAGGTCGTCGCACTCGAGATGGTCGTAAAAGATCCCGCCGACCCCGCGGTGGACCCCGCGATGGGGAATGAAGAAATAGTCCTCGGCCCACTTGCTGAAGCGCTCGTACCAGGTCGGGTTGTGCTTCATGCAGGCGGCGCGGAAGGCGGCGTGGAAGTCCTCGGTGTCCTCGGCCACGGGCAGCGGCGGGTTGAGGTCGGCCCCGCCGCCGAACCAGGCTTTGGCGGTGGTCAGGAAGCGGCAATTCATGTGCACCGCGGGGACGTGCGGGTTGGCCATGTGCGCGACCAGGCTGATGCCGGTGGCGGTGAACCCCGGCGCCGCGGCGCTGGCCCCGTGGACCGAGCCGGCGAACTCGGGGGCGAAAGCGCCGTGAACGGTCGAGACATTGACCCCGACCTTTTCGAACACCTTGCCCGTCAGCGCCGCGCGGACCCCGCCGCCCGGCGCGGAATTGCCCGCCTCCTCGCGCTCCCAGGCGGTGTAGGCGAAGGCGGCGTCGCTCCCCGCCTCGCGCTCGATCGCTTCGAACGCGGCGCAAATCCGGCTCCGCAATTCCTCGAACCAGGCGCGGGCGGCGGCGGTTTGCTGAGTCCGGTCGGTCATCGTTGACGCCTTGCCAAGCACGGACGAGTCCGGCAAGGGAAAGCCATGGTTCCCTTTTCGTTCGCGGGCGACGAATTCGCGCTGGTCCAGGGCCGCGCGCTGTGGTGGCCGCGCGAGAGGGCGCTGCTGGTCGCCGACCTCCACCTCGAAAAGGCCAGCTTCTTCGCCCGGCTGGGGCAGATGCTGCCGCCTTACGACAGCCGCGAGACGCTCGAACGAGTCGCCGCGGCGGTGGGCGAGACCGGCGCGCGGCGGGTGCTCACGCTGGGCGATAATTTCCACGACGAGGGCGGCCCGGCGCGGCTGGAGCCGCACGCCGCGGGGATGCTCGCGGCGCTGACCCGGGCGACCGACTGGGTGTGGATCACCGGCAACCACGATCACGGCGACGGCGGCGGGACGTTCGTTCGCGAGCTCGAGGTTGGCGGGCTGCTGCTGCGGCATCAGGCGCAGCCGGGCGAGGTCCGGCCCGAGCTGTCGGGGCACTTCCACCCCAAGCTGCGGCTCACCCTGCGCGGACGGCAAGTGGTGCGGCCGTGCGCCGTGGCGAGCGAAACCAAGCTGATCCTCCCCGCCTTCGGCGCACTCACCGGGGGCATGAACGCCGCCGATCCGGCGATCATCGCCGCGATGCAGCCAGCGCGCGCGGTGGATGCGGTTTTGGGGGCGGGCGGACGGCTGGTCCAGCTCCCCCTGTGGCGCGCGGCCTAACGTTTCACCGCATTTTACGAAACGCGATCCGCATCTCACCGTTGTTCGGCCGCAGTCACAAAGGAGATGACTCGTGAAGAACCGCAACAACGACCGCAATCTCAAGCAGAAGCGGAGCAAGGACAGCGCCAGCCACCAGCCGCAGCAGCAGGGCGACATCCTGCGCCAGCCGGGCGGCGAAGACCGTGATCGCGATTACGGTAGCCGTCAGCAGGGCGGTTCGTCCGACTACTGACGCCGCGCCTTGGCGCACAGCATCGGGCCGTCCCTGCCGGGGCGGCCCTTTGCGCGTATCGGACGCCGCAAGATTCCGCGCCGCACCCCTTTATCCCCGGCCGCTTTGCCCCTATGAGCGCTCCCGCCATCAATCCGCAGGAGCATTCCCTATAGCACCCCCACCCCGGCGCATGTTGCAGCCCCCGGTC
>JBOHIC010000014.1:0-8952 GCA_050725835.1 Novosphingobium sp.
GCTGGTCGTCATCCGGCCCGAGCCGGGCTGCGCGGCGACCGTCGCCGCCGCGCGCGAATTGGGGCTGGACGCCCGCGGCTTCACGCTTTTCGCGGTCGAGCCGGTCGCGTGGGAGCCAGCCGAAGGCAGGTTCGACGCCCTGCTCACCGGCAGCGCCAACGCTTTCCGGCATGGCGGCGCGGGATTGTCCGCATTGCGCACTCTGCCGGTGCTGGCAGTGGGCCGGGCCTCCGCCGCGGCGGCAGAGAACGCGGGCTTCCGCGTCGCGCAGACCGGCACGGGCAGCCTGCAGGACCTGCTCGACACGCTCGGTCCCGAGCCGATGCGCCTGCTCCGCCTCGCCGGGGCGGATCGGATCGCGCTTGCCCCGCCGCCGCATGTCGCGCTGGTCGAGCGCACGGTCTATGCCAGCGTCCCGCGCTCCATGCCGGCTGCGCTGGCGGCCTTGCTGGCTAGTCCGGCGGTAGTAGTGCTTCACTCCGGCGTCGCCGCCGCGCACTTCGCTGCGGAGTGTGACCGCATCGGCATCGACCGCGCGATGATATCGCTCGCCTTGCTCGCCCCACGCATCGGCGATGGCGCAGGCGAGGGCTGGGGCGCGGTCGCCGCCGCGCCCAACCCCAAGGACGCCGCGCTGCTGGCCTTGGCCCGCGCCATGTGCCAAGAACCCGACTGATGCAGGACGATTTTCTCACGCGCGCTTCCGCCGCGCCCGCCCGGCGCAGCGGCGGCCGCACCCTGTTCACCGCGGCGCTGCTTGTCTTGGTGCTCGGTGCGGTTGCGCTGGGCTGGCTGGCGTGGACCGGCAAGCTGCCCTTTGCCGAAGAGCCGCGGACCCTGCTCGCCAAGCCCGCCCCCGCGCCCAGCCTCGTTCCGATCGCATCGCCCGCGCCAAGCCCTGCCGCGCTCCCCGCGGTGACCTCGCTCGACCAGCGCCTCGCCATGCTCGAGACGCGCTTCGCCCGGCTCGATCTCCAGGCCGACGCCGCCGCGGGCAACGCCGGGCGCGCCGAAGGGCTGCTGATTGCTTTCGCCACGCGCCGCGCGATCGAGCGCGGGGCCGAGCTCGGCTACCTCGCCGACCAGCTCAAGCTGCGCTTCAGCGCGGCGCAGCCCGCCGCGGTCGAGGAAGTGCTGAGCGCAGCGCGCGAGCGCCAGACGCTCGACGGGCTGGTCGCGAAGCTCGACGCGCTCGCCCCTGCGCTGAGCACCGCCGACCCGCAGGCGAGCGGCTGGCTGCGCTTCCGTAGCGAAGTCCGCGAGCTGTTCGTGATCCGCAGCGAAAATGCCCCGCGGGTCACGCCCGAAGAGCGCATCGCCCGCGCCCAGCTGCTCCTGCGCGGCGGGCAGATCGACGCCGCGGTGGCCGAGGTCGACAAACTCCCCGGCCGCGCCGCCGCGCTGGGCTGGATCGCCGCCGCACAGCGCCACGCCCGGGCGCTGCGCGCGCTCGACCTGCTCGAGACCACCGCGATCCTCGAGCCGCACCGGCTGCAGGACGGCGAAGGCGACAAGGTCGACCAGCCCAGCCCGGTGACGCCCGGGCGTTAAGCCCGCAGCAACGCCGGAAGGTCGCCCGAGACCCCGCGCGCCTCGTCCATGAACCAGCGTTTGAGCGCGCCGCTGCGCTGGACCGCGCCCATGCCGAGGCGGCGGAGCGCCGAGGGGAGCCGGCCGGGAATGCCGAACAGCCGGGTCAGCGCGTCGGTCGCCAGCGCCACCGAGAAGGCGTCGGCGCTGCGCCAGCGATCGTAGCGCGCGAGCAATTGCGCATCGCCAGGTTCGAGCCCGAGCCGCATCCCTTCGGCGACGACTTCGACTAGCGCCGCAGCGTCGCGCAGCCCGAGGTTGAGCCCTTGGCCCGCGATCGGATGGATGCCGTGCGCCGCATCGCCGACCAGCGCGAGCCGCTCGGCGACGATGCTCCCGGCGCGGTGGAAGCCGAGCGGATAGCCCATCCGCGGCGCGGCGAGTTCGAGCGCGCCGAACATCCCTTCCATCCGCTTGGTCGCCTCGGCGACGAAGGCGGCATCGGACAGCGCGAGCATCCCAGCAGCGTCCCTTTCCGCCACGGTCCAGACCAGCGCGCTGCAGTGCCGCCCGCCTTGGTCCAGCAGCGGGAGCAGCGCGAACGGCCCGGCCGGGTAGAAGATTTCCCAGGCCACGCCGTCGTGCGACCGTTCGTGCCACAGCGCAGTGACGATTGCGCGGTGACGATAGGACCACTTGGCCACCGCCAGTCCCGCCTCGTCGCGGGTCGGCGACTGGCGGCCCTCGGCGGCGACCAGCAGACTCCCGGCAAGCTCTCGGCCGTCGGCCAGCGTCACCCTTACGCCGTGCTCGCCGCGTTCGCGCGTCACCGGCGTGGCGCGGCTGTGCCAGGCGATCAGCGGCTCGGCCTTGGCCGCGGCGAACAGCGCGAGGCGGATATCGCGGTTGGCGAACATCCGCCCGAGCGAGCCTTCGTGCGGCTCGGGCTGGAAATCGATCCGGCCGGGCTTCATCCCGTCGCTCACCGCGATCGCGGAAATCGGGCAGCCGAGCGGTTCGAGCGCTGCGGCGAGGCCGATGTTGCCGAAGAGGTTCCAGCTCGCGGTCGAGATCGCCGAGGCGCGCCCGTCGGCCCCCGCGGCGGTGAGCTCGGCGGGGTCGGCGGGATCGACCACGTGGCTCGAAATCCCCTGCCGCGCCGCCGCCAGCGCGAGCGTCATCCCGACGAGCCCGCCGCCGAGGATGACGAGATCGCGCCGCTCGTTCATCGCGCCGCGCAGGTGTTGTCCGCGCCCGGATCGAGATCGAGGCAGCGCCCGTCGAAGGTTCCGTCGGGCAGCGCCAGCCCTAGCAGCGCGGCGAGCGTCGGGGCGATATCGACGGTCTCGACCGGGGCCGACTGCTCCATTCCGGGCATTCCCTTGCGCCAGAACAGGATCGGCACCCGGCGGTCGTAGTCCCAGGCGCTGCCGTGCGTGGCGGTGAAGGCGCCGAGCACCGGCTCGGGAATCGGCACGATCGCGCGGTCGAGCAGGATCACCACATCGCCCGAACGCTCGGCGTCGAACGAGGCGCGGGCGCGCTCCCGCAGCGACCAGTCCTGCGGCCCCCCGGTGGGCAGCGGGGTCCTGGCGAGCTCGTCATGGGTGTAAACCGCTGCGACCTGCGGGTGGGCTTTGGCGATGCTCACCAGCGCGGCGCCGGCTTGGACCTTCTGCGCCGGGGTCAGCGCGGCGTTGAAGTAGAAATCGCCGAACGGCCCGTCGGCGTAAATGAGCGGTCCCTGCACCGCGATTCCGGTTTTCGCCGCAACCGCCTTGGCCAGTTCACCCGGCGTCAGCGCCTTGTCCGAACGCGCTGCGCGGGGGAAGGCCTGCGCGCTCAGCCGCTCGGGCGCGTCGAGCCCGCCATGGTCGGCGCTGAGCATCGCGACATAGTCGATGCCCCGCGCATCGAGCGCGGCGAAAAGCCGGCCGAGCGCGGCGTCGAGCGCGGCCATCTGGATGCACATCTCGACCCCCTCGGTGCCGAAAGCGTGGCCGATGTAATCGGTCGCCGAGAGGCTGACCGAGAGCAGGTCGGGCGCCGCGCCGCGGCCGAGGTTCAATTCGTCGAGCAATCCCACGGCGAGATCGACCGTGGCTTCGTCCATCCGCGGGCTGGCGCGGAACTGGTCGGGCTTGTTCGGCTCGAGCGCGAACTTGCCGGTGCCGATCGTGCCTTTTCCCACCGTCACCGCGCGGTCGAACCGGGTGCAGCGCGCGGGCGTCGCCAGCTCGGGCGCGCCAGTGACGACCTTAGCGGCAACCACCGCGTTTTCGGCGAGCGCAGCCGTGCTCAGCGGCGCGCCCTTGAAGCTGACGAACCCGCTGCCCTTCCACCAGTAGCCAGCGTCGATCGCGTGGCCGCCCATCATCACCACCGCGCGGTCCTTGGCCGAGACGCCGACATTGCGGCTCGCCGGTTCGGCGCGCTTGAGATACTCGCCGAGCGTCGGGACCTTGAGGAACCGCGCAGAAACCACCGGATCGCGCGAAGTGCTCGCCGGATCGGTGACGTCCTCCGAGCAGTAGACCCGCTTGTCGGCGCGGGCGATGCCGGGATCGAACCAGTTGTTGGCGACGATCCCGGTGCGCGCCGGGCGCGCGCCCGTCAGCAGGGTCGAGTGGCCGGGGCAGGTTTCGGTCGCGGCGTGCGACTGGTAGCCCGAGGGGAATACCGCCCCGCTCGCGAGGCGCGCCAGGCCGCCGGTGAAGGTCGGGCGATATTGCGCGAAGAGGTCGCCCGAGAGCTGGTCGATCGAGATCGCCAGCACCAGCTTAGGCGGGGCAGTCGGCATCGGTGGCGGGGCGAGCGCGGCGGCCGGGCGCTCGGGCGAAGCGGCGCAGCCGCCCAGGCTCAGCGCGGCAAAAGCGAGGGGAACGGCGAAGCGGCGCATTGGGCTTCCTTGAAATGTCGGACTATCGCGGGCACAGCCCTGATGGCCGCAGCGCGCCGGGTGCGCAAGGCCCGCCGCGAGGGAGATTTGCCGTCGATGCCGAGCGCCCTTCGCCTTGTGGTCCTTGCGCTGCAATTGTTCGCTCTGCTGCTCGCCGCGCCGGCGCTGGCCAAGCCGACCCACATCGCCGCCGCGCTGGTCGCCGAAGCCGCCCCTGCGCCCGACGGCACGGTGACCCTGGCGATCCACATGCGGCCCGAGAAGGGGTGGCACGGCTACTGGGAGAATCCCGGCGATGCCGGCCTCGGGATGACCCTCGACTGGACGCTGCCGAGCGGGGCGAGCGCCGGAACGCCGCGATATCCCGTGCCCGAGACGCTGCTGATCGGCGGGCTGATGAACCACGTTTACGAGCACGATTATGCCGTGCTGGTGCCGCTGACCTTGCCCGCGGGGACGACAACCTTGCCGGTGCGGATTTCGGCCAAGTGGCTCGCCTGCACCGACAAGATCTGCGTGCCGGAGGAAGGCGTGCTGGCAACCACCGTGCGCATCGATCCCCGCGCCAAACCCGATTCCCGCTTCGACCGCTGGCGCGCCGCGCTGCCCGCCCCGCTCGGCGCGGCTGCGGCGTTCGAACTGGCCGGCACGCGGCTTCGCCTGGGGATCCCCCTCCCCGCCGCGGTGTCGCTCGACGCGCCGCATTTTTTCGCCTTGGGCAACGGACTGATCGACTATGCCGCACCGCAGAGCTTCTCGCGTCGCGGCGATATGCTGATCGTCGAGTTCGATCGCAGCAAGTTCGCGCCAATCGATCCGGGCGTGGTCGCCGGGGTGCTGCGGCTCAATCGCTCGGGTGACGGGGTGGCCTTCACCGCGCATCCGGGCGCGGTGCCGCCTGCGGGCGATCCTGTGGAAGGCCGCGTTGTCCCCGCGCTTACCTGGCTGCTGGTCTCGGCGCTGCTCGGCGGCTTGCTGCTCAACCTGATGCCCTGCGTATTCCCGATCCTCAGCCTCAAGGCGCTGAGCCTCGCCCGCGCCGGCGAAAGCGCTGGCCAGGCGCGCGCCGAGGGGCTGGCCTATAGCGCCGGGGTTATCCTCGCCTGCCTCGCGCTCGGCGCGTTGCTGCTGGCCCTGCGCGCCGCGGGGCAGCAAGTCGGCTGGGCGTTCCAGCTGCAGGAGCCGCTGGTGGTCGCCGCGCTGCTGCTGCTGGCGACGGCGATCACCGCCAACCTGCTCGGGCTTTACGAGTTCGCGATCCGCGGATTCGCCCGCGCAGGCTCACCGCAGGGCGCCTTCGCCACCGGGCTGCTGGCGGCTTTCGTCGCCACCCCGTGCACCGGCCCGTTCATGGCCGCGGCGATGGGCGCGGCGCTGCTGCTGCCGGTGGGCCAAGCGCTGGCGCTGTTCGCCACGCTCGGGCTGGGGCTGGCGCTGCCGTTCCTCGCGCTCGCCTATGTCCCCGCGCTGCGCCGGATGCTGCCGCGGCCGGGGGCGTGGATGGCGGCGTTCAAGCGCTGGATGGCGCTGCCGATGGGGCTGACCGCGCTGGCGCTGGCGTGGCTGGCGTGGCGGGTCGGCGGCGATGGTTTCGCGCTGGCGGCGCTGGCGCTTGCGGTCGGACTGATCGCAGGGCTGACGTGGGTCGGGCGGAGCCAGCGCGGCGGTCGTCCGGCCGGAATTGCCGTCTTGGCATTGCTGGTCGCGGTAACCGGAGCGACGGCGCTGCTGCCGCAGCTGGCGACCGGGGGCGGGGCGGAAAGCGCCAGCCTGCTTCCGACCAAGCCGTTCAGCGAGTCGGCGCTGGCCAAGGCCCGCGCCTCGGGCAAGCCGGTGTTCGTCTGGTTCACCGCCGACTGGTGCCTGACCTGCAAGGTCAACGAGCGCGTGGCGATCGAGCGCGAGAGCACCCGCGATGCCTTCGCCAAGGCCGGCGTCGTCGTGCTGCGCGGCGACTGGACCCGCCGCGACCCCGCGATCACCCGCTTCCTCACCGCGCACGGCGCGGCGGGAGTGCCGCTCTATCTGTGGTATCCCGCGAGCGGCAGCGCGCCGCGGCAGCTCGATCAGGTGCTCGGGCCGGATACGCTGGCGGACCTCGCGCGTTAGACGAACCAGAAGCGGTTGATCCCGCCTTCGCCCGACTCGATCCGCACCCGCCGACCGCCGACTGGCCCGGCGCGCAGCGCGGCGATCACCCCGGGGTCGGCGGAATTGGCGGCGACCCGCGCGGCGCCGGTGCACCCCACCAGCGTCGCGAGTTCGCCGCTCTTGACCGGGCGGATGGTGAAGGTCTCGGCCGTTACCTCGCTGTCGACGCCGTCGAGCACCGCGAACTCGGCCGCGATCTTGGGCAGGCTGCGCCAGCGCGGCTGCGACCAGTCGGCGGGCGCAGTCGAATAGACCCCGGCGGCGTATTTGCTCATTATCCCGCCGTTGGCCCCGACCAGCGCGTAGCTTCCCGGCGCGGCGCGGCAGCGGGCGACGGCTTCGGCGATGGCGTGGGTCGAGTAATTGTTGCCGGGTCCGCCGAAGAACGGGAGCCCGCCGGTCAGCGTCCACCCGCGCGGGTCGTCGCGGTCGAGCCCGAAGGCTTCGATCAGGTTGAAAACCGGGATCGCAAAGCACGAATAGAGGTCGACCGCGGCAAGCTCGCCCCAGCCCACCCCGGCGAGCTCGAGCGCGGCCGAAATCGCGGCCACCGCCGCCGGGCTCTGGTCGAGGTTGGCGCGCGAGAGCACGGTCGGCTCGGCGCAGTCGGCGATGCCGTGGAGATGGACCCAGCGCTCCTCCGGAATCCCCAGCCGCCGGGCCTCGCCCGCGCTCGCCAGAACCACGGCCGCGCCCTGGTTGACATGGTCGCGCGCCACCACCAGCCGGCCATAGGGCTCGGCAATCAGCCGATTGCGCTCGCTCAGCGTGGCCAGCTCCCCGGCGCTGCGGGCGACCGGCGCGGCGGCGTGCGGATTGCGCGCGGCGACCCGGGTAAACGGCGCGAACAGCCTGCCGATTTCCGTTCGGTAGTCTGCGAGGCTCAGCCCCAGCCGCTCGCGCCTCACGTTCTCGGCGAGCGGATAGCCGAAGATCGGCGCGGCGACGCCGTGGACCAAGTCGGTGCGGTCGTAGATGCCCTCGTAACCGGGGCCGCGATCCTCCTGGTCGTGACGGAGCGGGCCCTGGACCCCTGGCGTGCGTACCCCATCCCCGATATCGGCAAGCTGCCCTTCGAGCCCGGGACCGCGCTCCTCGACATCGCCGCGGCGGTGTTCGGACCAGTCGCGGGTCTCGCCGCGCGCCAGCAGCGCGCGCACGGTCGATAGCGCCTCGGCCCCGGCAATGGCCGCGAGCTGCGAACGTCCCGCGCCGATCTCCGCCGCAAGTTCGCCGACCAGCCGCTGCGGCGTGTTGCCGCCGACCACTTCGTGGATCGCCCGGATCGGATTCGCGCCCACCCGGCGGGCGATCGCCCGCGGGACATTGTCGGCATGGCCGAACGGCGCCGAATAGCGCGTCGAGGACTGCTCGAACTGGCGCACCGCGGCGAGAGTGTCGAGCGCGTGGGGCAGGCTGCGCTTGCCGCGTGCATCGGCGAGGGCAGCCTTGAGCGCCGCGCCGGCGAGGTCCATCGGCGAGCGCTCGGCATAGCCCGGCTCGCCGACGCGCTCGGAAACCTGCCCGACCCCGACGATTACGGGCGTGTTGTCGGCGACAGTTGCCATCCTCCGGCTTTACCGCGCGCGCATCGCGGCGCAAGCCGCCGCGATGTATCCATTTTGGGGGTAATGATCCCCGATTCCCGCCGCTTGGCTCGGGAACGGGGGCGTCTCGCCGCGCGCGCCCCCGATGCCCGTCCTAACCCCTAGGTGTAATTCACCAGGGGGACTCCCGATGACCCAGCGCGGCTTTGCCCTGCTCGACGCCGACAGCCGCAGGCGCGCGGCGATCACCCAGCTGCTGTTCCAGCGCGGGGTTTACGTCGAGCCGTTCGAGGCGGTGGGCGAAGTCGTGGCGCGCTGGCCGACCGGCGGCGCGCTGCTGGTCCACGACGCCGACGCCGCGGTGACGCGGCTGGTCGCGGCGATGACCGAGACCGGCCAATGGCTGCCGATCGTCGCCTATGCCGAAGGACCCGACACCGCCCAGGTGGTCAGGGCCGTGCTCGACGGTGCGATCGATTACCTCGCCTGGCCGTGCGAGACCGATGCGGTGATGGAGGCGGTCGCCGGGGCCGAGGCCGCCGCGCGCGCCGCGATCGGGCTCAAGCTGCGCGAGGCGCGCGCCCGCAGCCGCCTGCGCAAGCTGACCCGGCGCGAGCGCGAGGTGCTCGCCGGGGTCGCCGACGGGCTCTCCAACCGCCTGATCGGCGAGCGGCTGGCGATCAGCCCGCGTACGGTCGAAATCCACCGCGCCTCGATGCTCGCCAAGATGGGGGCGCAGCACACGTCGGAGGCGATCCGCATTGCGGTCGAGGCTTCGCTGGTGGCTTGATAGGTAAGCCCCTCCCCGTTGGGGAGGGGTTGGGG
>JBOHIC010000015.1:0-6049 GCA_050725835.1 Novosphingobium sp.
GCGCAAGGCCGAGACCACGGGCCGCCCGATCGGCGCGCGCGAATGGCTCGAGGCGATGGGCGAACAAACCGGCCGCTCGCTGCTCCCGGGCAAGCGGGGTAGGAAGCCGAAGGTTGCGGGAATTGGGGAATAACGCACCTGTCACCGTAATGCGCTGTCACCGTAATGCCTAATCGCGGGTTCTACACCAGCTATGGGCTTCTCTCGCTCGGAGGCCTTCTGTCCATGGGCGACAGTTATAACGGCAACGTATACGAAGCCTTCGCAAAGGGTGCATCGAAGCAGATGTTTGAAGCCTCCAAAGCAGGGATGTGTCCGCGATGAACTGGAAAGCGGTCCTGTTCGCCGTGGTCGTGTTGATCCTGCTGCTGGTCATCATGTTCTACTCAGGAATGTTCATGCATGGCGATCCGATCGAACCCCCTCCTGCGGCGATTGACGGCGTAATTGGAGAATTACGGTGACAGGTGCGTTATTGGAATACGGGAATACGGTGACAGGGGAATACAGGGGAATACGGTGACAGGTGCGTTATTCGCTAATTTCGCTAATTTGACGCCCGCTCACCGCGCTTCCGCCACCGCCGGCACCGCCGCCCCTGCGTAAGGGTCAGCTGCGGGCGGCGCCTTGGGCGGCGGAACAGCCGGACCGTGGCGCACCGCTATGTCCGGCGCGCTCAGCTCTCCGCCGCGCAGCGCGCCCGCCAGTTCCCTGACCATCGTCGGTGCGCCGAACAGCACGAACAGGCCGAGCAGCATCTGTAGCCCGCGCCGCCAGTCGATCCGCCCGGCGATCAGTTCGAACCCCAGCCACGCCACCGCGACCACCGCCAACCCGGTCGCCACCGGGCCGAGCAGCACGCCCTCGATCCAGCGCACCGCCGCCGCGGGCGCGCTCACCGCCGGCACACCTCGATCGCGCCGCGCGCGGCGGAGATGCGGGTTTGTGCGTCGGTCGAGGTGCTGATTACCAGGCTCTCGCTGCAGCGGCGCAGCTGGAAGCGGACCTTGCGCGCGCGGAAATCGAGGCTGACCTTGCGGAAGTTTTCCATCAGGTCGGTGCCGAGCAGCAGCGCGGGACGGTCGCCCAGCCCGAACACCTCGAACGGCGGGACCGCAGCAAAGGCGATCGGCACGTTGCGCAGCACCACCGGGCCGAGCTGAAGCTCGGCGATGGTCGCGAGGTCGAGATCGACTTCGACCCCGGTGACCCCGGTGACGCTGATCTTGGTGAACTTGTCGCGGTGGCGGCGCATCAACAGGTCGCGCAGCGCAATGTTGCCGATGGTGATCTCCGAACCGGTATCGACCACCGCCTCGACCGGCTTGCCCGCCGCCTTGACCTGGGTGAGGATGAGCTGGCCGCGGCGCAACCGTGCGGTGACCACGATCTCGCCGTCGTAGCGCGGGGCGGGGGTGCGCGCATCGTCGACGCTGATCGTGCGCTTCTCGAAGTCCATCATCAGGCGCTGCTCGACCAGCGCGTCGAGCCCGACCATCCCGTCGGCGCCGATGTGCGAATCGCGCAGCGCGGGCAGTTCGAGATCGCGCACCGTGGTCGGGCCGAGCCTGAGCTCGTCGACCAGCACCCGCTCGACCCGCGCGCTCGCGGTCATCGCGTTGAGCCACACCGGGGTCCCCGCGGGCAATCGCAGCGCGCGCGCCGCGCGCAGCCCGATCACCGAGCTGTCCGCCCCGCTATCGACCACGAAGCGGTAAGGCCCGTAGCCATTGACCCCGACCGCGACGGTCATCCGGGTGCGCAGCTTGCGCGCTTCGATCGCCTGCCCGCCGACCTCGAGCGTCTCGTCGAACACCGCGGGCTTGAGCGGCGGCATCCGCGCTTCGGGCGGTGGCGGCGCGGGCCGGCGCGCGGCGGCGCCGCCGGGCAGCGCGAGGCACAGCCCGGCGAGGATCAGCGCTGCGGCTCCCCGTTCCATGCGCCGAAGGTAGGCCAACCGCGCCGGCCGGTCCATCGCCGCTCGACAAACGTTGCATTTGCATCGGCATTCGCCTAACGGCGCGCCTTCGCTCGGCTTCGGGGTTGGGCGATTCCGCGCGGGAGGATGCCACGGCGTCCGTTTGACCGCTCACTCTGAGCCCCGGATCAAGTCCGGGGCAACAGGACGAAAGGAGGCCCGTCGTGGCCAAGAAGATCGAAGGTTACATCAAGCTGCAGGTGCCCGCGGGCTCCGCCACTCCCTCGCCGCCGATCGGCCCCGCGCTGGGTCAGCGCGGCGTCAACATCATGGAATTCTGCAAGGCGTTCAACGCCAGCACGCAGGAGCTGGAAAAGGGCATGCCGATCCCGACGGTGATCACCGTCTATGCCGATCGCAGCTTCAGCTTCGTCACCAAGACCCCGCCGGCGAGCTTCCTGATCAAGAAGGCCGCGGGCCTCAAGTCGGGCTCGAAGGAGCCGGGCAAGGTTTCGGGCGGCAGCATCAAGCGCTCGCAGCTGGCCGAGATCGCCCAGGCCAAGATGGTCGATCTCAACGCCAACGACATCGCCCAGGCGACCAAGATCATCGAAGGCTCCGCGCGTTCGATGGGCCTCAACGTGGTGGAGGGCTGAACCATGACCAACCAGACCAAGAAGGCCAAGCTGCTCGCCGAAAAGCTCGGCGACAACCAGGCTATCCACGGCTTCGACGCCGCGCTCAAGCTGCTGCGTGAATTGAAGACCACCAAGTTCGACGAGACCGTCGAGATCGCGCTCAACCTCGGCGTCGATCCGCGCCACGCCGACCAGATGGTCCGCGGCATGGTCACGCTGCCCTCGGGCACCGGCAAGGACGTCAAGGTTGCGGTCTTCGCGCGCGGCGACAACGCCGAAAAGGCGCTCGCCGCCGGGGCCGACAAGGTCGGCGCCGAAGACCTGATGGAAGACATGCTCGCGGGCAACCTCGACTACGGCCGGGTCATCGCCACCCCCGACATGATGGGTGTGGTCGGCCGGCTCGGCAAGACGCTCGGCCCCAAGGGGCTGATGCCCAACCCCAAGCTCGGCACCGTCACCCCCAACGTCGCCGAAGCGGTCAAGGCCGCCAAGGGCGGGCAGATCGAGTTCCGCGTCGAGAAGGCCGGGATCATCCACGGCGGGATCGGCAAGATGAGCTTCAGCGACGACGCCATCAAAGCCAACTTCGACGCCTTCGTCGATGCCGTGGTCAAGGCCAAGCCGGCCGGGGCCAAGGGCAAGTATCTCCAGAAGGCGGCGCTGTCGTCGTCGATGGGTCCGGGGCTCAAGCTCGACGTGGCGGCGCTGCAGTCGGCCTAAAAGTAGGGACAGTCCCTACTTTTCTGGCGCGCTAGACGGCCGGGGAGGGAGAACCTCTCCGGCCGGTTGCGTTTACGGCGGGATCGGCGGTCCCGCTTAGCGCGGTGGTCGGAAAAAAGTCGGCGCAAATTCGGTTTGCGGTCGGGACGGCGGCGCGTGGCCGGACAACAAGCCTCCTCGGTTCACAGGGAGGCTATGATGACAAGTATTGTAAGATGGACGTTGCTGGCGGGATCGCTATCCGCCTTTGCGGGCGCGGCTTCGGCGCAAACCACGGACAAGGAAAAGGGCGTCTATATCGCGGCGGCCTTCTCGGTCACCACGACCGACACAGTTTCCAGAACGATCCCGAATGTTCCGGCGCCTGGGGTCGATCTGACCATCGTCAATCCTTTCAACACCGGTTATGGTGGAGCGGTTGCAGCGGGTTACGACTTTGGCCGCGCCCGGATCGAGGGTGAGTTCGGTTACACCGACAATGGCGTCGACCGCTATATCGTCCCGGCCGGACCCTTTGCCGGCACCCTGCCTCTGGACGGCGGGCGCACGGTCAGACGCTATATGGCGAACGCCTATTTCGATCTGACCGAAGGACCGGTGCGGCCATACATCGGCGTGGGGGCGGGCGCGGCTGCGATCCACATGCGGACGGTGGGCCCGCGGGCGTTCGCTCCGACCGAACCGCCGCGCACCCTGACCGATGTCAAGGATACGCGGTTCGCCTATCAGCTGATCGGCGGTCTCAGCGTATCGACGGGAAAACGCGTAACGGTCAGCGCCCAGTATCGCTGGCTCGATGCGGGATCGATCCGCGGCAGCGACACCGCTGGCGTGCCCTTTGTCAGCAAGCATCGCGGCCATAATGTCGATATCGGACTGCGCGTCCGGATCTAGGGCCATGACCCGTCGGCCGGTTGCGTTGCTGCGGTTGGAGCGATAGCTTCCCGTTCCCACGATGCGTGGGGGCAATTGGGAAGCGGCATGACTTTCGAAGGCGTGGCCGCCAAGACGGTGCAAGACCTCGCCGCCATGACCGGGTTCGCGCTCGGTGCCGCCCTTGTGCGTCCTTCGCTGCTCTCGATTGAACGAAATGGCCGCACGATCAAGCTGGAGCCCCGCGTGATGCTACTGCTTGTCGCGATGCACGAAGCGGGGGAAGGGCCGCTGACCCGCGATGCCCTCATCGACCGCTGCTGGGGCGGACTCATCGTTACGGACGATGCCATCGGTCGCGCGATCTCGAAATTGCGAAGTGCCGGCCACGAACTCGACGATCCGTTCCGCGTCGAGACCGTCGCCAAGCTCGGCTATCGCCTGATTGTCGAAGCGGAGGCGGAACCAATGCCGCTCCGTCCCGATACCGGCGGCGTACCGTTCTCGAGACGCCGCGTCCTGGGCGCATTCGCGGCTACGGCAGGCCTCGCCGCGTTGGGCGTCGCAGGCTGGCGCGCGCGTCAGCCGGACCCTGCGCTGGGCATGATCGAAGAAGCCGGCGTAGCCTTGAAGCAAGGCCTTCCCGAAACCAATGCACGAGCGTTGGCGCTGTTGCAGCAGGCGGTGAAACTACGCCCGGACGATGCGCTTGCCTGGGGGCGTCTCGCGATCGCCTGGCGGGGCGTCGTCGAATTCGGCTCCGCTGCCGAAACCGCCCCCGCCGTCGCCAACGCCGAACTTGCCGCCAAGCGCGCGCTCGCGCTCGATCCGCACCAATCGGAGGGACTGGCGGCGGTGGTCACTTTGACATCGGGCTTCGGCGATTGGGGTCCGACCGAGCACCGCATCCGCGAAGTCTTGCGCGCCGATCCGGCCAATTATTTCGCCAACGCCGCGCTGGCCAAATTTTACATGTCGACCGGGCAGGTTCGATTGAGCGAGCAGGTCAATCGCCAGTTGATCGAACGCGATCCGTTATCGCCCGATCGCCAGTTTCGCGAAATCTATCTGCTCTGGAGTCTGGGCCGCCGGAACGAAATGGATATGGTCGCCGAGCGGGCGCTCGCATTGTGGCCACTCCACCCCGGCGTCTGGTTCGCGCGGTTTTGGACGCTGCTCTACACCGGACGTGCGCCTGCCGCCCTCGCCATGCTCGACAAAACCGCCGCAATGCCCCCGATCCCTGCCCCGGCTTTGGCCCTGTTCCGATTATCGATTGCAGCGATCGAGGGAACCGCGAATCGCGAGGCGGCGATTGCCGCCAATCGGGCGGCGGCGCGCAGGGGCCCGCAACTGGCGACGGCAGCGGTCATGTTTCTGAGCCGGCTCGGCGATCTCGACGGCGCGTTTGCCATCGCCAACGCTCATCTCCTCAGCCGCGACATGCAGGGGTTCGAGAGCCGCCATACTGCCGCACAAGCATCGGTGCCCGACCTGTTTCACCGGATGACGATGTTCTTGTTCACACCTGACATGGCCGATTTCCGCGCGGATGCTCGCTTCGCGCAGCTCTGCACCGGCATCGGTCTGACCGCCTATTGGCAAGCCACGGATGTCGTCCCTGACTTCAGGATTGCATAGGTTTTCGCTGCGATCGCGAACTCAGGCACTTCGGCGGCGTTCTGAGCGGTCAAACCTCGATGGGGCCGGAGCTCAAGCTCGACGGCGCGTCGCTGCAGTCGTCCTAAAAGTAGAGACAGCCCCTACCTTAGCGATCGCAGAGCTCGATCGTCTGCGGCGGGAGCGCGATGCCGGCGGCGTCGTCGCGGCGCCAGACGAGGCGGCCGGGGTAGGCTTCGAAGCCCTCGAATTCGACCGCGAGCTCGGCCCCGATCTC
>JBOHIC010000016.1:0-1873 GCA_050725835.1 Novosphingobium sp.
GTCGGTACATTGGATCTGTGGATGTCCTGAAGTCGATTACAGGTGGAGATTTTGTGCGTTACGAACGCAAATATCGCAATGCCGAAGAAGGGTTCATATATAAAGGAATGGTTGTAATCGCGTCAAACGAGCCATTGGCGTCGATCGATCATACAAGTGGGTTATCTCGCAGACAAGTTGTGATTGAATTTTCAAAAAGATTTTCCGAATCTGATCGAACATTTTTTGAGGATTACGGCGGTGAGCAGAAAATTCTTGATGAAATTCCCGAAATCATCAATTGGGCTTTGGCGTTGAGCGCTGATGATGTAACTAACCTATTTACAAATTTACCAGAAAAAGTAAAACAATCGACACAAGAAGCACTTTGCGACCAAAACCCCGTATCAGATTGGATTTCGGAAAACTTGATTGCGTGCCAGGGTAATTTTGTAGCTATGGGAATTAAATTAGAAATAAGAAAAGATGGAAAAGTGGAGTACGAGGACGCTGACGAAAAACTGTACCCTAACTATTTGCGTTGGTGCCAGGAAACGGGAAAGATGCCGAAGGGATTGAAAACATTCAGGAGGAACATGAAAGATATGTTGGTAACGCTTGGATTTATTGTTGAATTTGGACACAACTTAGGGAAAACAGCCAGGGGTTGCATAGGCATAAGGTTGAGATATGGAGCCGAACGGTGGAATATTTGAAACATACGGCGGACACTTTGGACGGTTGGACGGCAAAAAGGGGTTTAAAAAACTCTTCTACAAAAATTACAAAGGGAAACTTTTTTCTGATTATCCGTCCAAAGTGTCCATTTTATATTTTTTTAATAAATTTTCTAAAGAAAACAATAATATAGATAAGAAAATAAGGCGGACGCATGGTTTTTGAAGCGTCCAGTGAAGCGTCCGAAGTGTCCATCTTCTGGTAACTCAACAACATACGAAAATATCGAGGCAAAATGAGTTCATTACCATTTCATGGCAGAACAAGCAGATCGGTCACGGGCGGGTGGAAATACTATCCAGTGGATACGAGCCCGCGACTCTGTACGTTTTTCTGTGAAGTAAAAAAATAATGAATAAACAAGAGGTTGAGACTATTATGTCGTTTGCGGCTATGCAAGCGCGAAACTTCGCTCTGGTCTCTCCGATGACCAGCGAACAGGCGGAAGAGGAGGCCGTGCGCCAGGCGGCTTATATCTTTGGTTTGAACAACTGCTCCTATAGGGAGAGTCGAATTGGAGTATGCGGCGATATGCTGTTGGACTTAAGGCTTGAATTGGAAAGACGTATGTCGTCTCGTTCCTCGACGAGAAACGACACGACGGCATGACGAGGTGGTGGAATGATTCGGTATGCGACGCGCCAAGACAAGTGAGAATATGTTGAAAACGTTAGAGAATATTTTGAGGAACGCGCTGGAATCCTTGAATACGATGCGGGAACGACGCGGGATGATGCCGAAACGAAAGCGGCTTGGTGTGCCGTTGTGAAGTTCGGGTTGTTGGTTAACATGGATTTTGACCTCCGTTCTTTGACCGTCGATTTGCTTCGGCGGGCTCGTAATTCCTTCGATGATCGCCGTTATTGTCGCGAATGCAAAAATTTGTCTACTGTTGGTAGATGCATGGTAAGTAAAAAAGTCACGGGAGGGCGGAGTTATTTCCCCGTGGACACCATGCCGAGACGGTGCCGTGGGTATGATGAAATGAAGCTTGACGAATAGAAAGCGTTACGCTATACTTGGTGTTTAATCATTGGAGAAATGTATGTACGAAATCAAAGACGACGATCTTTACATCGCAGGGCATTGGGATGATCCGCGCGACGATCCATATGTCGTTGAAATCTCTGAATGGTTTGATCGCGAGGCGGCACGC
>JBOHIC010000017.1:0-1284 GCA_050725835.1 Novosphingobium sp.
CGTCATCGATAATGACAGTGCCAAACACAACCGGGAACACCTTGCCCTCTTCAGCTAGTGGTACCTGAATATCATCAAAATTAGCAGGTTGTGGAGACTGCGATTTTGGCCGCATCAAGAATGCAGCGGCAATTGTTGCAATCATAACGATTGCGTAAATAACCCAAAAAATCCACATTAGACTATAGCCCTCCCGTCCAGCGGGTTTTTGTTTGGAAGCAATGGCATTCCCCCGAAATTCAGCGCATTATCGAATTTTGCAACACAAGTCTGAAATGACTTGTCACAGCCTGGGTAAGCAATGATGGCCGCAGATCCAAAATCTATAATTTCATCAATCAAAGATTGCATTGGTCTCCATAAGGTAACTATATTTCCATTATGCCCTACGATATACCGCAATGCTCCTGTACTATCTTGGAGCATTCCACCGATCCAAAATCCGTTTGCCTGAGACCCGAATGCCGTTGACGTAACCGATTGGGTAGTTGCGGCTGTTGCAATTCCAGGCGTGCCGAAATCATCCGCATCAAGCCCACAGCCCTGACTATATAGCATGTGTCTACAAGTGCGCTGATAACGAGCACGAAGGCCATAACGCCGCAAAGAAGTGAACACAGATTCGCAGTTAATGGATATTTTATTTTCCGAAGCCTTTGCTCCACCTAATCGCCCCTTCCAATAGACAGCATACTCATCGTCGCTCTGCGTTAAATGACCACGAAATATAGTCAGTAAAGTAATGAATTCGGGAGGAACACCAATAAACTGTTGAGCGAACTCATTAGTCCTGGCGAATACCAGTGTTATTCCATCTTTATTTATATCTGATGACTGCCCAATTCTCGAATTCTTAATTTCACTCGGAAACCATGTGTTGCCCATCCAAAAGAATTCTCTGCTCAAATTGCAAAAACGAATAGGTTCAAGACCATTGGAACTTGAACTCGATCCAGCGCCTGGACCTTGGATAACCGTTTCGAATTCATAGAGCAATACCGGAAACCCCATTTGCTCCGAAAATTCCTTCAGGAAATATTGGGTTAGTGGCATCAGGGCTCAGTGGATTCGATGCATGGGACAGAAACTTCTGTTCCTGATGGAGTAAAACTGAACTCGATACGATCCGCATCAAGACGAACTCGACGCAAAAAGCTGATGCGATCTATAGCGATAAGCGAAATTGGTCCAGGAATCGGAGTGTTAATAGTCAGAATAATTACGCCAGTTGAGTCTAAAGCCCACGACGTTACTCTTCTACGGAAAACAACCCCGGAAAGCAAT
>JBOHIC010000018.1:0-7357 GCA_050725835.1 Novosphingobium sp.
CCAGGTGCCATCCTGGCCGAAACTGACTTCGCGCAGGAAGAAATAGCGCAGCGCATCGACCCCGTAGCGCTCGGCCAGTTCGAGCGGATCGACCACGTTGCCGAGCGATTTCGACATCTTCTCGCCGCCGCGCGCGAGCAGGAAGCCGTGGCCGAAGACGTGCTTGGGGAGCGGCAGGCCCGCGCTCATCAGGAACGCGGGCCAATAGACGGTGTGGAAGCGGACGATGTCCTTGCCGATCAGGTGCAGGTTCGCCGGCCAGAACCGCGCGAAATCGCCGTCGCGCTGGGGAAAGCCGATCCCGGTGAGGTAAGCGGTCAGCGCATCGACCCAGACGTACATCACATGGCCCGGACTGCCCGGCACCGGCACCCCCCAGTCGAAACTGGTGCGCGAGACCGAAAGATCGCGCAGGTCCTGTCCCTTGAGGAAGCTCAGGACCTCGTTGCGGCGGCTCTCGGGTTCAAGAAAGCCCGCCGATTCATTGAGTTCGATCAGGTAGTCGCGGTATTTCGAGAGGCGGAAGAACCAAGTCTCCTCGGCGGTCCACTCGACCGGGGTGCCCTGCGGCGAAAGGCGCTCCTCCCCTTGCCCCCCGGTCAGTTCGCTTTCATCGTAGTAGGCTTCGTCGCGGACCGAGTACCAGCCCTCGTAACGGTCGAGATAGAGGTCGCCCGACGCCGCCATCGCCTCCCAGATTACCACGCTGGCGGCGTGGTGCTCCGCTTCGGTCGTGCGCTGGAAAGTATCATATTGAATATTGAGAGTGACGCACATCTCACGAAAATAATTCGACATTTCGTTTGCGAATTCAAGCGTCTCGCGGCCCGTCGCGCGCGCTGTCTGGGCCATCTTGAGTCCGTGCTCGTCGGTCCCGGTGACCAGCCGAACGTCGCGCCCCTGCATCCGCTGGAACCGCGCCAGCGTGTCGGCGGCGATCGCCTCGTAGGCGTGGCCGATGTGCGGCTTGCCGTTGGGATAAGAGATCGCGGTGGTGAGGTAGTAGGGTTCGGCCATTGTCAGGCGGCTTTAGGCACCGCCGCAGAGGCGAGCAACCCGCCGATTTCCATCGCCAGAAGTCCGGGATCGAAGTTGTATGTCGGCGCCTGCGCGGTCAGCCGGACCAGCGCCGTATAAGCCTCGACGATCGCCGCCTGACCCATGCGATCCGCGCCGCGCAGCTCGCGCGCCAGCACCGCGCGGGCAAGGTCGAGCGTCGCGGCGATCCGCTCGCGCTGCGGACGCGCGCCGATCTCCTCGGCGAGCGCGCCGCGCAGCTCGAATCGCGGATCGCCTTCGCGCACCAGCCGCTGCATCAGCGGGAGCAGCGCGCCGAGCTCCTGCCCGACGAATGTCAGCGCCGCGCCAGGCGAACCTTCGGCCGCGGCAGCCGCGGCGGCGCGGGTCGCAGCATCGGCCTCGGGCGCTTCCCGGCCGAGGATTCGCGCGACTTCGGCTTCCTCGAGCAGGGCGAAACGCAGCACCCGGCAGCGCGAGCGGATCGTCGGCAGCAGCCGCCCCATCCGGTGTGCGACGAGCAGGAAGAAGGTCCCCTGCGGCGGCTCCTCGAGGCTCTTGAGCAGCGCGTTGGCGGCGGAAGGCTCCAGACCGTCGGCCGGATCGAGGATGACCACTCGGCGCGAGCCGAGCGTGGGCCGGGTTTCCAGCCGGTGGCGCATCAGGCGAACCTGATCGACCCCGATGCTGCGCTTGGTGTGGTACGGTTTTCCCTCTTGTTTGCGCTCGGAGTCGGCCTCGGTCGCAGGCAGCGGATCGACGATCACAACGTCGGGGTGATGCTCGGGTTCGGGCTGGTGAATGCCGGGCTCGGCGACCAGCTCGGCCGCGGCGGCGCGGGCGAAGGCGCCTTTGCCCAGCCCGGCCAAACCGCTCAAGATCCACGCATGATGCATCCGCGGCGAGGCCATCGCCGCGCGCCATTCGCCCCAGGCCGCGTCGTGCCCGGACAGCATCACAGCCGCCGCCGCTCGAATTGCTGGAGCACCGCCGCCAGCACGTTGCCATGAACCGCCGCGGGATCGGGATCGCCATCGATCCGGGCGAAGCGCTTGGGATCGTCCGCGGCGAAGCCGGCGAAAGCCTCGGCGACCGCGCGGTGGTAAGCTTTGCCGCGCCCGCCGATGCGGTCGGGCGAATCGCCATCGCGCTCGGCAAGACGATTGCTGGCTACTTCGGGCGAGACTTCGATCAGCATGGTCAGGTCCGGAAGCAGCCCGCCGCTGCCGATGCGGTGGAGTTCGATCACTTCGGCGTCGGACAGCCCGCCGCCGCCGCCCTGGTAAGCGCGGCTCGAATCGACGAAGCGATCGCAGATCACCCATTTGCCCGCGGCCAGCGCGGGTTCGATCAGCCGCTCGACATGGTCGGAGCGCGCCGCTGCGAACAACAGAGCTTCGGCGCGGGGGTGCCAGCCTTCGCCGGCAGTGCCGAGCAGCAGGCCGCGGATCGCTTCCGCCCCGGGGGTGCCGCCCGGTTCGCGGGTCACCACGCAGGAATGCCCACGCGCTTCGAGCGCTGCGGCGAGCAGTCGCGCCTGGGTCGATTTGCCCGCCCCTTCTCCGCCCTCGAAGGCGATGAACCGGCCGCGGCTCACGTGAACAGCCCCACGAGGCCGTTGACCAGCCGGTCGAGCGGCCCGGCGCGACCGACCGCTTCGGCGGCGTAGAGCGGGACCACAACCGGTGCCGCGGCCGAGGTCTCGATTTCCAGCACCGCGACCCGCGCGCCTTTGGCCAGCGGCGCGCGAAGCGGGCCGTCGTAGCGGACGCGGGTGACCGGCCTGGCATTGGAGCCCTTAGGAACAGCCAATGTATAGCCGCGCGGCGTGGTCAGGGCGACCGAGCGCGCGTCGCCCTGCTGCACCCGCGCCTCGCCCACAATCTGGCCGGCGTGGATCAGCTGGCGGCTGTCCCACGCGGTAAAGCCCCATTCAAGCAGGTCGCGCGCCGCCCGGGCCCGCCCGTCGGTGGACCACGAGCGGCCGGTGACGACCACCAGCCGCCGCCCGTTGCGCTGCGCCGAGCCGAGGAAGGTATAGCCGGCCTCGAAGGTGTGTCCGGTCTTGATCCCGTCGGCCCCGGCGACCAGCCCGAGAGTCGGATCGTGGTTCTTGAGCACGGCGCTGTTGAACGTGAACGCGCTGCGCCCGAAATAGCGCCGGTAGAGCTGCGGATGACGGTGCACCAGCGCGTCGGTCAGTCGAACCAGGTCACGCGGGGTGACGCGGGTAACGCCCTGGTCGGGCCAGCCGTTGGGGGTGCCGAAACGGCTGCCTTTCATCCCCAGCCGCATCGCCTCGGCGTTCATCAACGCGACCCAGGCCTCGACCGACCCGGCCGCGCCTTCGGCGAGCACCGCGGCGCCATCGTTGGCCGAGGCGATGGCGATCCCGGAAAGAAGATCGCCCACCCGCACCGCTTGCCCGGGCTCGAGCCGCATCGTGGTGCCCTTCCAAGCCCATTTGGCGACGGTTTCGGGCCGCGCGACGAGCACCTGGTCCTCGCGCAGCCTGCCCGCGCGGATCGCCTCGAAGGCGACGTAAGCGGTCATCACCTTGGTGATCGAGGCGGGAAGAAATGCGCCCTCAGCCTCCCTCGCAAACAGCACCTGGCCGCCCGCGGTGAGATCGACCAGCAGCGCGACCGGGGCGTCCTTGGCGGCAGGCGGCGGAAATGCGGCGCTGGCCACGGCGCCAGCCACAATCGCCACCAGTCGTCGCTTGGCCGTCACCCGGTTTCCTTCACGCCTAGATCCGGCGCGAAAGGCGATTGCGATCAATCAGTCGGCGCGCAGGATTCGGGCGTCGCTATAGCCCGCGCCTTTGGCCTTCGCCAGCGCGGCGGAGGCATCCGCGGGGGACGAGAACGGCCCCAGCCGCACCCGCCACAGCCGCCCCGCCGGACTGACGGTGCCGCCGAGCTTGCCCGCAGCCGCATCGGCGCGGGCGCGCGCGGAAAAGGCCGCGACCTGGACCACATTGCCGCCACCGGTCGGTGCAGCAGGAGGTTTGATCGCCGGTTTCGCCGCCGGCCTCACTGCCGCGGCCAACGCCGGTGCAGGAGGAGTTACTGCCGGCGCAGCGACGCCGTTCTGCATATCGAGCTTGCGGGTCAGCACCACGAGCAGCGACTTGGGGGTTTCCATTCGCTCGGTCGCGCGGCTGCCGCCGCGCAGCGCGGCGCGTTCGGGCTCGGGCGGGTTGACCCGGCGCACCCGCACCGCGGCGTCGCCGGTCAGGGCGAGCTGGGCGACCGCGCCCGGCGACAGCGCGACCAGGCGGCTGTTGGTCATCGGTCCGCGCCGCTCGACCCGCGCGAGAATGGTGCGTCCGGTGGCGAGCGAGGTCACCTCGACATAGCTCGGCAGCGGCAGGGTCTTGTGCGCGACGGTGATCGCCTCGCCCCCGGCGGGGTCGAGCGCGGCGTAGCCGACCGCATCGTAGTTGAGCGTATCGGCTGGCTTCCACGTGGTCCCGTCGATGGCGAACGGTTCGCCCAGGGTCATCGGATAGTCGGCAGCGGGGCCGCTCGCGGCGGGCGCGGCGACGGCGAGGCGTTCGCCCGATCCGCCGCAAGCAGCGAGCAGGCTCAGCGCGGTGAGCGCGGCGATACGGTCAACGGGCAATCTCATCTGCAAGCAACCCCACGGACAAAGCGTAGTAGTTCGAGCAGTTATAATGCAGGATAACCCGATAATTCCCGGTTAAGAGCCACGCTGGCGTCCCCGCGCCGTCGGGCTGGAACAGCGTCGCCATGGTGCCCTCGCCGATCGGGGCGAGCGGATTGATCCCCAGCCGCCGCCATTCGGACACCGGCTTCCATGCCGAATGGCGCGCGTGTACCCGCGGGCAGGTCGGCGCGTCGAGCTTGGTCGCGACCGCGCCCCAGTCGAACCCGGCGGGGACGCTCGCGGAAACCCCCCACGGCTCGCCGCTGCGCCAGCCGGCGTCCTTGAAGTAGTTGGCGATCGAGGCGAGCGTGTCGGCGCGGCTGTTCCAGATGTCGCGATCCCCGTCGCCGTCGCCGTCGCGGGCGAGCCGCAGGAACATCGAGGGCAGGAACTGCGGGTTGCCGAATGCGCCGGCCCAGCTGCCCTTGAGCCGCGCCCGCGGCACGCCCTGGTCGGCCATCTTGAGCAGCGCGATAAACTCGCCCTCGAACAGCGCGCGCCGCCGCCCTTCCCAGGCGAGCGTGGCGAGGCTGCGGGCGAGATCGAAATCGCCGGTGTAGCGCCCATAGTTGGTTTCGTGCCCCCATATCGCGAGGAGGACCTTGGCCGGCACGCCGTATTGCCGCTCGACCGCCGGGGCGATCCCGGCGACCGCCTGGTACGTGCTGCGCCCGCCCGAAATTCGCGCCGTGTCGACGTGGATTCGGCGATATCCGGCGAAGGGTGGCGGGGCGCCGGAACTCGCCGGCTGCGAGCGGTCGAGCTCGATCACCCGCTGGTTGGGGGTGAGCCCCGCGGTCATCGCGGCAATCGTGCTTTCGCTCACCCCTTCGGCGCGCGCCTTGGCGCTGACCAGCTGGATGTAGCCTTCGAAGCTGCCGTCGGCCTGCGCCGCCAGAGGCGCTGGCGCGGTCGAAAGCAGGGCGACGGTGAGACCGAGCGGAAGCGCGTTTCGGACGGTGCGGAGCAATCTCATCGGCGATAGCTTCGCACAGCGCCCGAGCGATGCAAACGGCAAACCAGCGTGACAATCGCCCGCCTCGGCGCTAGCGGCGCGGAATTGGACAGGTGGCCGAGTGGTTTAAGGCAGCGGTCTTGAAAACCGCCGTGGGTGCAAGCTCACCGTGGGTTCGAATCCCACCCTGTCCGCCAATATTCACCTGGCAGAGGATTCGACAAGAACGCCCAGACATGTCAGTTTCTTCGCGAACCGTGAGGAGGCTGTCATGACCCGGTCCTGGGCCTCGCATTTGACCGCACTGCTGCTGGCCAGCACCCTTGCCGGGCAATCCGCGTCGGCACAGGTCAATGAAGCCGATCGTCTGCAACGCTGCGCGAACAATCGCGATGCTCTCGTCCGCGCGCAGAATGGTCTCGTACTGTCGGGCTATTTGAGCGACGAAGCGCTCGCCCGAACCAGGACCGCGCACCTCGCACTGCAGCGGGACAATGCGATCTGGATCAGCGCCTATTACCGGGCAGGCGACAATTCCGACCCGCGGCTCGGCCCGGCATCCGCGGAGTTGGCGCAGGTCTCCGCGCGGATGGCGGAGACCCTCCGGTCGATCGGCTCGGGCTGCGGCTTGACGAGGAATTGGGCGGAATACGCTGCTTGCCTCGAAGGCTCGCCACTGATGGTCCAAGGCATGATCCGGGCGGCTGAAAACGCGCGCGCCGCAGCGCAGCCGATCTTGCAGCAGATCGCCAACTACCAGACGAATCTTGTGGCGCTGCGCTGCGATCAGACGGGCGCAAGGACAATAACGTCCACTGCAACCGGGATTCCCAATGTCGCGGGTTTCTGGCACGGGGTGATTTTCGACACCGACTATATCATGTCGCAGTCGGGTGCCGAGGTAACCTGGTCGGCGCCCAAACTCAGTGAGACTGCTTCCGGGAGCTTTGCCGATGGGCTGCTGACCATGCGCTGGAGCGGAATCCATGGCTCGCACGAGGCGACCGGCACGGTTATTTCGGATGCCAACGGCGTGGCGACGGAAATCCGCTGGACCAACGGCAACGTGTTTACGCGGCAATAGGCACGCGCGCGCGGCGAAAACCGCCTGGTTGGCTTACGCCGCGAGCGTCTTCCAGCCGAGCGAGCCGGGCACGATCAGGTCATCCGCCGGAACGCATTCCTCTTCCGGAATAACGATGCCGGTCTGCGGCGGTTTGGCGCTGGGCTTGGGCGCGAGCACGGCTTCGCCCTCGTCGGCGGGCTGATTCGGTACCGTTTCCATGCCGAGTGTCATCGGAAATCGCGCCTTTCGCAAACCGGTCACCACCGATCTGGGCAACGCGCAAAATCGAGCGAGGTTCCCCGCGCCGCTAACCAATCGGCAACCGCCCCTGCGCTAGACACTGGCGAAAGGGAGTCCCGAGTTGAAGCACGAGAAAATCCTCGCCGAAGACGCCACCGATCGCACCAAGGCGCGCCGCGCCGAAGTGACGCTGCTGTGCGAGGTGCGGCAGGGTTCGCGGCCGTGGAAGCTCGTCCGGCTCGAAGACATTTCGGCAGCGGGTTTCCGCATCAAATGGCTCCCCGAATGCACCGCCGACCGGCCGCTGCGGGTCAAGATTCCGGGCATCCAGATCCTCTCGGCCAAGATCTGCTGGCAACGCGGCAAAGCGGTCGGCTGCGAATTCGCCGAACCGCTCCACGTCGCGG
>JBOHIC010000019.1:0-32197 GCA_050725835.1 Novosphingobium sp.
CTCCACACGCTCTATGTCTCGCCGCTGAAGGCTCTCGCGCACGACGTCCAGCGCAACCTGATGACGCCGATCGAAGAGCTCGGCCTGCCGATAATGGTCGAGACCCGCAGCGGAGACACGCCGTCCGATCGCAAAGCGCGGCAACGCGCGCGGCCGCCGCACGTGCTGCTGACCACCCCCGAATCGCTCGCGCTGCTGCTGAGTTACTCCGAGGCCGAGACGCTGTTCGCGGGCCTGCAGCGGGTGGTGATCGACGAGGTCCACGCCTTCGCGACCGGAAAGCGCGGCGATCTGCTGGCGCTGGCGCTGGCGCGGCTTCAGGCGCTCGCGCCCGGCATCCGGCGCGCTGCGCTTTCGGCCACCGTGGCCGATCCCGATGCCTTCCGCGGCTGGCTCGCGCCGTGGGGCGAAATCGACGCGGTGACGCTGGTCGAAGGCGAGCCGGGGGCCAAGCCCGAGGTCGAGGTGCTCCTCCCCGAAGACGCGCGAATCCC
Organism: Novosphingobium sp.; assembly: GCA_050725835.1. GTDB lineage: Bacteria > Pseudomonadota > Alphaproteobacteria > Sphingomonadales > Sphingomonadaceae > Novosphingobium. The sequence continues at coordinate 495 of JBOHIC010000019.1, forward strand.
GTGGGGCGGGCACGCCGCGGCCTGGGCGGTGCCGCAGCTCTACCAGGCGATTCGCGCCAACCGCACCACGCTGGTCTTCACCAACACGCGGTTCCTGGCCGAGTTCATCTTCCAGAAGCTGTGGGAGGCTAACGACGACACGCTGTCGATCGGGATCCACCACGGCTCGCTCTCGAAAGAGGCGCGGCGCAAGGTCGAGGGGGCGATGGCGCGCGGCGAGTTGCGCGCGCTGGTCGCCACTGCGAGCCTCGATCTCGGGGTCGATTGGGGCGACATCGACCTGGTCGTCCAGATGGGCGCGCCCAAGGGTTCGAGCCGACTCTTGCAGCGGATCGGCCGCGCCAACCACCGGCTCGACCAGCCATCGCGCGCGCTGCTGGCGCCGGGCAACCGCTTTGAATTTCTAGAGGCGACTGCGGCCAAGCAAGCGGTCGAGCAAGGCCAGCGCGACGGCGAGGATTTCCGCCCCGGCGGGCTCGACGTGCTCGCCCAGCACGTCATGGGGCGGGCCTGCGCGGGGCCGTTCGACGGAGATGCGCTGCTCGGCGAGGTGCGCTCGTCGCTCGCCTATTCCTGGGTCGACGAAGCGACGTGGGAGCGGGTGCTGCACTTCGTCGCCACCGGCGGCTATGCGCTCAGGGCTTACGACCGGTTCAAGCGGATCGTGCTCGGCAAGGACGGGCTGTGGCGGCTGACTCATCCCGAGCATGCCGCACGGTTCCGGCTCAACGCCGGGATCATCGTCGATTCCGAAATGGTCGAAGTGCGCTTCAGGAACGGCCGCGCGCTGGGCAAGGTCGAGGAAGGCTTTGCCGCGAGCCTCAAGCCCGGCGACACCTTCCGCTTCGCCGGGCTCGACCTTGAGGTCGAGGCGATGCGCGAGGGTGAATTGCAGGTCCGCGCCGCCAAGCGCAGCGCGACGATCCCGAGCTATCAGGGCCAGCGGCTGCCGCTGACCACGCACCTCGCGGCCCGGGTCCAGGCGCTGATCGCCGACCGCGCCGGGTGGGGCCTGTTCCCCGACGACGTGCGCGAATGGCTCGAGATGCAGGACTGGCGCTCGGCGTTGCCCGAGCCGGGGAAGTTGCTGGTCGAGAGCTTCCCGCACGAGCAGAAGCACTACACCGCCTACTACACTTTCGAGGGCTGGCCGGCGAACCAGTCGCTGGGGATGCTGATCACTCGGCGGATGGAGGACAAGGGGCTGCAGCCATTGGGTTTCGTCGCCAACGACTACAGTCTTGCGGTGTGGGGGCTGCGCCCGGTCGAAGACCCCGCCGCGCTGCTTTCGCCCGAGATACTCACCCACGAATTCGTCGAATGGGTCGAGGATTCATACCTCCTGCGCCGCGCCTTCCGCGAGGTCGCGGTAATTTCCGGGCTGGTCGAGCGGCAGCAGCCGGGCAAGAAAAAGACCGGGCGGCAGGTGACCTTTTCGACCGACCTGATCTACGATGTCCTCAGGAAATACGAGCCCGACCACGTCCTGATCGAGGCCGCCTGGGCCGATGCCCGGGCGCGGCTGACCGACGTCGCCCGCGTCGGCGACCTGCTCGACCGCGCCGCGCGCGAGATCGTCCACCTGCGCCTCGATCGGGTCAGCCCTATGGCGGTGCCGGTGCTAGTGATGATCGGGCGCGAAAGCCTGCCGCAAGGTCAGGCCGACGACGCGCTGCTGTTCGAGGCGGAAACCCTCGCCGCGGCGGCGATGCGCGCCGACACGCCGGTTGAGGGCGATTGAGCCGAGAGCTGACCTACGGGATACATCCCCCTGACGGGGAGGGTCTTTTGGGGTCCAGTGGGTGCCGACCAAAAAAAAGGGGGCGGATCGCTCCGCCCCCCTTCTCGGTGTTCCGGTAGAGCCGGCTTACTTGGCGCCGGGCGCCTTGCCGAACTCGGAATACTGCTCGTTGCCGACGAAGCCGAAGGCGGTCACGCCGGAGCCCTTGATGATGTTGAGCACCTTGGCGGTGGTGTCGTAAGGCGCCTGCGGATCGGGCTGGAACTGCAGCTCGGGCTCGGGCTTGATCGCCAGGGTCGATTGCAGCGCCGAGAGCAGCTGGCCTTCGTTCATCGCGGTGCCGTTCCACAGGATCTCGTTGTTCGGCATGATCACGACCTTGTTCTTGTCGCGCTTGATGATCACGTCCGGCGGCGGGGCCGAGGGGTTGGGCAGGTCGATGTTGACCGCGTGGGTGGCCACCGGGATGGTGATGATGAACATGATGAGCAGAACGAGCATGACGTCGATGAGCGGCGTCGTGTTCATCTCCATCATCGGTTCGCCATCGTCGGTTCCGCCTGACATGGACATGCTGGGTACTCCTGAAACTGTGCCCGATGCACCGATGAGCCGCTAGCGGCTCAGCCGTTGGGATCGACCGGGTTGGAAATGAAGCCGACCGTCGGATAGCCCGAGATCTGCACGTTGAACACCGCCCCCGCGACGCAGCGCCACGGCGCGATCTGATCGCCGCGGATATGGACCTGCGGGATCATCTCGGGGTTGGCGACCAGCGCCTCGGGCCCGCCCGCGCGCTTGACGATGTAATCGAGCCGGTCGAACGCCTTCTTGCGCAGCTCGACCGAATCGACCGGGGTGATATTGTTGAAATAGACCCGGCATTCGCCGCCGAGGTTGGCGCCTTCGAACCCGGGATCGCCCGCGCTGCGCCCGGCTGCGTCGGTGGTGCTCACCGTCAGCAGCAGGTTCTCGACCTTGTCCTTCGATTCGACCGAGGGGAAGACCGGGATCTTGAGCTTCTGGATCGTCTGGATCGCGATCGGGACCGCGATCAGGAAGATGATCAGAAGCACCAGCATCACGTCCACCAGCGGCGTGGTGTTGATGTCCGACATCGGCCGTTCTTCGCCGCCGCCGCCTACCGACATTGCCATATTGTCATCCTATCCATTGTGGTCCTGCGAACGGCCCGGCGAGGGAGGCGGAAGGCTGTCGCCGTCCGCCTCCTCGGCCACGACGCCGGATCAGGCCTTCGGGGCGACCGGAGCAGCGGGCTTCGCCGCCGCCGGGGCGGCCTTGCGCGAAACCGTCGGCCTGACCGCACCATTCGAGGTGATGTTGGCGAGCACGTTGGTCGAGAACCCGGTGAGGATCTCGGCGATGCGCTTGTTGCGGCTCTGCAGGTAGTTGTAGGCGAGCACCGCGGGAACCGCGACGAGCAGGCCGAGCGCGGTCATGATCAGCGCTTCGCCGACCGGGCCGGCGACCTTGTCGATCGAGGCCGAACCGGCGATGCCGATCGCGATCAGCGCGCGGTAGATGCCGACCACGGTGCCGAACAGCCCGATGAAAGGCGCGGTCGCGCCGACCGTGGCAAGGAACGGCAGGCCCGAAGCGAGGCGCGAATTGATCGAGGCTTCCGAGCGGGCGAGCGAGCCGTGCAGCCACTCGTGCGCGTCGGTCGCGTCCATCTTGCCGACTTGCTCCTCGGCGGTAAGGCCGTCTTCGACGACCTGGCGCCAGGCGCTGTTCTTCTCGAGCTTGTTGGCGCCGTCGCGCAGGCTCGGGGCGTTCCAGAACGGGGCGTTCCAGTCGCGGCCCTGGCGCATGATCTTGGCCTGTTCGAACCACTTGGTGAAGAGGATGAAGAACGAGCCGAACGACATAACCCCCAGGATACCCACGGTAGCATAGGCGATGAACCCACCCTGCTCGAGCGCTTCGACGAAACCGAACTTGTTCTGCATCTCTGCGCCCGCGGCGTTCTTCGCGACGGCCAGAAGGTCAACGATGGTCATACGATAATCCTCTCAAGCGAATAATAAGGCGGCCCGCGGGCCGGCGTTGCAACGAAAACTCAGTCCTTCGGAATCACCCAGCGCACCCGGCTCGAATAGCTGCCCGTGGTCGGGTTGCCGTCGCCGTCGGTCGCGGGGGTGAACCGCGCGCGCCGGCTGACGTTGGCGCAAGTGGCGTCATCGAGATCGGAATGCCCGCTCGAACTGGTGATCGAGCAGCTCCCGACCCGCCCCTCGGCGGTGACGGAGACGCGGAAGCCGGTGGTCCCTTCGCGCTCTTCGCGAAGCGCGCGGCTGGGATAGTCGTTGGTGGTCGCCCAGTTGCCGGGATTGCCCTTGGGCTGCGCGTTCTTGGGCTGGACCCGCGGCGCCGGCGGTGAAACCGGGGCCGGCACCGGCAGCACCACCACCGGCGCGGCCGGCGGCGGGGTCACCACCGTGGTGATCGGCGGCGGGCTGATATTGACGTTGATCTTGGGCGGAGGCGCCACGATCGGGGGCGGGGCCTGCTGCTGCTTGGGCGGCGGCGGCTCGTCCTTCTTGGGCTCGTCCTTCTTGATGTCGATGGTCGTCACTTTCTGGACGAGCTTCTTCATCCCCTCGTACGCGAGGCCGGTGACCAGCGCGTAGATCAGCACGATGTGGAGGATGGCGACGACGATAAGTGCGGTAATCCGATTACCGCTCATGGATTGGTCAGCGTAGGACATTCAGACGCATCACTCCTCAACGTTCCCCCGGGCCGCAATGGCCCGCCTGACGCGCACATCCCTGTTAGGCTGCACGCGCCTCATCAGCGTTTTCACACCCTGCCGGTCAACCCGTCGCCGTGGCGGAAGCCCGGTGCCCGATCACGGCTGGATCGCCGGGCCGTTATTGTCTTTTGGCCCGGAATTCCGGGACACTTAACGCCGAAGCCGCTGGGGCGCAACGCTTTATCCATTAACCCCCGATTCACCTGTGCTACGGTCCAACACGGCCGCTGCGGCCGCTTTCGAGCGGTGCCGCGAAGCACCGATAAACCGCGAGATTCGTTGTCATGTTCCACTTGCCGCGCCGCCGACCCGGGATCGTCGCCCCTGCCCTGCTGCTCGCGCTCGCGGGACCGGCGCTGGGCGAATCGACGCCTCAGCCCGCGCCGCTTCCCGCACCTGCTTACGCCGATCTCGCCGATCTCGCCGATTCGGCCCCGGTGGTGGCGCGGCTGCAGCTGCGCAAGCTGGTCCAGGTCGAACCGGCGCGGGCGCGCGGGGTCAAGCCGGGCTTCGGCCGCTTCTACCTCGAAGCGCGGACCGAGGCGCTGCTTGCCGGCTCGACGCCATTGGGGCTCGACCAGCGCTTCCTCGCCGACCTCCCGCTCGATCCCAAGGGCAAGCCGCCCAAGCTCAAGAAAGCCAGCGTGATCGTCTTCGCGCGGGGCGTGGCGGGTCGCCCCGGCGAACTCCAGCTGGTCGCGCCCGACGCGCTGTTTGGATGGGATCCGGCCGCCGACGCGCGGCTCCGGGCGATCCTCGGCGAGCTGCTCGGCGGCGATGCGCCGCCGCGGGTGTCGGGCGTGCGCGAGGCGATCTATGTGTCCGGCAACCTCGCCGGCGAGGGCGAGACCCAGCTGTTCCTCGCCACCGCCGACGGCGCGCCGGCCGCGATCACCGTGGTCCGCCGCCCCGGCGCTGCGCCGCGCTGGTCGGTGTCGTTCTCGGAAGTCGCCAACGCCGGCGGGCGTCCGCCGCCGCGCGAAACTCTGGCCTGGTACCGCCTCGCCTGCTTCCTCCCGCGCGCGCTGCCCGCCGCGGCGCACGTCTCGGCCAGCGCCGAGGATCGCCGCCAGGCCGCCGCCGACTATGCGCTGGTGCTGGAAGGGCTCGGCCCCTGCGGGCGGTTGCGCGGCTAGCGCGGGTCCACTACGGCGCGCCCTCGAAACGGGGTAACGATGGCCGAGCCGCTACGCATTGCACTGGCAGGATTGGGCACGGTTGGCGCGGGGGTGATCCGGCTGGTCGAGACCAACGCCGCGCTGATTGCGCGCCGTGCGGGACGGCCGCTCCAAATCGTCGCGGTCAGCGCGCGCGACCGCACCCGCGATCGCGGGGTCGATCTGGCGCGCTACGCCTGGGAAGACGACATGGTCATCCTCGGCGAGCGCACGGACGTCGATGTCGTGGTCGAACTGGTCGGCGGGGCCGACGGGCCGGCGCTGGCCTGCGCCCGCGCGACGATCGAGGCGGGTAAGGCGCTGGTCACCGCCAACAAGGCGATGATCGCGCATCACGGGCTCGAACTCGCCGCCAAAGCCGAGGCGGCGAAGGTCGCTCTCAAGTTCGAAGCCGCGGTCGCTGGCGGGATCCCGGTGATCAAGGGGCTGCGCGAGGGCGCCGCGGCCAACGCGATCCTGCGCGTCTACGGGATCCTCAACGGGACCTGCAATTTCATCCTCTCGACGATGGAGGACAGCGGCCGCGATTTCGCCGAGGTGCTCGCCGAGGCCCAGGCCAAGGGCTTTGCCGAGGCCGATCCGGCCTTCGACATCGAGGGCACCGACGCCGCGCACAAGCTGGCGATCCTCGCCGCTGTCGCTTTCGGCAGCCGGATCGATTTCGCCGCGGTCGAAACCGCCGGGATCGCCCGGATTCGCGCCGCCGACATCGCCCAGGCCGCCGCGCTCGGCTATGTCATCCGCCTGATCGGGATGGCCGAGGATGGCGACGGGACATTGTTCCAGCGGGTCCACCCGCACCTCGTTCCAGTCGATCACCCGCTCGCCCACGTCGACGGCGCGACCAATGCGGTGGTCGCCGAGGGCGATTTCTCGGGCCGGCTATTGTTCCAGGGCGCGGGCGCGGGCGACGGGCCGACCGCGAGCGCGGTGGTCGCCGACCTTATCGACATCGCCCGGGCCGAACCGGGCACGCCGTTTTCGGTCCCCGTGGCCGAGCTCGAGCCGCTCGCCCGCGCCGACAGCGGCGGCCGCACCGGCCGCGCCTACCTGCGCTTCATGGTCGCCGACCGCCCCGGGGTGCTCGCTGAAATCACCGCGGCGATGCGCGATGCCGGGGTCTCGATCGAAAGCTTGATCCAGAAGGGCCGCGCCGATGCGGGCGGCGAGGTGCTGGTCGCGATGGTCACTCACGAAGGCCCCGAAAGCGCGGTCAGCGAGGCGCTGCGCCTGCTCGAGGGCTCCCAAAGCCTGACCGACCCCCCCCTGGTCCTTCATATCCTCGCCGAGTAATGCGCTAGCGCTCGGCCTTCTCGCCTTTGGCGATGAGGTCGGCGTCCGAACCCGCCGGGGCTTCGGGGATCGCTTCCAGGTCGATGTAGTAGACCGGCGGCGGGACGCTGCCGAAGCTCAGGCAATTGGCCTGGCCCGCGCACGACGGCTTGTCGAGCTGCGGCGCGCGCGGAAGCCCGTCGTAGGTCGCTTCGTGGCTGGTCGGATTTAGCTCGCGGCTCGACTGGACGCGGAACTCCTTGTCGTCGGCGGCGCAGACCACGATGTCGCCGTCGTCGTCGGGGATCCCGCAGCGCGCGCGCGGATCGGGCGGGCCATAGGCTTGCTGCTGCGCCGCGATCGCCGCCTCGGCGGTGGGTCCGCCCGCGTCCTGCGCGCAGGCCGGCCCGTGCAGCACCGCCGCCACCAGCAATCCGAGCGCCATTCTCGACAAGCGCGGCTCCCCTCTCTAAGCGCGCTAGCGACCTTTGGCCCCACCGCTTAATCCGGACTGAACATGACCCAGCCTTCCGCCAGCTCGATCCTTCCCAGCACCATCCTGGATCGCGTCCTCGTCCTCGAAATGGTCCGGGTGACCGAGGCCGCGGCGATCGGGGCTTCGCTGCTGATCGGGCGCGGCGACGAGAAGGCCGCCGACGCCGCCGCGGTCGAGGCGATGCGCGCCGCGCTCAACGAGCTCGAGATGGACGGCACCGTGGTGATCGGCGAGGGCGAGCGCGACGAGGCGCCGATGCTGTTCATCGGCGAAAAGGTCGGCGCGGCGATCGGCACCGGCCCGAAGATCGACATCGCGCTCGACCCGCTCGAAGGCACCACGATCACCGCCAAGGCCGGACCCAACGCGCTCGCCGTGCTGGCGATCGCCGAGGAAGGCAACCTCCTCAACGCCCCCGACGTCTATATGGACAAGCTCGCGGTGGGCCCGGGCTATCCCGACGGCGTGATCGACCTCGCCAGGTCGCCCAGCGACAACGTCCGCGCAGTCGCCGCGGCCAAAGGCGTCGCCCCGGGCGAGATCATCGTCTGCGTGCTCGACCGCCCGCGTCACGCCGAATTGATCGCCGAGCTGCGCAAGCTCGGCTGCGGGGTCCAGCTGATTCCCGACGGCGACGTCGCCGGGGTGATCGCGACTACCGACGAGGCCACCGGGATCGATCTCTACATGGGTTCGGGCGGCGCGCCCGAGGGCGTCCTCGCCGCCGCCGCGCTGCGCTGCGTCGGGGGGCAGTTCAACGGCCGTCTGGTGTTCCGCAACGACGATGAAAAGGCCCGCGCGCGCAAGTGGGGGATCGCCGATCTGGGCAAGATCTACCGGCTCGAGGAGCTCGCCAAGGGCGATTGCATCTTCGCCGCCACGGGGGTCACCGACGGCTCGCTGCTCAAAGGGGTCAAGCGGCTCAAGACCGGGGTGATGACCACCGACAGCGTGGTCATGCGGGCCAGCTCGGGGACGGTGCGTTGGGTTCGCGGCGAGCACCGCAAGGGGCGCTGAGGCGCTACTCGGCAAGGCCGAGAACGAGCATCAACTGAGCGTCGATTTGCTCCATCGTAGCCGAGTCCAAACGGCCGATCGAGCTTCCGCAGTTCTCGCGCCGCACCCCAATCACGCGATCGATCTGAAACTGAGTCGGTATCCGCAGATTGTTGATCGAATCCGGGGCCACTAGGACTCGCCGAAACAGGGCGGCTTCGCGCAAGAAGCTGGTTCCAGGACAAACCAGGATATGGTCTGACGGATCAAGCTTGTCGGTTTCGACGATCACCGCCGGCCGAGGCTTTCCGAGATCGCCCTGAAGCGCGACGATGATCAGATCGCCACGTTTCAATCAAAGAAATCCGGGTCTTCGGCGATCAATGCCTCGATGAACTGCATGGTTTCTTCTTCTTCGGGCGCGTTCCGAAGAGCCTCCGCTTCTCGCCGTGATGCCTCCCGAAACGCCGCGGAGCTGACATCGGGCACCCAGCGGCGGACTTCACGCAATCCTTCCGCCTTCTTTCGCGCGCGGTAGGCCTTGAACTTGTCGTGGCGCTCAGGGCTGAGGTCGGTCATGGCCGAAAAAGTAGCGCGCTACCCTGCCGAAGTCAAATTTTCGCCCGCTCCGAGCCGTGCTGTTGCAATAGCATGACGCCCCGCTAAGGGCGAGCGCGAGGCTCTTGCGCGCGGGGAACACGTCGATGAAACTGATGGCCGGCAATTCGAACCTGCCGCTCGCCCGCGCGATCGCCGACTACCTCGAGCTGCCGCTGACCGACGCCAGCGTGCGCCGCTTCGCCGACGAGGAGGTCTTCGTCGAAATCCACGAGAACGTCCGCGGCGAGGATGTCTTCGTGGTCCAGTCGACCAGCTTCCCGGCCAACGACAACCTGATGGAGCTGCTGATCTGCATCGATGCGCTGCGCCGCGCCTCGGCCAAGCGGATCACCGCAGTGGTGCCCTATTTCGGCTATGCCCGGCAGGACCGCAAACCCGGTCCGCGCACGCCCATATCCGCCAAGCTGGTCGCCAACCTGATCACCCAGGCCGGGGCCGACCGGGTGCTCGCGGTCGATCTCCACGCCGGGCAGATCCAGGGGTTTTTCGATATCCCGACCGACAATCTCTATGCCGCGCCGGTCATGGCGGCCGACATCCTCGAACGCTACGCCGGGCAGGAACTGATGGTGGTCTCGCCCGACGTCGGCGGCGTGGTTCGCGCCCGCGCGCTGGCCAAGCGGCTCGACAACGCCCCGCTGGCGATCGTCGACAAGCGCCGCGACAAACCGGGCAGCAGCGAGGTAATGAACATCATTGGCGAGGTTGCGGGGCGCCACTGCATCCTGATCGACGACATCATCGATTCGGGCGGGACCCTGTGCAACGCGGCGGCAGCGCTGATGGAAGCGGGCGCGGCCAGCGTGATCGCCTATCTCACCCACGGGGTGCTTTCGGGCAGCGCGGTCGAGCGGGTCAGCGCCTCGGCGCTGAAAGAGCTGGTGATCACCGATTCGATCCAGCCGACTTCGGCGGCGCTCGCCGCGGGGCGCATCCGCATCCTTCCGATCGCCTCGCTGATCGGCGAGGCGATCCGGCGGATTGCCGACGAGAGCTCGGTCTCGAGCCTGTTCGACTGATCGCCGGCGCGATGGCCCTGATCGAGCTCAACCACGTCATCGAGCACGGGATGGTGACTTATCAGGGGCTGCCCGCGCCGGTCATCTGCGACTACTGGACCCGCGAGGCATCGCGCGCGCGCTATGCCGATGGCGCCGAGTTCCAGATCGGGCGGATCGACATGGTCGCCAATACCGGGACCTATCTCGACACCCCGTTCCACCGCTATGCCGACGGCGCCGATCTCAGCGAAGTGCCGCTCGCCGCGGTGGCCGTGCTGCCGGGGCTGGTGGTCGAGGCACCAGGGCAAAGCGTCGATGCCGACGCGTTTGCCGGGCTGGCCTTTACCGGCTGCGCGGTGCTGGTCCGCACCGGGTGGGACCGGCACTGGCGCAGTGGGGCCTATTTTACCGGCCATCCATTCCTAACCGCCGCCGCGGCCGAAGCCCTGCGCGAGGGCGGGGCAGCGCTGGTCGGGATCGATTCGCACAACATCGACGACACCGCCGCGAATACACGGCCGGTGCACTCGCTGCTGCTCGGTGCGGGGATCCCGATCGTCGAACACCTCACCAACCTCGCCGCGCTGCCCGCCGCCGGCTTCGTGTTCCACGCCGCTCCGCCGCGGGTTCGGGGGATGGGGACCTTCCCGGTCCGCGCCTTTGCCGAGGTCGGTGTGCGATGAACCTTTCCGCCGACATCGTGCTCGCGCAGCGCCTAGCCGATGCGGCGGGCGAGGCGATCCGGCCTTACTACCGCACCGACGCCGCGCCCGAGCGCAAGGCGGACGCGACCCCGGTCACCCTCGCCGACCGTGCCGCCGAAGAGGCGATGCGCCGTATCCTCAAGGCCGAATGCCCCCGAGATGCGGTCCACGGCGAGGAGTTCGGAACTCAGCCCGGCAGCACCGGGCGGACCTGGGTGCTCGATCCGATCGACGGCACCGCGGGGTTCCTCGCGGGGCGGCCATTGTTCGGGACGCTGATCGCGCTGGTTGTCGAGGGCTGGCCGGTGCTCGGGGTGATCGACCAGCCAGTGCTGCGAGAACGCTGGCTCGGCGCGACCGGGCAGCCGACCACGCTCAACGGCGCGCCTGCGCGCACCCGCGCCTGCCGCAGCCTGAACGAGGCCACGCTAGCCACTACCGGCCCGCACTACTTCGACGATCACGACGGCGCGCATTTCATGGGCCTCGCCGGCAAGACCGATCACAAGCGGATGGTGATGGGCGGCGATTGCTACAACTACGCGATGCTCGCCAGCGGCCACCTCGACCTCGTCTGCGAAGCCGGGCTCAAGCTTCACGACTATGCCGCGCTGGTCCCGGTGGTCGAGGGCGCGGGGGGCACGATGTGCGACTGGCACGGCGATCCCTTGCACGCCGCGAGCAGCGGCCACGTCCTTGCGCTGGGCGATCCGGCGCGGCTCGAGGATGTGATCGCCGCGCTCGCCTGCCACCACTGAGATGACGACCTACGATGCGATCGTGCTCGGTGCAGGCGGCGCCGGGCTGATGTGCGCGGCGGTCGCCGGGCAGCGCGGCAAGCGGGTGCTGCTGCTCGATCATGCCGCCGAGCCGGGCAAGAAGATCCTGATCTCGGGTGGGGGGCGGTGCAATTTCACCAACCTCGGCGCGACCGGCGTGAACAGCGCCGAGCGGTTTCTCTCGGCCAACCCGCGGTTCGCGCGCTCTGCGCTGAGCCGGTTCACGCCGGAGGATTTCCTCGCACTGGTCGAAGCCTACGGGATCGCCTGGCACGAAAAGACGCTGGGGCAGCTGTTCTGCGACGGATCGGCGCGGCAGGTGGTGGCGATTCTGCTGGCGGAGTGCGCGGCGGGCGGGGTCGAGCTGCGCTGCGGCGAGGCGGTTGGCGAGATCGCCCACGCCGACGGTCGCTTCCGCGTCGGCCAGGCGAGCGCCCCGGCGCTGGTCATCGCCACCGGCGGGCCGTCGATCCCCAAAATGGGCGCAAGCGGGTTCGCCTACGATCTCGCGCGGCGCTTCGGGCTCAAGGTGGTCGAGCCGCGCCCGGCGCTGGTCCCGCTCACGCTCGGCGGCGAGGACGTGCTGTTCCGCGAGCTCTCGGGCGTGTCCGCCGATGTGGTCGCGCGCTGCCGCAAGGCGGCGTTTGCCGAGGCGGCGCTGTTCACCCATCGCGGGCTGTCGGGTCCGGCGATTCTCCAGGTCTCGTCCTATTGGCGCAACGGCGACTCGATCGGGGTCGACTTCCTGCCGGGCCGCGCGCCGGGCTGGCTGGCCGAGGCCAAACGCGCCCAGCCGCGCGCCGCTTTGCGCCGGGTGCTCGGCGAAGCGCTGCCCGAGCGGCTGGCCGCGGCGCTCGCCGGAAAGCTTGGGATCGAGGGCGAACTCGGCGGCCTCACCGACCGCGTGCTCGCCGCCGCCGAGGCGCGGCTGGCCGACTGGCGCTTCACCCCGAACGGCAGCGAGGGCTTCGCCAAGGCCGAGGTCACCGTCGGCGGAATCAGTACCGCCGAACTCTCCTCCAAAACAATGGAAGCCAAACGCGTGCCGGGGCTGTATGCGATCGGCGAGGCTGTCGACGTCACCGGGTGGCTCGGCGGCTATAACTTCCAATGGGCATGGGCGAGCGGCTGGGCTGCGGGCCAGGCGCTCTGACCTTTCCCCGAATCGAGAACCTATGACTTTCCCCGATGTAACCCCGCTTCTCGCCGAAGCGCTCACCGCGCATGGCTACACCGCGCTGACCCCGGTCCAGGCCGCGGTGATCGAGCCCGAAGCGCGTAGCCGCGACCTCGTCGTCTCGGCCCAGACCGGCTCGGGCAAGACCGTCGCCTTCGGGATCGCGATCGCCGACGAGCTGCTCGCTGGGGACGGCCTGCCCCAATCGGGCGCGCCGCTCGCGCTGGTGATCGCGCCCACCCGCGAACTCGCGCTGCAGGTCAGCCGCGAGCTGACCTGGCTTTACGCCAAGGCCGGGGCGCGGATCGCCACCTGCGTCGGCGGGATGGACCCTTCGAAGGAACGCCGCGCGCTTTCCTACGGCACCCATATCGTGGTCGGCACGCCCGGGCGGCTGCGCGACCATCTCGAACGCGGCGCGCTCGATCTTTCGGCCTTGCGCGGCGTGGTCCTCGACGAGGCCGACGAGATGCTCGACATGGGCTTCCGCGAAGACCTCGAGGAAATCCTCGACGCCACCCCCGACGGTCGCCGCACGCTGCTGTTTTCGGCGACCATGCCCAAGCCGATCGTCGCGCTGGCCCGGCGCTACCAGCACGAGGCGGTGCGGATTTCGACCGTTGGCGAGGAGCGCGGCCACGGCGACATCGCCTATCAGGCGGTGACCGTCGCCCCGGCGCAGATCGAGCACGCGGTGGTCAATCTGCTGCGCTTCCACGAAGCCGAGACCGCGATGCTGTTTTGCGCCACGCGCGACAACGTCCGCCACCTCCACGCCACGCTGGTCGAGCGCGGGTTCGCCGCGGTCGCGCTCTCGGGCGAGCACAGCCAGAACGAGCGCAACGCCGCGCTCCAGGCGCTGCGCGACCGCCGCGCGCGGGTCTGCGTCGCGACAGACGTCGCCGCGCGCGGCATCGACCTCCCCACGCTGAGCCTGGTGGTCCATGTCGAAATCCCACGCGACGCCGAGGCGCTCCAGCACCGCTCGGGGCGCACCGGCCGCGCGGGCAAGAAGGGCACCGCGGTGATCGTGGTCCCCTATCCGCGGCGCAAGCGGGTCGAATCGATGCTGCGCGGCGCGCGGATCGAGGCCGAATGGCGCGAGGCGCCGACCCCCGAGGACATCCGCGCTAATGACCGCGAACGCCTGATCGCGGCGCTGCTCGCCCCGGTCGAGGCCGACGAGGAAGACCGCGAGATCGCCGCCCGCCTGCTCGCCGAGCGCAGCCCCGAGGACATCGCCGCTGCGCTGGTCCGCGCCCACCGCGCCGCGATGCCCGCGCCCGAGGAGCTGATCGCCGGCACCCACGAAGCCCAGCGCGCCGCGCAGGCCGACCGGCACCGCCCCGGCTTCGACGACGTGGTGTGGTTCCGCATGGACGTCGGCCGCCGCCACAACGCCGACCCGCGCTGGATCCTCCCGCTGCTCTGCCGCCGCGGGCATGTCACCCGGGGCGAAGTCGGCGCGATCCGCATCGGCCCGGGCGAGACCCACTTCCAGGTGCCGAGCGCGGTCGCCCGCAAGTTCGCCGAAGCGGTCGCACGCACCGCCGGGGTCGATGGCGACGACGAAAGCGGCATAACCATCGAGCAAACCGAAGGCCCGCGCGAGGCGGCGAAGGAACGCCGCAAAGTGCTCACCCCCGGCCCGCATCGAGCGCCGGGCGAGCGACCCGCGCCGAAGCACACGCCGCGGCCGTTCCACCGGGGCAAGCCGCAGGGGCGGCGGGGTTAAGCGGCCGGAACGACCTCAAGAGGTTGGCGCGACGGCGGGACTTGAACCCGCGACCTCCTTGCCCATACATTGGAATCGCCAGACCCCAACAATGTCGAAAACAAGGTGCTCTATCCAGCCGAGCTTCGCCGCGAAATGCGCTAATCGTTGCTAACCACCAGCTTCGGCTTTTTCCTTGCAAGCCGGTTCTGCTTGGCTGCCGTTGCCGCTTCGATTTCACGGACCTTCTCTTCGGCATACGGTGTTGCTGCCTTAATCAGCCCATCGAAGTGGTACCGATTCGTGACGCTGCCGTTTTGAGTGAAGCGCCGTTCCTCGCGCCGAAGGAAGCCTAGCTTCTCAAGCGCTGCGATCCTCTTTTGCACAGTACGAGGGGTAACCTGAATCGCCCGTGCAATTGTTGCGACAGAAGGATGAGGAACATTGTCTGGCTGCCACCAATAGTGCGACAGGTGCAGGATGATGTTCATATCCAACGCATCGAGGCCGAGAGCTTCCTGCTTCTCAATCACGATATTTGGAATGACATTCCAGCCCGCAGCCATTAGCGGCTTCGACCACTTCTTCTCGTTGGTGCGGAGGTTCGCAGCCTCAGATTTCTGGCGTACAACGATCTTCTTCATATAGTCACCTGCGAATTGTGTTGGCCAGCATATGGACCCGATTCTTCGGCCGTTCAATGCCTACAGGGGTGAATATAGAAACATCCGGGGGCGGCCTTAAGGACGCCCCACCCCCGTCCCCGCGGTCAGGGGAGCGGATGGCCGCTGGGGCACCCAAAGCAGGACATGTTCCCATTCAGGACAAGTCATTCAGCACGAATTGGGTTCAGGACTCACAGGAATTATGGGGGCCTGTCCCACGGTTCATCCGGTCTGCCGTCAAGCCTGGCAGATCGCCATGACCTCGACCTCGTCTCGATCATGAAATCCACCACCTCCCCCACCTCGGCCCCCATCACCGCGCGGGCCAGCGGCGCTGTGAAGGCCAGCTTGCCGCTCGCCGGATCGGCTTCGTCGTGGCCGACCAGTTCGATGGTGCGGGGCTTTTCATTGAGCTTGAGCGAAACGCGGTGGCCGAAGCCGACGGTGTCGCAGGGGCCCGGTTCGGTCAGCTCGGCGGTGGCGAGGCGGGTGCGCCAGTAGCGCAGGTCGCGCTGGGCGGCCTTGCGCTCCGCTTCGTCGGTGAGCGCGGGGAGCGCGGCCTCGAGTTCGGCGACCTTGTCCTCGAGCAGCGCCAGCCCGCGAGCGGTGACGAGGTTGGGGCCGGGCGGGATCGGGATCTCGAACCTCGGCTCGAGATGCTCCTCATCGCTCTCGCGGCGGAATGCGACGCTCATGGGTTGGCTCCTCTGGCGTTCAACGTGGCCATTCGGCGCAAGCCGCGCAAGCTTCCCCTCTCCCCGGCGGGGAGAGGTAGCGCAGCTTGCCCCTTCAGGGGCTAGCGTAGCTGGGTGTGGGGGATCGGCCAGTGGGCGTGGAGCCCCCACCCCCAACCCCTCCCCGCCGGGGAGGGGAGATGTAGGGCGATAAAGAAATGCTCTCCGCAGCCGCAATTGACACGCGCCGCCGCGCGCGCCCAAAAAGCAGTGGCGAATTGAAACCGAACGGGAGCCAAGCATGGAGCCGCGCAACGCCAGTGTCGCCGTGGTCGGCGCGGGGGACTTTATCGGCGGCGCTATTGCCAAGCGCTTCGCCGCCGAGGGCTACGCCGTCCACGGCGGGCGGCGCAACGGCGACAAGCTCGCCGCGCTGGCTGAGGAGATTGCGGCCTCCGGCGGGCGCTTCACCGGGCACACGCTCGACGCCCGCAACGAAGAGAGCGTCGCCGCCTTCCTCGCCGCGGCCGAGGCCGAAGCGCCGCTCGAAGTCTGCATTTTCAACGTCGGCGCCAATGTCCAGTTTCCGCTGCTCGAAACCACCGAGCGGGTGTTCCGCAAGGTCTGGGAGATGGCCTGCTACGCGGGGTTTCTCACCGGTAAGGAGGCGGCGCGGCTGATGCTGCCGCGCGGCTCGGGTTCGATCTTCCTCACCGGCGCGACCGCATCGCTGCGCGGGGGCAAGGGCTACGCCGCCTTCGCCTCGGCCAAGGCCGGGCTGCGCCTGCTCGGCCAAGCCATGGCGCGCGAATTGGGGCCGCAGGGAATCCATGTTGCGCACCTGGTGATCGACGCCGGGGTCGACACTGCTTTCGTACGCGAGCGGATCGTCGCGGCGCGCGGGGCCGAAGCGCTCGAAAGCCTGCCCGAGGATACGCTGATGGACCCGGCCTCGATCGCCGAGGCATACTGGTCACTCCACCAGCAGACCCGCGACGCCTGGACCCACGAGCTCGACCTGCGCCCTTACGGAGAGACCTGGTGATGGCACCCCACTCAGAGCCTACCTTCTTCTACGATTTCGGCAGCCCCAACGCGTGGTTCGCGCACCGGGTGCTCTCGGGGATCGAAGCGCGCACGGGAGCCTCGTTCCGCTACGTGCCCGTCCTGCTCGGCGGGCTGTTCCGGCTGACCATCAACCAGGCGCCGATGATCGCGTTTGCGGGTATTCCGGCCAAGACTGCCTATATGCGCCGCGAGATGGAGCGCTTCATCCAGCGCCACTCGCTCCACCAGTTCGCGATGAACCCGCACTTCCCGGTCAACACGCTGGCGCTGATGCGCGGCGCGGTCGCCGCCCAGCACGCCGATGTCCACGAGGGCTATGTCGAGGCGATGTTCAAGGGGATGTGGGAAGAGGGACGCAAGCTCGACGATCCCGCGGTGCTGAGCGCGACGCTGACCGAGGCCGGCCTCCCCGCCGAGCGGCTGCTCGCGCTGGCGCAGGACCAGACGGTCAAGGACCAGCTCGTCGCCAACACCCAGATGGCCTTCGAGGCGGGCGCTTTCGGCATCCCCAGCTTCATTGTCGGCGGCGAGCTTTATTTCGGCAAGGACACGCTGCACGAGATCGAGGCCGAACTGGTCGGCGCCGCCTGAAACAATCGCCTGCGCGAGCCGTTCTACGGGCGTGAGCGAAGATTCGAGAATCGACCGCGCCGAGTTGGTGATGGCCGCGCCGCCCGAGAAAGTCTGGGCTGCGCTGACCGATGGCGCGCGGCTGGCGCGCTGGCTCCCGCCTGACGGCGTCACTGGCGAGCTGCGCGCTTATGAGCCGCGCCTTGGCGGGAAGCTCGAACTGACGCTCCATTTTCCGGACGGCGTCGCGGGCAAGGCCGGCGAGGGCCGCGACGAGGTGGTCGGCAAAGTGGTCGAGCTCGAGCCCGGCCATCGCATCGCCTGGGAGGTGCGCTTTCCCTCCGACGACCCGGCCTATGCCGGGCGGATGACGATGCGCTGGACGCTCGATCCGGTCGGGCGGGGGACGCGAGTCACGGTCGAGGCGCTGCATCCGCCGCCAGGGATCGACGCCGAGGTCCACAGCGCCGCGCTCGAGCAATCGCTCGCGCACCTCGCGCCCGAGGCCGCGACCTGACGCAATCCCTTGCCAAAGCGTCCGCGCCCCGCTAACGGCGCGCGCTTCACCGACACGAATTCGACAACCGGCCTGGCCATCTAGGGCTGCCACGGCAGGTTGAACGTGTCTCACGAAGGAGACCAAAATGCCCAAGCTCAAGACCAAGAGCGGCGTCAAGAAGCGCTTCAAGCTCACCGCGACCGGCAAGATCAAGCACGGCGCGGTCGGCAAGCGCCACCGTTTGATCAGCCACAACGCCAAGTACATCCGCCAGCACCGCCGCACCGACACGATCTCCGATGCAGATGCAAAAGTGATCAAGAAGTGGGCGCCCTACGGGCTGGGCTGAACGCGCGGCCCCACGCGGGCTCGCATCATAGACATTCGGAGTACTGAGACATGGCAAGAGTCAAACGGGGTGTAACCACCCGCGCCAAGCACAAGAACATTCTCGAGCAGGCCAAGGGCTACCGCGGCCGCCGCAAGAACACGATCCGCGTCGCCCGCCAGGCGGTCGAGAAGGCCGGGCAATACGCCTACCGCGACCGCAAGGTGAAGAAGCGGACCTTCCGCGCGCTGTGGATCCAGCGGATCAACGCCGCGGTCCGCGCCGAGGGCCTCACCTATTCGCAGTTCATCCACGGGACCAAGCTCGCGGGGATCACGCTCGACCGCAAGGTCATGGCCGACCTGGCGATGAACGAAGGCGGGGTGTTCACCGCGGTGATCGCCCAGGCGAAGGCCGCGCTTCCCGCCTAAGCGGCTTCGTCCAAACGGAAATATCGACAGGGCGCGGCCGGAACCACCGGCCGCGCCCTTTCCTTTTGCCGGGCTTTGCGCCATCCCCTGCGGCGAACAGGGGTTCGACCACCGATGCGCAACACGGCGCTGGGCAATGCCGTCACCGTCCGCTTCTTCCTGCCTTCGCCGGCGCTGGCGCCCTATGTCACCACATATTACCTTACCGAGGTGGAGCTGGCGGAAGGCGTGTGGATCGAGGATTGGCTCCATCCCGAATGGGCCAACCTTCGCTTCGGCAGCACCGACACCTGGGAAGGCGCGATCGGCCCCGCGCCGCTCACCCGCGGACCGCGCTTCAACGCCACTGGGCCGACCAGCCACGCCACCCGCTTCCGCAACCGGGCGATGCGCTCGTGGGGGATCGGGCTGCTCCCGCTCGGCTGGGCGCGGCTGATCGATGCCCCCGCCGCCGCCTGGGCCGACCATCAGGGCGATGGCGCGGCCGACCCCGCCTTCGCCGCGTTCGCCCCGCTCGCCGATGCGCTGTTCGCGCGCAAGCCGGATCCCGCAGCCGAAGCCGCGCGGATCGACGCGCAGCTCCTCGCGCTGCTCGCGGCGCGCCCCGCGCCCGAAGACGAAGCGCGCATCCGCGCCGCGCACGAAGCGCTGCTCGATCCCGAGATCGGAACGGTGGCGCATTTCGCCGAGCGGCTGGCGGTGTCCTCGCGCTCGCTCGAACGGCTGAGCCTGCGCGCCTTCGGCTTCCCGCCCAAGCTGCTGCTGCGGCGCCAGCGGTTCCTCCGCAGCCTCGCCCAGTTCATGCTCGATCCCTCGCTCGCCTGGATCAGGACGCTTGACTGGCATTACGTCGACCAGGCGCATTTCGTGCGCGACTTCAAACGCTTCATGGGGATGAGCCCGAGCGCCTACGCGAGCCTCGAGCACCCGGTACTGCGCGCCGCGGCGGGTGCCCGCGCCGCCGCGACGGGCGCAGCGGTACAGGTGCTGCACCGGCCCTGACGGTGCGGCGGGGTTGCCAATGCGCGGATGCGTCCGCACAAGGAACCGACAACAAGCCGGGGGCTATCGGTGTCGCAAGAGTGCTCAGTCGAAGTGCGGTTCCATCCGCCGCCGCCAGACCTGCGCCGCTATTTCACCACGTTTTACTACAGCCGCATCGCGGTGCCGGACGGCGGCACGGTCGAGGACGCGCTCCAGCCCGAATGGGCCAACCTCCGGATGTTTCGCGGCCCGGGGGTCGAAGCGGCCTGGATCGGCGAGCACGCGCCGGTGACGGATGCAAGCTTCGTCGTCACCGGGCCGAGCGCGCGCTGCGCCCATTTTCGCATCGCCAGCTCGAGCTTCTGGGGGATCGGCATGCTCCCGCTCGGCTGGGCGCAATTCGTCCGCGCCCCTGCGGCCGATCATGCCAATCTTGTCGCCGACGGGATGGTCCATTCCGCCTTTGCCGGGTTCCGCCCGCTTGCAGCGGCGCTCGCCGCAGAGACGGCCGGCGAAGAGGCCGATCTCGCCGCAATCGTCGCGTTCTTTCGCGCCCGCCTTGCCGACCCGCCAGCCGATTCTGCGCGGATCGTCGCGATCCATGAGGCGCTGGTCGATCCCGAAGTCGGCACGGTCGCCGATCTGGTCGCGCGCACCGGGTCGAGCCAGCGCACGATCGAACGCCTCGCCCAGCGCGCCTTCGGGTTCTCGCCCAAGCTCTTGCTGCGCCGCCAGCGGTTCATGCGCAGCCTCGCGCAGTTCATGCTCGATCCCTCGCTCAAATGGATCGGGGCGATCGACAGCCATTATCACGACCAGGCCCAGTTCGTCCGCGAGTTCCACCAGTTCATGGGTATGGCCCCGCGCGATTACGCCGCGCTGCCGCACCCGGTGCTCGACGTGTTCATGCGCGAGCGGGCGCGGATCGCGGGATCGGCGGTGCAGACGCTCGACGCGCCCGGAGGCGTCGGCGCGCCCTCCTGAGGTTGCCCGCAAGCGGGGTTGTCCCTAAGGGACGCCGCTCTGGCAGAGTGTGAAAGCGGGCGTTTCAGTGGACTACGCGGCAACCGGGCGGGAAGCGCTGGCGCAGATCGGCGCGGCGGGCGACCTCGACGCGCTCGAAGCGCTGCGCATTGCGCTGCTTGGCAAGGCCGGGTCGATCTCCGGCCTGCTCAAGACGCTCGGGGGCATGAGCCCCGAGCAGCGCCAAAGCGAAGGCCCGCTGATCCACGGCTTGCGCGAGACCGTCACCACCGCGCTGGCCGAGCGCAAGGCGGCGCTCGAAGGCGCGGCGCTCGAGGCGCGGCTGGCGGCCGAAACGCTCGACCTC
The DNA here is from genome assembly GCA_050725835.1 of Novosphingobium sp. Classification (GTDB taxonomy): domain Bacteria; phylum Pseudomonadota; class Alphaproteobacteria; order Sphingomonadales; family Sphingomonadaceae; genus Novosphingobium. The sequence continues at coordinate 21,499 of JBOHIC010000019.1, forward strand.
ACCCTCCCCGCGCCCGAAGTCCCGCGCGGCTCGATCCACCCGGTCAGCCAGGTGATGGACGAGCTCGCCGAGATCTTCGCCGACATGGGCTTCGCGGTCGCCACCGGGCCCGAGATCGAGGACGACTGGCACAATTTCGGCGCGCTCAACATGCCCGAAAGCCACCCCGCGCGGGCGATGCACGATACTTTCTACTTCCCCGACCGCGATGGTGACGGGCGCGAGATGCTACTGCGCACCCACACCAGCCCGGTGCAGATCCGCTCGATGCTGGCGCACGGCGCGCCGCTGCGGATCATCGCCCCGGGGCGGGTCTACCGCTCGGACAGCGACGCCACCCACACCCCGATGTTCCACCAGATCGAGGGGATCGTGGTCGACCGCGGCATCCACCTCGGCCACCTCAAGTGGACGCTCGAGACCTTCCTCAAGGCGTTCTTCGAGCGCGACGACATCGTCCTCAGGCTCCGCCCGAGCTACTTCCCCTTCACTGAGCCTTCGGTCGAAGTCGACGTCGGCTTTGAGCTGGCGAACGGCAAGCGCGTCCTTGGCGGGCATGGCGATGCGCCGGGGCACGGCTGGATGGAGCTGCTCGGCAGCGGGATGGTCAACCGCAAAGTGATCGCTGCGGGCGGGCTCGACCCGGACGTGTGGCAGGGCTTCGCCTTCGGGGTGGGGGTCGATCGCCTCGCCATGCTCAAATACGGAATGGACGACCTGCGCGCCTTCTTCGACGGCGATGTCCGCTGGCTCAAGCACTACGGCTTCGCGCCGCTGGCGGTGCCGACGCTGTCGGGCGGGGTGGGGACCAGGTCGTCAGGAGTGGGGGCATGAAATTCTCGCTGACCTGGCTCAGAGACCACCTCGACACCACCGCGAGCGTCGCGGAAATCGCCGCCTGCCTCAACGCGATCGGGCTCGAGGTCGAAGGGATCGAGAACCCGGCCGAGGCGCTCGCAGGCTTCCGGGTCGCGCGTGTGCTCAGCGCCGAACGCCATCCCAACGCCGACAAGCTGCAGGTGCTCAGCGTCGACGCCGGTGACGGCGCGCCGCTCCAGGTGGTCTGCGGCGCGCCCAACGCCCGCGCCGGGATGGTGGGCGTGCTCGGCCTCCCCGGCGCGACGGTTCCCGCCAATGGCATGGAGCTGAAGAAGTCCGCGATCCGCGGGGTCGAATCGAACGGCATGATGTGTTCCGAGGTCGAACTCGGGCTGGGCGAGGACCATTCGGGGATCGTCGAATTGCCCGAGGGCGCCCCGGTCGGGCAGGCCTATGCCGACTATGCCGGATCGGACCCGGTGTTCGACGTCGCGGTGACCCCCAACCGGCCCGACTGCATGGGGCTGCACGGCATCGCCCGCGATCTCGCCGCGGCGGGACTGGGGACGCTGAAACCGGTCGAGGCGCCAGCGGTGGCGGGCGGGTTCGCTTGCCCGGTCGAAATCCGCACCGACGACCCGGAAGGCTGCCCGGCGTTCTATGGCCGGGTCATCCGCGGGGTGACCAACGGCCCCTCGCCGGGGTGGCTGCAGGACCGGCTCAAGAGCGCGGGCCAGCGGCCGATTTCGGCGCTGGTCGACCTGACCAATTACCTGATGCTCGGCTACGGCCGCCCGGCCCACGCCTACGACCTCGCAAAATTGAGCGGCGCGGTGACGGCGCGGCGGGCGAGGGACGGCGAGACCTGCCACGCGCTCAACGGCAAGGACTATGCGCTCGATCCTTCGATGACCGTGATCGCCGATGCCGCGGGCGTCCACGACATCGCCGGGATCATGGGCGGCGCGGATTCGGGCTGCTCGGAAAGCACCACCGACGTCCTGCTCGAAATCGCCTATTTCGATCCCGAACGGATCGCCGCCACGGGCCGCAAGCTCGGCCTGACCAGCGACGCGCGCGCGCGCTTCGAGCGCGGGGTCGATCCGGAGTTCGTCGGTCCGGGGCTCGAGCTGCTCACCGCGCTGATCGTCGAAACCTGCGGCGGCACGGCGAGCGAGGTGGTCCGCGCCGGAACCCCGCCGACCGCCGATCACACCTTCGCCTACGATCCCGCCTTGGCCGAGCGGCTTGGCGGGGTGGCGATTGCCGAGGACGAGCAACGCGCCACGCTGGCCGCGCTCGGGTTCGCGGTCGCGGAGGACTGGACCGTCACCGTTCCGGGTTGGCGCCCCGACATCGATGGCGCGCCCGACATCGTCGAAGAGGTGGTGCGGATCCACGGACTCGATAAGGTCGCCAGCGTCGCCCTGCCCCGCGCCGACGGCGTGGCCAGGCCGACCGCGACCCCGGTCCAGCTGCTCGAACGCCGGGTCCGCCGCGCCGCCGCGGCGCGGGGAGTGCACGAGGCGGTGACCTGGAGCTTCTTGCCCGAGGCCGAGGCCACCTTGTTTGCTGAAGGCAGCGGCGGCCTGTGGCTGCTGCAGAACCCGATCAGCGAGGACATGAAGGCGATGCGTCCCTCGCTGCTCCCCGGCCTGCTCAGGGCGGTGCAGCGCAATCTCGATCGCGGCGCGAGCGGCCTCCGCCTGTTCGAGCTCGGCCGCCGCTACCTGCGCGGCGAAGGCGGCGCGAGCGACGAGCGGCTGACGCTCGGCCTCGTGCTGGCGGGCGAGAAGGCCGCGAAGGACTGGGCTGCGGGCAAGGCGGCCGGTTTCGATGCCTTTGCCGCCAAAGCCGAAGCGCTCGCTCTGCTCGCCGAGGCCGGAGCCCCGGTCGACAATCTCCAGGTCGGCGGGGAAGCGGGCGCGCAGTTCCACCCCGGCCAGTCGGCCACGCTGCGGCTCGGCCCCAAGACGGTGCTGGCGCGTTTCGGCATGCTCCACCCGGCGCTGCTCAAGGCCTTCGACATCGATGCTCCGGTCGCCGCCGCCGAGCTGTTCCTCGATGCGATCCCGGCGAGAAAGGCCAGCGGGTTTGCCCGCGCGCCCTATGCCCCACCCGCGCTCCAGCCGGTGACTCGCGACTTCGCCTTCCTCGTCGACGCCGCGCTGCCCGCCGGCGATCTGGTCCGCGCGATCCGCAACAGCGACAAGGCCAACGTCGTCGCCGCGCGGCTGTTCGACCGCTTCGATCTGCCCGACCGGCGGCTCTCGCTGGCGATCGAGGTGATGCTCCAGCCCGGCGAGAAGAGCTACGACGAGACCGAACTCAAAGCCATCGCCGAGCGGATCGTCGCCGCGGCGACCAAGCTCGGAGCCACGCTCCGCGCCTAACCTTCACCGTCATCCTGGACTTGTTTCAGGACCCATCGTGCCGCCAAATCCGAGGGTGCGTAAGGGAGCAAACGGTGCCGTTCGAGTTTTCAACGCGCGCCGGACAAACTGAGAAATGGGTCCTGAAACGAGTTCAGGATGACGAATTTGATAGCGAGTTTTGAATGTCCAACCGCCGCACTTTCGCGATCATTTCGCACCCCGATGCGGGCAAGACCACGCTGACCGAGAAGCTGCTGCTCCAGGGCGGCGCGATCCACCTTGCCGGTGAGGTCAAGGCGCGGGGCCAGGCACGGCGGGCGCGGTCGGACTGGATGAAGATCGAGCAGCAGCGCGGGATCAGCGTCACCTCGAGCGTGATGACTTTCGAACGCGACGGCATCGTCTTCAACCTGCTCGATACCCCGGGCCACGAGGACTTTTCCGAGGACACCTACCGCACACTCACCGCAGTCGATTCGGCGATCATGGTGATCGACGCCGCCAAAGGCATCGAGCCGCAAACGCGCAAGCTGTTCGAGGTCTGCCGGCTGCGCTCGGTGCCGATCGTGACCTTCGTCAACAAGGTCGACCGCGAGGGGCGCTCGCCGTTCGAGCTGATGGACGAGATCGCCGACGCGCTCGCGCTCGATGTCTGCCCGATGGCCTGGCCGGTCGGGATGGGCGGGACCTTTCAGGGCGTGCTCGATTTCGCCAGTTGCCTGATCAGCCGCCCCGAGGGCGACAGCCGCGAATTTCTCGGCAAGCGCGAGGTGGCTGAACTGCCGCCCGAAGTCGCCGACGAGGTCGAACTCGCTCGCGGCGGCTACCCCGCCTTCGATCTCGCCGCCTATCGCCACGGCGACCTGACCCCGGTCTATTTCGGCTCGGCGCTCAAGAACTTCGGGGTGTCCGAGCTGATCGACTTCATCGCAGCCTCGGCCCCGCCGCCGCGCCCGCAGCCGAGCGCAGACGGCGAGATCGCGCCCGAGCGCGGCGAAGTCACCGGCTTCGTGTTCAAGGTCCAGGCCAACATGGACCCGCAGCACCGCGACCGCATCGCTTTCATGCGGCTGGTCTCGGGCACTTTCCGGCGGGGGATGAAGCTCACCCCCTCGGGCAGCGGCAAGCCGGTCGCGGTGCACTCGCCGATCCTGTTCTTCGCGCAGGACCGCGCCATCGCCGATTCCGCTGAACCCGGCGACATCGTCGGCATCCCCAACCACGGCACGCTGCGGGTCGGCGATACGCTGAGCGAGAAGAACGAGGTGCGCTTTACCGGGCTGCCCAATTTTGCCCCCGAAATCCTCCGCCGCGTGGTGCTCAAGGACCCGACCAAGACAAAGCAGCTGAGGAAGGCGCTCGACGATCTCTCCGAAGAGGGCGTGATCCAGGTGTTCTACCCCGAAATCGGGGCGCAGTGGATCGTCGGCGTGGTCGGCCAGCTCCAATTGGACGTGCTGATCTCGCGGCTGGCGGCCGAATACAAGGTCGAGGCCGCGCTCGAACCCGCGCCGTTCGACACCGCGCGCTGGATCAAGGGGAACGAGGCCGCGATCAAGGCCTTCATCGACATCAGCAAGTCCAACCTCGCCAAGGACCGCGACGGCGATCCGGTGTTCCTCGCCAAGAGCGCGTGGGACGTCGGCTACCAGCAGGAACGCAATCCCGAACTGGCGTTTTCGGCGACCAAGGAAAGGTAAGGGGGTCTCACGCAAAGACGCGAAGATGCGGCGCGTGCGGCGTAGCCGCTCTCCCCTACTGCCGATTCGTCAATCCCGGCCTAACGAAGATTCGTGAGCCTTCGGCTCAGTGCCACATCTTGGCGTCTTGGCGTGAACCAATCACCCGGTCACATCGGCTAGCGCGGCGATGAACCGTTCGACGTTGGCGGTGGTCAGCCCGGCGACGTTGATCCGGCCCGATCCGGCCATATAGACCGCATGGCGCTCGCGCAGTGCGAGGACTTGCTCGGGGGTCACCGCGAGCATCGAGAACAGCCCGTTCTGTGCGCCCACCGGAGCAAGGTCGACCGACCCCGCCATTCCCGCCGCGGCGAGCTGGGTGCGGACCTGGTTGATCCGGGCGCGCATGGTGTCGAGCTCGTCCTGCCATTGGGCGATCAGCGCTTCGTCCTCGAGGATCAGCCGCACCGCGGCCGCGCCGTGATCGGGGGGCATCGACCAGGCCGCGCGCGCCAGCGCCGCGCCGTTCGAGAGCACCGCGGCCATATCGGCGGGATCGGCGACCTGCGCGTAGACCGCGCCGACCCGGTCGCGGTACATCCCGAAGTTCTTGTCGCACGAATAGGCGACCAGCGCCTCGGGCGCGGCGGCGAGCACCGCGCGCAGGCCATAGGCGTCCGCCTCCATCCCGTGACCAAGCCCCTGGTAGGCGAGATCGACGATCGGCAGCAGCTCAGCCTCGGCGACCAGCGCGGCGATCTCGTCCCACTGCTCGGGCGCATAGTCGATCCCGGTGGGGTTGTGGCAAGCGCCGTGGAGCAGGATCGCCTCGCCCGGCGCGGCGCGGCTGACGGCGAAGCGCAGCGCGTCCATGTCGACCGTGCCGGCCTTCGTGCAATGCGAAAAAGTCTGCAGCTCGAAGCCGAGATCGCCGAGGATCTGGGCATGGTTGGGCCAGGACGGCACTCCCATCCACACCCGCGTCGCCCCCGCCTTCTGCGCCAGCGCCACAGCCAGTCGCACGCCGCCAGTGCCGCCCGGAGTCTGCATGCCCTCGATCCGGCCGCCTTTGCCGGGATCGTCGCCGCCGAACACCCACGGCATCAGCGCGTGGACGAAGCCCATGTCGCCCTCGGGGCCGAGGTAGGCCTTGGAATCCTGGGTATCGATCAGCCGCTGCTCGGCCGCCTTGATCGCTCCGAACACCGGCGTCCCGCCCTGCCCGGTGCGGTAGACGCCCACCCCAAGGTCGATCTTGTCGGGCCGCGGATCGGCTTCGTGGAGCTTGATCAGCGCAAGCAGCGCGTCGGGCGGCAGGGGGGTGAGGGCGTCGAGCATCGCGCGCGCCCTTTGCCGGGGTGCGGCCAAGCGGGCAAGGGTGAAACCGTATTCAGGCGCAGGCCGACCTCAGAACGGCAGCCATTTCTGCTTTTCGGAGAACTTCATGTAGCCCGCGTTGACCCCGAGACGAAGCCCCGCGCCGACCCGGATCGGGATCAGCACGATGTCGCCGCGGCGCATGTAGCTCGCGTTGAACCCGCCGACCAGATAGGCCTGTCCCTCGCCCGCGGGGAAGCGCTTGTAGAGGTCCTGGGTGTTGTAGAGGTTGTAGACCAGCACGAAGGTGTTGCCCGCGTTGGCCCCGGCGTCGAACCCGATCGAGGGGCCGGTCCAGTAAACCGGGCGTTGGCCTTCGACCTTGTGATAGAGCGTTCCCGAGCCATAGCGCAGGCCCACGACCAGCGCCGCGCCGCCCTCGCGCCCGACGATGTAGCCATTGGGCTCGCCCTGCTTCTTGAGCAGGTCCTCGATCATCCCGGCGAGGCCCTTCGCGCCTTTGCCGAACACGCCTTCGGCGGCGCCGATCAGGTCGTCCTGCTTGTAGGTCTGGCCCTGCGCGGCGGCCGCGGCGGGGTCGGTCGAGGCCTGCGCCGCCGCGGTCGCGGGATCGGCAGAGGTCACCACCGGATCGGTCGCCGGGCTGGCCACCGGTTCGGCGGCGATGGTCGGGGCTGGGGTCGGGGTCGGGCTGGGTTTTGCCCCGGGGGCAAGGTCGCCGTCGATCGCCTTGTCGGGATCGACCGGCTGCACCTGGGCCACGACCGGCGCGGCGATGCCCATGGCCAACACCGCGAACGCTCCGAACAGCGCGGCGGGCAGCCGGCGATGCAAATATCCGCTCATCGTCACAGTCCTCCCGCGCAGCAGCAGAATCCAAGCCTGGCGAGTCGGCAATGAACCGGCGATGAGCCGAGTCCGATTTGCGGTGAAACGCGGCCAAAGCGGCCTCTTGCCGCTCTTCGGACCCGCCGCTATAGGCCGCCTTCGCCGCTGCGATCCGGAGACGTGGGTGAGTGGCTGAAACCAACGGTTTGCTAAACCGTCGTACTGGTAAATCCGGTACCGAGGGTTCGAATCCCTCCGTCTCCGCCAGCCGGACCTGCCCCCGGCAGGTCGGGATGGCGGATATGGCCGGGTGAGGACCCTGTGGGTTCGAGCCGCAGGCGACCGGAGCGAAGCGCAGGTCAATCCCTCCGTCGCCAGCGTTCAGCGCCCCGCGATCTCCCCCGGGCGCACCCGGCGCATCAGCAGAACCAGCGGGACCGCGGCGAAGTTGAGCCACATCATCGCGTAGAAATCGTCGATGAAGCCGATCATCGCGGCTTGCCGGGTGACTTCGGCATTGACCATGCCCAGCGCCGCTTCGCCGGCGGCCTGGAAGCGGTCGAGGCTGGAAAAGTCGACCAGCTCGGTGAACGAGGCGGTGACCCTGGCGGCAAGGTCGGCGTGGGCGACCTGGGTGTTGCGCGCGAGCAGCGCGATCACCGCCGAAATCCCGATCGACGAACCGATCGAGCGCAACAGGTTGAGCAGGCTCGCGCCCTCGGTGCGGAGCAGCGGCGGGAGCGTGGCGAAAGCGCTCGAGTTGACCGGGATGAACACCAGCCCCATCCCCAGACCCTGGACAAAGCCCGAGAGGGTCAGGTTGAACTCGTCCACCGCGAGCGACCAGCCGGCCATCTGCGCCATCGAAAGACCGCTGATGGTCAGCCCGGTGGCGATCAGGATGCGCCCGTCGAAACCCTTGCGGACCAGCAGCCCGGACAGCTGCATCGCGATCAACGTGCCCACCCCGCGCGGCATCAGGACCATGCCCGTATCGATCACCGAATAGCCGAACAGGCTCTGCAGCATCGGTGGGAGCAGCGCCATCGTCGCGAACATCGAGACCCCGATGACCAGCGAGAACAGCAGCGCCAGCGCGAAGTTGCGGTCGGCGAACAGCCGGCGGTCGAACAGCGGGCCGCGCGCGGTGGCGAGGTGGATCGTCCCGACCCACCCGGCCGACAGCGCGAGCCCGAGGTAGAGCCACGCCTCGGGCGAATCGAACCAGTCGATCTGGTGCCCGCGGTCGAGCAGCAGCTGGACCGCGACCAGCGTCACCGCGAGCAGGCCGAAGCCGATATGGTCGAAGCGCCGCCGCTCGATCCGCCGCGAAGGCAGCGCGGCGAACAGGATCGCCAGGCTCAGCGCGCCTAGCGGCACGTTGACGTAGAACACCCAGCGCCAGTTCCAGTTCTCGGTCAGCCACCCGCCGAGGATCGGGCCGAGGATCGGTCCGACCATGATCCCCATCCCCCACAGCGCCATCATCTGCGGCTGGCGCGAGGGCTTGTTGGTGTCGATCATCGCCGCCTGGCTGAGCGGCGAGATGAACGCGCCGGTCGCCCCCTGGAGCGCGCGGAAGGCGACCATCTGCTCGATATTCTGCGCCATCCCGCAGAGCATCGAGGAGACCACGAAACCCGCGACCGAAAAGATGAACAGCCGGCGCGAGCCGAACCGGTCGGCAAGCCAGCCGGTGATCGGCATGGCGATCGCGGTGGCCATGATATAGCTGGTTAGGACCCAGCTGATCGTGTCGGGGGTCGCCCCGAGCGCGGTCTGCATCCTGGGAATCGCGACGTTGGCGATGGTCGAATCGAGCACCTGGAGGAGCGAGGCGGTCATCACCCCTATCGCCAGCAGCACCGGGTTGGCGACCGGGAGCAGCGCGACGTCCTCCTCCGGCGAGGGTACCACCTGCGGGGGTGCGGCTGCCCGGCGCGGGGGGTTGCCGGCGACGCTCGCCATCGCCGCGGACCTAGCGCTCGGCGCCGTCGGTGAAGACCTTCACCTTGGTCGAAAGCCCCGCGATCAGCCGCCGCGGGCTGGCCTGGTCGAGCGCGATCCGCACTGGCACCCGCTGGGTGACCTTGACCCAGTTGCCGGTGGCGTTCTGCGCCGGGAGCACCGAGAACTCGCTCCCCGTGCCCGCGCCGATCGAGGCAACGTGGCCTTTCAGGACCAGACCGGGGTAGGCGTCGAAGCGCAGTTCGGCGCGCTGGCCGACCGCCATTTCGGCAAGGTCGGTTTCCTTGAAGTTGGCCTCGACATAGCTGGTGGCGTCGCCGACCAGGGTCACCACCGGCAGCCCGCTGACCACCTCCTGACCGACCTGCAGCCGGTCGGCTTGCGAGACCCGCCCGGCCATCGGCGCGCGGACCTCGGTGCGGCGCAGGTTGAGCTCGGCGGCCGCGCGCTGGGCCCGCGCGGCGGCGACTTGCGGATAGACCCCGGGAACCTGCGATCCGCTCGCCAGCTTGGCCCGCGCCTCGCCGCTCTTGGCCTCAGCCAGGCGCAATTCCTCCCGCGCCTCGGCGACTTGGTGCTGCGCGGCCTCGTAGTCCGCCTTGGTGGTGAAGCCGCGGCTCCACAGCGCACGCTGGCGCTCGAGGCGGGATTGGGCGTAGCCGATGTCCTCGCGCGCCGCGGCGATATCCGCGCCCGACAGCGCGCTCGACCCGGCGAGCGCGATCTGGCCCGCCTGCGCGGTGGCGATCGCCGCGTCGGCCTGGGCGATCTGCAGCTGGAACGGTTCGGGATCGATCCGGAACAGCAGGTCGCCGGCGCGCACGGCCTGGTCCTCGCGCACCAGCACCGCGACGATCCGCCCGCCGACCTGCGCGCCGACCGAAACCTTGTCCTGCTTCACATAGGCGTTGTCGGTGGTGACGTTGCCCTGTTGGCCGAGCCAGTACCACAATCCCCCGGCGATCACCGCGAGCGGGACCAGCGCCATCAGCGCCAGCCGGCGCAGCCGCTGGGCGCGGGTCGGGGTGGCGGGCAGTTCGGGGCTCGGCTCCGGGCCAAGCGGCGCGGCGCTTTCGACCACGATCTGCGGATCGCCCTCAGCCATGGGCCACCTGGGGATCGGCGGGGCGGCGCGTCAGGTTCTGGCGGATCCGGTCGAGCGTCTCGGCAAGGCGGTCACGGTCGGGCTCGCTTACGCCCTCGAGCGCCTCGGCGAGCATCTCCTCGGCCAATGGGCGCAGCTGCTGGAGCAGCGCCTCGGCCTTGGCGGTGAGGAACAAGCGCCAGCTGCGGCGGTCGGCCGGGTCGGCGCGGCGCTCGACCAGCCCCGAGTCCTGCAGCCTGTCGACCATCCGGCACACCGTGATCGGCTCGACCTCGAGCCGCTCGGCGAGCCCGCCCTGGTTGATCCCCTCGTGGCGGCGCAGCACGGTCAACACTTGCCACTGCGGGCGGGTGACGCCGATTCCTCGCGCGCGCGCATCGAAGGCGCGGCGGATCAGGCGCGAAGTGTCGGCGAGCTTGGCGCCCAGGTTCTCTTCCATGAGCGCACACTTAATAGCAGTGCTTATTATTGTCGAGTCATTCGACCGGCGTAGGCACGATGAACCAGCCGCTGCCGAAGGTCGGCGCGAGCGCGGTGGCAATCGGGCCTTCGGGGTCGCGCAGGTAGTCGAACACTTCGTCGAA
>JBOHIC010000020.1:0-6122 GCA_050725835.1 Novosphingobium sp.
AGCCGCGGATCGGGCTGGGGCGTGAAGGCCCGGTGATCCCGCCCGCGATCATATCCCGTCCGCCCAGCGCCGAGCTGCGCCCCGACCAGAAGGACGAGGATTCGCTCCCGCCCTACAAGGTGCTCGACGGCATCCTCCAGGGCCTGGTCGAGCACGAGAAGAGCGTCGAGCAGCTCGTCTCCGAAGGCTTCGACCGCGCCACCGCGGTCCGCATCGAGCGCCTCCTCCACCTCGCCGAATACAAACGCCGCCAGGCCCCGCCGGGGGTCAAGCTCGGCACCCGCAACTTCGGCAGGGATCGGCGCTATCCGATCAGCCATGCGTTCCGGAGTGGGTGAATGGACATTCTGGCCGGAATTTGCCATATTCTGGCCAGAGAGGTCATTCGATGACGCGGCACGTTCCCATTTCCGAGTTCAAGGACCACGCTTCCGAGTTCGTGGCGGCCGCCGAAGGCGGCGAGGAGATCCTGATCACCCGCCACGGGCGGCCCGCGGCGCGGCTTAGCCGGATTCTCCCGCCCAATGACGGTCCCCGCAAGCAAGCGCTCGACGCACTGGCGGCGCTCGCCGAGATTAGGGCCGGGCAGCGCCAGCTCGGCATGACCTCGACCATCGCCGAGATGATCGCATGGAAGAACGAGGGCCGACGGTGACCGAGGTGGTGGTCGACGCTTCGGCGTTCGGCCCGCTGTTCTTCGCGGATGAAGCCGGCGCATTGTTCGATGCGCTTCCCGAGCTGATTGCTGAAGGCCGCTGTGTGGTCCCCCAGCACTGGCGGCTGGAGGTGACCAATCAAATTCTGTCGGGACTCAGGCGCAAACGGACGACCGGTGCATTGGCCGAACAGGCGATGGCGCAAGTCGGCAAGTTTCCTCTGCGAATCGATGACAGGACCGCCGACCGTTTTGCCGAGAGCTACGTGCTGGCGTCGCGCCACGGCCTCACAATCTACGATGCGGCATATTTGGAACTGGCACTCCGGCTCGGCGCGACGGTGGTAAGCTACGACTCGGATTTGCGCCGCGCGGCGCACGCTGAAGGCGTCAATCTCTTGCCCGAATAATCGCAATTGGCGCAGGATTGTTTCGCGCTGCGCTGCAACAAGGGCGTTTACATTGCGCAAAACGGCGGCTAGAGGCGCCGCCGATGACGTTTCGCCTGACCAAGCCGATTACCGCCAAACCGACCGCGACCAGCGGGGCGGGGGTGGCGGTGCGTTCGGTCTGAGCGCAAGCGATCCAGCCCCGCCGAGCGAGCGGGGCCTCTCCATCCGGCAGAACCCCGCACCGCTCCGCACACGATGGAGTGATGACGATGGTTTCGAAGTTTTCCCCCGGTCAACAGCTTAACGTCGGCGTGGTCGGCGCGACCGGGCTAGTCGGGACGATGCTGCGGCAGTTGCTCGCCGAGCGGAATTTCCCGGTGAGGCAGGTGCGGCTGTTCGCCTCTGCACGCTCGGCGGGCTCGGTGCTCGACGGAGTGACCGTGGAGGATGCGGCCACCGCAGACTTTGCCGGGCTCGATATCGTGCTGTTCTCGGCGGGTGGTTCGACCAGCAAGGCGCTCGCGCCCAAGGTCGCCGCGGCGGGGGCCATCGTGATCGACAATTCCTCGGCCTGGCGCATCGATCCCGCGGTTCCGCTGGTGGTGGCCGAGGTCAACCCGCATGCGCTGGCCGACCTTCCCAAGGGGATCGTCGCCAATCCCAACTGCACTACGATGGCGGCGATGCCGGTGCTCAAGGTGCTCCACGACGAGGCCGGGCTCAAGCGGCTGACGGTCTCGACCTATCAGGCGGTCTCGGGCGGTGGGCTCGCCGGAATCGACGTGCTCGATCGCCAGCTCGCGCATGTCGGCGACCGGGCGCGCGATCTGGCGGTGGGCGGGCACGAGGCGCTGCTCCCCGCACCCGAAAAGTGGACGGTGCCGATAGCGCACAATGTGGTGCCCTTGAACTACGTCTATGCCGAGGACGGCTACACCGAGCAAGAGATCAAGCTGCGCGACGAAAGCCGCAAGATCCTCGAGATTCCGGGGCTGCCGGTCTCGGGGACCTGCGTGCGGGTGCCGGTATTCACCGGGCACTCGCTCTCGATCAACGCCGAGTTCGAACGACCGGTCAGCCCCGAGCGCGCGCTCGAACTGCTTGGCGGCGCGCCCGGTGTAGTGGTCACCGAAGTGCCAAACCCGCTCGAGGCGACCGGGCAGGACCCGGTCTTCGTCGGCCGGGTGCGGCGCGACCCGACCGTCCCGCACGGGCTCGCGCTGTTCGTGGTCGGCGACAACCTGCGCAAAGGCGCCGCGCTCAACGCGGTGCAGATCGCGGAGGCGTTGCTGGGTTGAGGCGATCGCTGCGTGTCAGGCCTTGCGGCGCGCGCGGTTCCGGCACAGGCTGAGCCAATGCAAGATCCCGATCCCGAACCGATTCCGCTGATCGAGGAAAGCCCCCGCGTGCTTGCCGCGCAGGAAGTGCGGCTGGTCTCGGCGCTGGTGCTTCTGCTGGGGGTCGGGCTGTTCCTCGCGCTGCCGTTCGTGCTGTCGATCGGCGCGGTGGTGTTCCTGCCCTTCGTCGCGGGGCTGTTCCTTTCGATCCTGCTCGCGCCGCTGGCGGGGCGGTTCACCCGCTGGGGGCTGCCGGGAATGCTCGCGGCGCTGCTCGCGCTGCTGGTGTTCCTGCTGTTCGTCATGCTGGTGCTCGCGCTGATCCTCCAGCCCGCGCTCGATACCTTCGACCGCCTGCCCCAGATGATCGCCAAGATTTCGGGTGAAATCCGCGAGATGCGCGGCAACCTCGATTGGCTCAACGACCTCAACCGCCAGCTCGCACGGTTCGGCGGACGGCCGCCGACGCGCGAAGTGGTGATCGCCGGGCCGACCGTGATCGAGCAGGTCGCCTTCGCCACCCCCAGCGTGCTGGTCGAACTGCTGCTGACCCTGCTGGTCACTTTCTTCATGATCTCGGCGCGCACCCGCATCCGCCACAGCGCGCTGCTCGACCGCGCCTCGATGGACGCCACGGTCAAGGCGGTGTCGATCCTGCGCGCGGTGCAGGACCGGGTTTCGACCTACATCGTCACCGTCACCACCATCAACCTCGGCGTCGGCATCATCGTCGCCTGCGGGGCATGGCTGCTCGGGCTGGAGGCGCCGGTGATGTGGGGCGGGCTCGCCGCGGTGCTCAACTTCCTGCCCTATGTCGGGCCGCTGGCGATGACCGCGGCGCTCACGCTGTTCAGCCTGGGGACGCAGGACAGTTTCTTCGTCGGGGTGATCCCGCCGCTCGCCTTCCTCGCGCTCCATGCGATCGAATCCAACGTGATCACCCCCTCGATCCTCGGCGCGCGCTTCACCATGAACCCGGTGCTGATCCTGTTCTCGATCAGCTACTTCTCGTGGACCTGGGGGGTTGCCGGAGCGCTGCTCTCGATCCCGATCCTGATCACGCTGAAGGCGCTGTTCGAGCATGTCGGCACGCCCAACCTGGTTGGCTTCGTCTTCGGGGAACCGCTATTTGCCTTGCCGCCCGAGCAGGCGGAGGCGTCACTCGGTTGAGTCGGGACCGCCGCGGTCGACCGCGGTAGTCGCCGCCACGTCCATCGTCGCATTGCCGAGCGTGCGCATGATGTCGGGCAGCATCTCGACCGCGACGAGCAGCGCCAGGGGCTCGATCGGAATCCCCATCGTCATCGCGATCGGCCCGACCGAGACCACGAAGCTCAGCGTGCCGGGCAGCGAGACCGAACTCAGCGAAACCAGGAACGCGACCAGCGCCCCGGCGACCAGCGCCGCCGGCGGCACGGTGGTTCCGGTGAGCTTGGCCGCGTAAAGCGCCACCGCGAGGTTCATCGCCGGGCTGGTCGCGCGGAAGATCGCCACCGCCAGCGGCAGGACGAAGTCGGCGGTCGCCTCGCGCACCCCGAGCCGGCGCGATGCGGCGAGCATGGCCGGGAGGCAGGCAAGCGATGACTGGGTCGAGATCGCCACGGCCTGGACCGGGGCTACCGCGCGGGCGAAAGTGGCGAGCGGCTGCTTGCCGAGGGTCGCCGCGACGACGTAGGCGGCGAGTAGCACCACCGTCCCGGCGGCGGTGACGATTACGATGTAATGCGCCAGACCGCCAATCGCGTCGGCGCCGCTTTGGGCGCCCAATGAAACGGCGAGCCCGAACACCCCGATCGGCGCGAGCATCAGCACCCAGCCGACGATCACCATCATCGTCGCGGCGAGGCCCTCGAACACCAGCATCAGCTGGCGGCGCGGGGCTTCGGCGATGCGGGTCGCGGCGAGGGCGAGCAGCGAGGTGAAGATCACCACCGGCAGCATCGCCCCGGCCGAAGCGGCGGCGAAGATGTTGTCGGGCATCATCGCGGCCAGGATTTCCGCCACGCCGGGAACCTTTCCCGGCTCGGGCGCGCCGCCGCTGAGCGCGGCGACAGCGCTCGCCGGGATCGGGAACAGGCCCAGCAGCGCGGGAACCAGCAGGATCGCCATCGTCGCGCTCGCGAGCAGCACCACCATGAACATGCCGACCGCGCGTCGCGCCAGCCGCCCACCGCCCGCCGCGGCGAGCGTCTGCGAGATGCCGGTGAAGACCAGCCCGATCACCAGCGGCAGGATCGTCAGCTTGAGGGCGCTCAACCACAGGCTCCCCGCGGGCCCAGCCACGGATAGCAGCGGGTCCAGTGCGGTGGTGCCCTGGAGCAGTATTCCCGCCGCAAAGCCGGCGACCAGCGCGGCGAAAGTCAGCGCGGCCGGAACGCGGATTTCAGGGAAGCCGGCGGCGCGTTGGGTTTCAGTCATGACGGTCCCGAATTGTCTTTGCCCGCGTGACATTAGCGGCCCTTCGCGGCATGGCAATTTGCATCGCGCGGGGGCATAGGTTCGGTCGATGGGACGCAACTATTTCGGCACCGATGGGATTCGCGGGCGCACCAACGCCGGGGTGATGACCGCGGCGACGGCGATGAAGGTCGGCCAGGCCGCGGGCACCTATTTCCTTCGCGGCAGCCACCGTCACCGGGTGGTGATCGGCAAGGATACCCGGCTTTCGGGCTACATGCTCGAAAACGCGCTGGTCGCGGGCTTTACCAGCGTCGGGATGGACGTGGTGCTGACCGGCCCGCTGCCGACCCCGGCCATCGCGATGCTCACCCGCGAACTGCGCGCCGACGTGGGAGTGATGATCTCGGCCAGCCACAACCCCTATGAGGACAACGGGATCAAGCTGTTCGGCCCCGACGGGTTCAAGCTCTCCGACGAGGCCGAGCTGGCGATCGAGGCGATGATCGGCGCCGACCTTCCTTTGGCGGCCGCTCCCGAGATCGGCCGGGCGCGGCGGATCGACGATGCCCGCGGGCGCTACATCCACGCGGTCAAGGGCTCGCTCCCCGACGACGTCCGGCTCGACGGCCTCAAGATCGTGGTCGATTGCGCCAACGGCGCGGCGTACCAGGTCGCCCCCTCGGCAATGTGGGAGCTGGGGGCCGAGGTGATCGCGATCGGGGTCGGCCCCAACGGGACCAACATCAACGACCGCTGCGGCTCGACCCACCTCGAGCTGGTCAAGGAGAGCGTGGTGGCGAGCGGGGCGGACATCGGGCTCGCGCTCGACGGCGACGCCGACCGGCTGATCGTGGTGGATGAGAAGGGCGAGACGGTCGACGGCGACCAGCTGATGGCGCTGATCGGCACGCAATTGGCGGCGCGCGGCGAACTCAAGGGCGGCGGGGTGGTGGCGACGGTGATGTCGAACCTCGGGCTCGAGCGGTTTCTCGGGGGCCAGCAGCTCGAACTGGTCCGCACCAAAGTCGGCGACCGCCACGTGCTCGAGGCGATGAAGGCGGGCGGCTATAACGTCGGCGGCGAGCAGTCGGGGCACATGATCCTGCTCGACCACGCGACCACCGGCGACGGCACGGTGGCTGCGCTGCAGGTCCTCGCCGCGCTGGTCCAGTCGGGCAAGAAGGCGAGCGAACTGCTCCACTTGTTCGATCCTGTGCCGCAGTTGCTGCGGAATGTGCGGTTCGCGGGCGGTAAACCGCTCGAGAACGATCGCGTCAAAGCCGTGATTGCCGAGGCCGAAGCCGCACTCGCCGGCAAGGGCCGGCTGGTGATCCGCCC
>JBOHIC010000021.1:0-11571 GCA_050725835.1 Novosphingobium sp.
TCGACCGAGCGGCTTTGGCACAAGGCGGCAATGGCCTGGTATAGCCGGACGATGCGCGTCGAGCGGCGCGGCAATTGCGCGGGATCCTCGAGCACCAGGGTATGGGGGTCGTAGCGATCGAGCAGCCTGGTGAGGCTGGCGAGGCAGCTTGCGTTCTTGTCGATGTGCGCGCTTCGCGTGCCCCAGTCGACCAGCGAAAATGGGCCGGACATCACGACGAATCCGAACCCGCGCGAGGTGGCGTGGAGTGCCATGATCGGCGGATGCTTCCACTTCATGGCTGGCTTTGGCTCGGCTGCGCCCGTCCCGCCATGCTTTGGAGAAGCGCGATCTTGGCCTTGCTCTTCGGGTCGTCGAGCGTCCGCCAGACGCCTTCCAGCTCGGCGGCGCGCCGCATGACCGCCTCCTCGACATCGGCGTAAAGCTTCGAGAACAGCTGCGAGGGCGACTTGCCGAACACGACCTCGAGACCGAGCATGGCTTCGACATCGGATTGCTGCGCTCGCGCGCCCTTCTCGATGCGCAGGATCATCGTGGGCGACACGCCGATCAGGTGTGCGAGATCGTCCTGCCGCAAATGGTGCGTGCGGCGATGCACACGCAGTTCGTGAGTATGGCTCATAACGAAGGTACATTTTGACTGCGGTGCTAAATTCGACCGCATCAAGCAGCCCGAAATCGCAAACCGGATGAAACCTGCGCTTGGGCAAAGCGCGGTTGCGCGGAATTGACGGGGCCGGTGGACCATCCTAGCAGCCGTCGCGACGCAAAATGGCTGTTTCCACATGAGTTTGGGTGATATGAAGACCGCGCTGATCACCGGGGTGACCGGTCAGGACGGCGCCTATCTGGCGCGGCTGCTGCTCGCCAAGGGATACCGCGTCCACGGGATCAAGCGCCGTTCCTCGTCGTTCAACACCGGGCGCATCGACGACATCTACCAGGACCCGCACGATCCCGATCCGCGGCTGGTGCTGCACCACGGCGACCTGACCGACGCGACCAACCTGATCCGCATCGTCCAGGAGACCCAGCCCGACGAAATCTACAACCTCGCCGCGCAAAGCCACGTCGCGGTGAGCTTCGAGACGCCGGAATATACCGCCAACGCCGACGGGCTCGGCACGCTGCGCCTGCTCGAGGCGATCCGCATTCTCGGGCTCGAGGCCAAGACCCGCTTCTACCAGGCCTCGACCAGCGAGCTTTACGGCCTGGTCCAGGAAGTCCCCCAGCGCGAGACCACCCCGTTCTACCCGCGCAGTCCTTATGGCGTGGCCAAGCTCTATGCCTACTGGATCGTGGTCAACTACCGCGAGGCGTATGGGCTCCACGCCTCCAACGGCATCCTCTTCAACCACGAGAGCCCGCTGCGCGGCGAGACCTTCGTCACCCGCAAGATCACCCGCGCCGCCGCCGCGATCGCCGCAGGGCGCGAGCAGACCCTCTACCTCGGCAATCTCGACGCCAAGCGCGACTGGGGCCACGCCGCCGAGTTCGTCGAGGGGATGTGGCGGATGCTCCAGCAGGACCGACCGGGCGACTATGTGCTTGCCACCGGCGAGACCACGACGGTGCGGCAGATGGCCGAGTGGGCCTTCGCGGACGCCGGGATCGCGCTCGAATGGTCGGGCGCGGGGGTGGGCGAAGAGGGCCGCTGCCGCCAGACCGGCGCGCTGCGGGTGGCGATCGATCCGCGCTACTTCCGCCCGACCGAAGTCGACCTGCTGATCGGCGACGCGAGCAAGGCGCGCGCGGTGCTCGGGTGGAAGCCCAGCATCGGGGTGCGCGAGCTGGTCCGCGAGATGGTCGGCGCGGATATCGCGGCGCTGAGCGGCGCGCATCCAGCCGCACCGGGCTGAGCGCAGTGAACCCCGCCATCACCATGCGGCGTCTGGCGGAATTCACCCCCGGCCGCATCCTGGCCTTGCTGCGCGAGCGCAACGACCTGTCGAGCGAAACCGGTCGCAGCCGTGAACGCCACCGTCAGATTGCCCTGGCGGGGCTCACCGCGGCCTTGGTCCGCGCGGTCAGCGTGCTGACCGCGCTGATCACCGTTCCGCTCACGCTCGGCTACCTGGGCGCCGAACGCTTCGGCATGTGGGCCACGCTGAGCTCGTTCAACGCCTTGCTCAGCTTTACCGATTTCGGCTTCGGCAATGCGATGACGACTGGCGTGGCGGGAAGTTCGGCGCGCGCTGATACGGTCCACCTGCGCCGCCTGGTCGCAACCGCCTATTTCGCGCTCAGCGGGGTGGCCGCGGCGATGCTGGCGGCTGTGGCGATGGCGGACCGGTGGGTCGACTGGGCCGCCGTCTTCGCCGTGACCAGCCCGCTCGCCGAAGCCGAAGCGGCGCCAGCCGCGGCGGCGTTCATTGCCCTGATGGCGCTTGCAAACCCGATTGGTGTCATCGTGCGGGTGCAAACTGGCCTGCAATTGCAATGGCGGGCCAACCTGTGGCTGCTGGTCGGCAACCTCGCGGCCTTGCTGGCGGTGCTCGGGGCGATCGCGCTCCATGCCGGACTGGTTTGGCTGGTGCTAGCGCTGGTCGGAAGCCCGCTGCTGTTCCAGCTCGGCAACACCATCGAGTTCATTGGCCGCAAGCGGGCCGACCTGCGGCCCCGCTTTGCCGATTTCGACCTCGCTCAGTTCCGCCGCCTAGCGGGCAGCGGGGTCCAGTTCATGATCCTGCAGCTGTGCGCCGGGATTATTTTCCAATCGAGCAACCTGATCGTCGCACAGGTGCTGGGCGCCAGCGAAGTCGCCAGGTTCGCGGTGCCCGACCGGCTTTTCGGGTTCGTCCCGATGATCCTGGCTTTTGCGTTGTCGCCGTTGTGGCCGGCCTATGGCGAGGCTGCCGCCCGCGGCGACCACGCGTGGGTGCGGCAAACCTTCCGCCGATCGCTTTTGTTGACCGTCGCCGCGGCGAGCGTGCTGTCGGGCGGGCTGCTTCTGGCCGCGCCGCTGCTGCTGCGCTGGTGGGTCGGCCCGGGTTTCCATGCCCCCTTCGCGCTGCTCGCCGCCCTTGCTGCGTGGCGTGTGGTCGAAGCCGTGGGCCATGCCGGCGCGATGCTGCTCAACGGACTCGACCGGATCGGCGCGCAAGTCGCTGGTGCGACGCTCGGCGCAATCACCGCGGTCGGCCTGCGGATTTGGTTTACGCAGCGCTTTGGCGTTACGGGCGCGGCGGTCGGCGGGATCGTGGCGTACCTAGCGATCAACTTGCCCATCCTCGCCCTCGCTGTGCGCGGCGCGCTGCGCGATTGCGCCCCGCACGACAATCCGGCACGAACCTGACCCACCCCTCATGGCAGACCCCGTCCCGCCCTTCATTCCGATCTACCGCCCGGATCTTTCGGGACGAGAGCGAGAATACGTCGAAGAATGTCTAACCTCGACCTGGATTTCCTCGAAAGGCAGGTTCATCGGCGACTTCGAAAGCGCGTTCGCCGACTACGTCGGTGCAAGTCATGCTGCAGCCTGCAGCAACGGTACGGTCGCGCTACATTTGGCACTGCTTGCGCTGGGAATCGGCCCCGGCGACGAAGTGATCGTGCCGACGCTAACCTACATCGCCTCGGTCAATGCGATCCGTTACGTTGGAGCGACACCGATCTTTTGCGATTCCGGCGACGAGGACTGGCAGGCCGATCCGGTAGCAATCGAGGCGCAGATCACCTCGCGCACTCGGGCGATCATGATCGTGCACCTTTACGGCGGCGCGGTCGACGTCGAGGCGATCGGGGCGCTCGCCCGACGCCGGGGGCTATTCATAGTCGAGGATTGTGCAGAGGCCATCGGCACGCGCGTCGGCAAGCGGCACGTCGGAACCTTTGGCGACATCGCGACCTTCAGCTTCTTCGGGAACAAGACGATCACAACCGGCGAAGGCGGCATGGTGGTCACCGCCGATCCCGCGCTGCACCGCGCGGTCTGCCATTTCAAAGGTCAGGGCCTCGCCGAAGGGCGAGAATACTGGCACGACGTGGTCGGCTATAATTATCGGATGACCAACATCTGTGCGGCGATCGGTCTCGCCCAGTTCGAACGGATCGAGCACTTCCTTGTCGATAAGGCGCGCGTTGCCGCAGGCTACCGCAAGCGGCTCGGGCAAGCTCCGGTGACGTTTCAGGCAAGCCGTCCGGGAACCACGCATAGCCATTGGATGGTGACACTGACCGTGGCGCATGCCGACGACCGCGACCCGCTGCGCGCTGCGCTCGGCCGGGCGGGGATCGAGACCCGGCCGGTGTTCTTCCCGATCCATACCATGCCGATGTATAGGAGCAGTCGCCGGGCATTCCCGGTGGCCGACGATATTGCGGCGCGCGGGTTCAACTTGCCGAGCTGGCCTGGCTTGGCCGATGCCGACCTCGACCGGATTTGCGCTTCAGTTCTGGAATATTTGCGAGCATGATTTCGACCCTCGCCCCACGGTTCCTGAGCCCGGAGGAAGTCGGTGCGCTCGGCTTCGCGGAATGCGGCAGCGATGTGCTGATCGATGAAACGGTGCGGATCGTCGGAGCCGGCAACCTGCATCTCGGCAGTCACGTGCGGATCGATGCCCACGTCCTGATCGTCGCTTCGATACCGTTGAGGATTGGCTCCTGGGTCCATATCGCAGCTTATTGCTGCCTCGAAGGCGGTGGCGGCATCGAGATCGGCGATTTTGTGGGTTTATCGAGCTACACCTGCCTGCAGAGCGCGAGCGACGATTTTTCAGGTCGAGCGCTAACCGGACCAACCGTGCCGTCGAAGTACAAATCCCTCGATAGCGGCGCCATAGTGATCGAGCGGCACGGATTGGTCGGCATCAAGTCCACGCTCCTGCCGGGTGTGCGCATCAACGAAGGCGGAGTGCTCGGCGCGCACAGCCTGGCGAAGTGCGACGTTCCCGCCTGGACGATCTGCGTCGGAGTTCCGGCCCGGCCGATCCGCGAACGCAGCCGCGATCTGCTCGCGCTCGAAGCGCAGTTGCGCGCGGATGGCGCGGCTTGAGCGCCGGAGCGCGGCCGCTCAAGGCAGCGATCGCGCTCGACGGCTTTGCCGGGCTAGCGGGTGCGGAAGACTTCGTCGTGTCGCTGGCCGACGCAATGGAGCGGACCCGGGGGATCAATTCGCTGGTGGCGATCTATCGGCGGCCCGGCTCACAGTTCAATCCGCGCCGACTTGTCGCCTGGGCAATTCGCAGCATCCGCGCGGTGGCGCAAGGACGCGCGGTGCCCGCGCTGACCGAGAGGGTCGACATTGCCGCAGCGGTCGAGCGAATGCGTCGTGGCGGCTTGCCCGACTTAGAAGTGCTCATCTGCGGCCCGCGCGAGGCTGCGCTGCGGGCACTTTGCCGCCGTCATGAGATCGACGCTCTGATCCCGCTCACTGCAGCTCCTTCGGCAAGGTTTCCTATCCCGTGGGTCGGCTACATCTTCGATTTCCAGCACCGCGCTCTGCCTGGTTACTTTCCGCTACGCGAGCGACGCCGGCGAGATCGGATGTTCGGAGCGCTGCTAGCCAAGGCGCCGACGGTGATCGTCAACGCGTGCAACGTACGCGATGACGCCAGCAAGTTCCTCGGGCCATTTCCGGCCGAACCGGTGGTCATGCCATTCTCGGCCTGTCCTCGGCCGGACTGGTTCGAACGCGACGTGGCCACGGTGCGCGCGCGATGGAACATTGGTCCGCGCTACTTCATGATCTCCAACCAGTTCTGGATTCACAAGCGTCACGATCTCGCGCTGCGGGCGTTCTCGGTCCTGGCTGCCGAGCGACCAGAACCCGAACTGGTCTGCACCGGTGCGATCGACGATTGGCGCGCGCCCGATTATTTTTCCAGCCTTCAGAGGTTCATCGCCGAGGCGGGTCTGGACCGGCGGGTGCACATCCTGGGCTTGATCGACAAGCGCGATCAGATCGCCTTGATGCGAGGCGCAGTCGCAGTGATCCAGCCGACCGAATTCGAAGGCGGCCCGGGCGGCGGTGCGGTGTTCGATGCAGTATCGCTCGGCGTCCCGACAGTGGTATCGGACATCGCCGTGAATCGCGAAATATCCAATTACATCACCCGCTATTTCGCCCCGGGCGACCAAGTCGCGCTGGCGGCAGCGATGCGTGCGGTGCTCGATCTGCCGACTGGTCGACTCGACCCGGCAGACCTGCTCGCAGCAGGCGCGGCCCGGCGCGAAGCGATGGGACGGGCGCTGTGGTATGCGGTCGACCGGGCGATGGAAGTGACCCGCGCCCGCCGGGTCAGAACGAGCGAGACAGCATGACCGCTCCCCCCATCGCGGTCCTCATGGCCTGCCACAATCGCCGCGAGCTGACGCTGCGCTGTCTCGCCTCGCTTGCGGACCAGCCGCTGTTCGATCCGGCGAACCTGTTCCTGGTCGACGACGGCTCGATCGACGGCACCGCGGAAGCGGTCCGCGACATGCACCCCGCCGCCAACCTGATCGCCGGCGATGGCAACCTGTTCTGGAACGGGGGCATGCGGCGGGCCTGGGAAGCGGCGAAAGCAGCCGGCGAATTCGATTTCTACCTGTGGCTCAACGACGACGTCGTGGTCGCGCCGGGCACGCTGGCGGCGCTGGTCGCCGATGCCGATTCCGCGGCCCCGCGCGGCGGCGCCGTGATCGTGGCGGCGGCGACGAGCGAACCCGGCGATCCCGCGCGGATCACTTACGGCGGCCATCGCCGAAGCGACCCGGCCCGGCGATTCCGGCTCGAGCTGGTGGCACCGGTCGGGCAGCCGGCACCGCTCGACAGCATCAGCGGCAACATCGTCCTGGTCGCTGCCGCGGCCGAGCGAGTGTTGGGCAACCTGACGCCGCGCTTGACGCATATCTATGGCGACATCGACTATGGCTTCCGCGCCCGCGCCGCCGGGATCCCGATGGTGCTGGCAAGCCGGATCGGCGGAACCTGCGCGGCCAATTCGGTGACGGGCTCCTCGCTCGATCCGAACCTCCCGCGCTCGGCCCGATTGCGCCGCCGCTGGCGTGAAGACCGCTCGCTCCACGCGCGCGATTGGCGCCGCTTCGTCGCGCTCCACGGCGGGCCTCTCGCCGTATTCAAGCATTGGGTCGGGCCCTATTTGCGGATCATGGCGGGTTCGCGCCGCGAAGGATCGGCCCATGTACCCGGCTGATTGGCACCGCATCTATGGCGACAAGACCGGCGAATCCGCGCGCCGCATCCTGCCGCCGCTGATCGCGCTGTTCGGGGCGCGGTCGCTGGTCGAGATCGGTTGCGGCAATGCGCACTGGACCCAGGCCGGGATCGACGCCGGGATCGGCGAGTACACGATCGTCGACGGGCCCTGGAACGACCGGGCGCAGCTGCTGGTCGATCCCGCGCGCTTCGTCGAGGCCGACCTGGCCGCGCCGCTGCGGCTGCCGCGCCGCTTCGACCTGGCGCTGTGCACCGAAGTCGCCGAACACCTCGCCGAGGACAGCGCCGAAGTGCTGGTCGACTCGCTCGTCGCAGCAGCCGACGTGGTCGTTTTCGGGGCGGCGATCCCCTATCAGGGCGGCTACGGCCACATCAACGAGCGCTGGCCGTCGTGGTGGCGCGCGCTGTTCGAGCAGCGTGGCTACCGCGCTTTCGACCTGGTCCGTCCCCGCCACTGGACCGATCCGGCGATCCACTACTGGTATCGCCAGAACACCTTCGTTTATGTCGCCGAGGCGGCGGGCGAAGCGATCCGCGCGGCGGCGGAGGCGGAGCGCCCCGGGAGCACGGCGCTGTTCGACGCGGTTCATCCGGAAAAGTTCGAGGAGGTCGCCGCCTACCGTTCGATCGCGTTCAGGCGGTTGGCCCGGCGGTTCCCGGCGTGGCTGGCGCTCAAGCTGCGCGAACGCTGGGGCAGGCCGGGCTGACATGGCGGCCAAGACCGCGATCGCCACCTGGTTCGTCGCGGACAGCGCCGCCGATGCGACCTTTTTTCCGCAAGTCGCGCATCGCTCGGACGCGCCCGCGGCCCAGGCGATCTACTGGCGCTGCGCGGCGGTGTTCTTCGCTTCGAGCCGCGCGCAGAACCCCGATGCGCGCCACCTGTTCTACACCAACGCGCCGCTGCCGATCGTCGACGGGCTCGATCTGGCGGAATGGTTCGAGCGGTCCGGAATCGAAGTGGTGACGCTGCCGATCACCTACCGCCTCCCGCGCGGTAGCGTCGGCAGCTGGGGCAACCAGTTCTACATCTTCGACGTGCTCGACCATGCCGCCGCCGCGCCGCCCGCGGAGCAGCTGATCGTGCTCGACAGCGACTGCCTGTGGCGCCGACCGGTTGCGGCGATGGCCGTCGCGATCGACCAACATGGTGCGCTGACCTACGAACTCGGCCCCGCCGAGCATCCGGCCGGCGAGGCCATAAACGGGCTGTCGCGGGCGGGGTTGGCGCGGTTCGTGGCGCGGCACGGCGGGCCGCCGCGGGCTTCCACGCCCTACTGCGGCGGGGAAATCTACGCCGCGCGCGCCGAGGTGACCGCGCGGATCGCGGCGCGCGCCCGCGCCTTGTGGCCCGAGGTGCTGGCGCAGGGCGAAGATGCGCCGCGCGAGGAGGCACACTTGCTCTCCGCGATTTACGCGATCGAGGGGCTGGCCATCGGGACGGCCAATCCGTTCATTCGGCGGATGTGGACGACCTTCCGGCGCAACAACCTCGCCGCGAGCGATGAAGCCCTTACCGTCTGGCACCTGCCCGCGGAAAAACGCACCGGGCTGGCCGACCTGTTCGCCCGGCTTGCCGCCGACCGGCCGCTGGGGGAGCTGGCGCGCGCGGTCGGCCATCCCCGCCGCTCGCCCCACAAATTCGTGCGCGACCTTTCGCTCAAGCTGCGCGAAAAGCTAGGATTCTAGCTCCGCCAGAAGCGCGGCGATGTTCTCGCGGTAAGCGGCGAAGCTGTAGCGCGCGGCTTCGGCTTGCGCGGCGGCGCGGTACGCGTCGAGCCGGTCGCGGTCCTCGATCAGCGCGAGCATCGCCTCAAGGAGGAGTTCGGTGTCGGGCCGGGATATCTCGATCCCGGTCGCCGGAGTGACGCCGTTGCCTGCGTTCGGCGTCTGGATCAGCGCCATCCCGGCGGCGAGTCCCTCGATCAGCGACAGCGCCGAACCTTCGAAGTAGCTCGGAAACAGGAGGACGTGGTGCGCCGCCATGATCTGCGGCACTTCCCCGCGCGGAACGGTGCGGCGCACGGTCACGCGGTCGGCGTAGCGGCGGAACACCGCGTCGGGCACCTCGAGCTTGCCGACGATGGTCAGCTCGGCCTGGCTCGCCGGAAGCCGCGCAATCGCCTCGAGCACGTGATGGATGCCTTTGCGCGGCTGCGCCACGCCGAGGAACAGGAATTTGACCGGCTTGTCGCGCGGCGCGGGCGCGGGCGGGCGCAGGCCGGAGAACAGGCGCTCGTCGAAGCAATAGGGCAGGACCCGCAGCTTGCCGGCGAGACCGGGCACCGGCGATTCTGCGCGGATCGTTTCGGCGGCGAAGCGGCTTCCGGTGAGGATGGTATGTGCGAGGGCGAATTCCTCGTCGTCCCGGGCGATCAGGTCGGCCGAAGCGAACCCGCCGTGGGCCGGGAACCATTCGCCATGGCTGGCCTGGATCGCGGCCATTTCGCGGTTGTAGCGGCGCCAGTCGCCGATCGTCCGATCGAGCACGCACAGCCGCCCGGCGTCGCGTCCGGCGCGAAACGCCGCCGCCGCGGCGGTATCGTAGCCCCACAATGCGAACGGCCGCGGGTCCCGCGCGGCGCGGGCCATGCTGCGCGCGAATGCGGCGTTGCCGACGTCGTTGAACCAGCGCGCGGTGCGGCGCAGCCCGGCGCGCGCCGCCAGCCGTTCGAGCCATTCGCCGGCGCCGAGGGTTCGCACATCGCGCGGGTCGAGCGGGGGGAAGGCGAACCGCGCGAATTCCCGCTTCAGCGCCGCGCCGGCGCGGCCGGGCAACAAGCGCTCGAGCGCGAACGGCCAGCGATCGGCGCGATAGAAAATGCTGGTGGCGTACCATTCGAGGCGGCCGAGCTGCTGCAGCGCGAGCGCGGTCTGCCAGCTGTGTTGAATCCCCGGATGAAAAACCGCGACCTTCATCGACGGCGGCCCTGCCATGGAACCGGGCGGGTGTCATGCGCGATCCACGCGCCTCGAAACCGCTTTCCTACACCACACGAGTTCGATAACCGATATGGTTTTTAGCCAAGGACCATGAAACCATGACGGGCAGCAATCCGATCAATCTCCCTGCAAATTACGCCCAAGCCGTCGCCGTGGGCTATGCCGACGGGGCGGGAAACATCTCGCTGGTCGGCACCGGCGCGCCGCTGCCCGTTTCACTGGACAGCATCGCCCCGCCCCCGCCGCCGCTGGTCGGGACCATTTCCCAGAGCGGGTCGATCGGACCCTTCGCTCCTGTCGCCGGGACCCCCGTAACCGTGCAGCTCAGCGGAACCTGGAGCGGCAGCGTCCAGCTCGCCCGGTCGAGCGACAACGGAGCGTCGCGCTGGCCGGTCACCGCGGCGGGGCTGGAATGGGCCCGGTTCACCGCCAATGCCTGCGAGCAGGTTTGGCAGGAGAGCGAAGCCGGCGTCCTCCTTTACCTCGACGTCACGCTCTCGTCGGGAACCCTGGTTTATCGGGTGGCGCAATGAGCGCGCTCGACATCGCCGCGCGCGGCCAGGCGAAGGCGGCCCTGAGCGGCCACCCGGCGCGGTTCGATAGCTTCGCCGCACGCTCGGTCGCGCGCGGGATCGATCGCATCGCCAGCAGCGGCTACGGCGCCACCGGCAAGGGTGCGGCGACCTACGTGAGCGATGCATTGTGCACCGCGGCGCTGCTGGCCGCCCATCCGCGTTTCGTGGTCCGCACGGCCAACGGCCGGATCTTCCGCCTGCTCCCGCTCGGCCAGGCGGTTTCGGTCGAACAGGGCGGCGCGGTGGGCGACGGCGCGAGCAACGACCAACCGGCAATCCAGGCGACGATCGCCTATGCCGAAGCGGTCGGCATCGGCGAGGTCGCCTTCGACTGCCATCGTTACGCGATCTGGACCCCGCTGCGAACTTCGCCTGCGCTGGCGATCTTCGCGGCCGACGGCGAGCCATTGGTGGTGCGGCGCTCGCTCACGCTGCGCGGCCGCGCCGCCAACCGCACCGTGCTCGACTTCAAGGGATTGGGTGGCGCCGATCCGCAAACCACCTGGCAGCTGGTCCCGCTCAGCACCACCGACCCGACCCCGACGGTGTGGCGCGGCGACGGGCTGTTCATCCTGGGGGATCCGGACAATGCGGTGCCCGATCCGCCCAGCGTCGCGCGGCTCGAGCTCAACCGCCTGGTGCTGCGCGGGAATTGCGCGCGAACCGGCAGCCATTCCTATCCTGTCGACACGGGGACCGGTGACGGCTGGGACCTGAGCCACAAGGGGCTGCGCATCCAGGACACGGTGATGGGCGACCTGGTGCTGGTCGATACCGACATGATCGGTTGGCGCGGCGAAATCCTCTATCTTGGGGGGTTCGGGCCGAAAGCGCTCAGGATGGAGCGGGTGCGCCTGCTCACCACCAACGGCGACGCCTTCAACCCCGGGG
>JBOHIC010000022.1:0-2917 GCA_050725835.1 Novosphingobium sp.
GTCGAGCAGCGGGCCCGATACCTTGGTCTGGTAGTCGGCGGCGCATCTTGGGGCGCGCGCGCAGGCGAGCGCCGGGTCGCTGAGGTGCCCGCAGCGGCAGGGGTTCATCGCCGCGACGAGCTGAACGCGCGCCGGATAGGTGACGTGGGCGGCGGCGCGCGCGACGCTGATCTCGCCGGTTTCGAGCGGCTGACGCAGGCTGTCGAGCACCTGGCGTTGGAACTCTGGAAGCTCGTCGAGGAACAGCACGCCGAGGTGCGCGAGGCTGACCTCGCCCGGGCGCACCTTGAGTCCGCCCCCGGTGAGCGCCGCCATCGAGGCCGAATGGTGGGGCGAGCGGAATGGCCGCACCCGGCTGATCCGCCCGTCCTCGAGCGTCCCCGCCACGGAAGCGACCATCGACACTTCGAGCGCCTCGGCCGAGGTCAGCGGCGGGAGGATGCCGGGCAGGCAGCTCGCCAGCAGCGACTTGCCCGCACCCGGCGGCCCGATCATCAGCAGGTTGTGCCCGCCCGCGGCGGCGATTTCGAGCGCGCGCTTGGCGGTTTCCTGTCCTTTGACCTGCGCCAGGTCCGGCCCGCGCCCCGGCGGCGTAGCCTCTCCGGGTTCCGGCACCGGGAGCACCTGCCGCCCGGCGAGATGATTGAGCAGGCTGACCAGGTCGGGCGCGGCGAGCACCGGCACCCCGCTCGCCCAGCGCGCCTCCGCGCCCTGCGAAGCCGGGCAGATCAGTCCTTTGTCGAGCTCGGCGGCATGGATCGCGGCGAGCAGCACACCCGGCGAAGTGATAATCCGGCCGTCCAGGGCCAGTTCCCCCACCGCGACGAAATCGGTCAGTTGCTCGCTGTCGGTCACCCCCATCGCGGCGAGCAGCGCGAGAGCGATCGGCAAGTCGAAGTGCGAGCCTTCCTTGGGCAGGTCGGCGGGGGACAAGTTGATCGTGATCCGCTTGGGCGGCAGCGCCAGACCCATCGCCGAGAGCGCGGCATGAACCCGCTCCTGGCTCTCGCGCACCGCCTTGTCGGGCAGCCCGACGACGTTGAACCGCGGCATGCCCGGCGCGACCTGGCACTGCACCTCGACGCTGCGCGCCTCGAGCCCCAGATAGGCCACCGTCGATACCAGCGCGACCAAGTAGATGCCCCCAACAAGTTCGTGCAACGTGATGGCGCAGCGAAGCGATACTGTCGAGCCGTAGGCGCCGTAATCGAGGCGTTTTATTGGTTCAGACGAAGACACGAACCCGCGACGAAGCCAGAATGGGATTTCGCGCAAAGACCGCAAAGACTACAAAGAGGTCGGTGGCGCCGCAGGCGCTCAAACTCCCTGTAACGCTGGATGCGGGGCTTCCGTCGATTTTTGGAGAGCGGCTCCGCCGCAAGCGAAACATCTTCGCGCCCTTTGCGGTCTTTGCGCGAACCGAATCCGTCTTCTTCGCGCCTTTGCGTCTTTGCATGCGAAACCCCTTCTTAACCCTCACCGTTGGCACCCCGGCAACACCGCGCACCGCACTATGCCGGAATGTCGCTGCTCCGCGCCGCTCTGCTCCCGCTGTTCGTGCTGCTCGCCTCTCCGGCGGTGGCCGAAACCGTGGTCTACGAAACGGTCGAGGAGATCGTGCTCGCCGACGAGGGCGGCAGCGGGCGGTTCGTCGCCGCCGCGCCGGCCGAGGTGCCGCTGGGAATCGCCGCGTTCGGGCCGTTCCGGGTGCTCGATCCCGCCCGCGCGGCGCTGGTCGATGCCACCGACGAGCGCAGCCCCGCGCAGTTCGCGGCGCTGCTGCGCGCTTACCCCGGCGTGTCGCTGCTCGAGATGATCGACTGCCCCGGAACCGACGACGATATCGCCAACCTTGCGCTCGGGCGGATGATCCGCGCGCGCGGTGTCGCCACCCACGTTCCTCCCGGCGGCTCGGTGCGTTCGGGCGCGGTCGAGCTGTTCCTTGCGGGCAAGCGCCGGATCGCCGATCCGGGCGCCGAGTTCGCGGTCCACGCCTGGGCCGACGAGGACGGGATGGAGCCCGCGGACTTCGCCGAGGACGCGCCCGAGAACCGGCTCTACCTCGATTATTACCGCGAGATGGGGATGGCCCCGGCCGAAGCAGGCGCGTTCTATGCGATGACCAATTCGGTCCCCAACGCCGATGCAAAGTGGCTCAGCGCCGCCGATCTGGGCCGCTGGGTCCGCCTCGACTAGCTTGACTCGCTCCCGCCGTTCACCTAACGGCGCGCACCTGCACTGCGACCGCCCGCTCGGCGGCGCTTTTCGTTCGAATTCTCGAGGCCCATCATGAAGCGCACGTTCCAGCCCAGCAACCTCGTCCGCGCGCGCCGCCACGGCTTCCGCACCCGTTCGGCCACGGTCGGCGGCCGCAACATCCTGCGCGCCCGCCGCGCCCGCGGCCGCAAGAAGCTGTCGGCCTGATCGACGCGCGCCCGCCGCGTCTGGTCACACTGACGCGGCGCTCCGATTTCCTCGCCGCCAACAAGGGTCTGCGCGTATCGCGCCCCGGCTTCGTTTTGCTCGCGCATCCCAACGGGGCGGAGGCGATCCGCTTCGGCATCACCGTCACCAAGCGAATCGGCAACGCCGTCGTGCGCAACCGGATGAAGCGGCGCTTGCGCGCGCTGCTGCGCGAACTGCTCCCGGCGCATGGCCTGCCGGGGCACGATCACGTGCTGATCGGGCGCGAGGGCGGGATCGAGCGCGACTTTGCCAAGCTGCGCGAGGAGCTCACCACCGCACTTGCCCGGGCCGCCGCAGGCAAGGCCGATCCGCCGAGAAGGCGCAAATGAAGTGGAACTCCAACCGACAATTCCCCCCTCCCCGGTGGGGAGGGGTCGGGGGTGGGAGCTCGACGCCATCGGTGTACCCCCACCCCAACCCCTCCCCGCCGGGGAGGGGCTTTTCCCCGCAC
>JBOHIC010000023.1:0-18696 GCA_050725835.1 Novosphingobium sp.
GCGCCGGTCTTGCCTTCGCGGAAGAACGGGTAGCTGCCGATGGCGACGCCGTCGTGGGCCTCCTCGGTTTCGCGCAGTAGGTCGGCGACCTCGCTCTCGGCGACCCAGCTCCCGATGGTCAGCGACAGCAGCGGCACCCCGCCTTCGAGCTCGCCGGTGAGCGCATCGAGCATCCCCGCGGTGATCTGAGGCACCCCGGCCATCACGAACAGGTTGCCGATGCGGATCCCCGGCGCGCCCGACATGCGGTTGCGGATCAGCTCGGCCCCCTCGGGCGTCCGCGCCATGCGCAGCCGCGCCTCGGTCAGCCCGCCGCGGGTCTCGTAATACCGCTCGAGCATCGCCCGCGCCTCGGGGTGGATCGTCACGCCCACGCCCAGCGCCTCGGCCACCGCATCGACGGTGATGTCGTCATGGGTCGGGCCGATCCCGCCAGTGGTGAACAGGTAATCGTGGCCTTCGCGCAAGGCATTGACCGCCGCGACTATCGCCGCGGTGTCGTCCGCGACCACCCGCACTTCCCTGAGGCGGATGCCCTGAACGGTGAGCCAGCTGGCGACCTGCGCGATGTTCCTGTCCTGGGTCCGGCCCGAGAGAATTTCGTCGCCGATCACCAGCAGCGCGGCGGTCCAGATGCGGGGCGATTCGGCCATGAAGGCGCGTTAGGCGAAAGCGCGGGGAGGGTGAAGCCCCGCGCCCGCGTTCACCCCGCCGGCAGCAGCCTCCGGTCGCCGGCAATGCGCAGCATCGCCTTCTGCAGCTTCTCGAAGGCGCGGACTTCGATCTGGCGGACGCGTTCGCGGCTGACGGCGTATTCCTGGCTGAGCTCCTCGAGCGTCTGCGGCTCCTCGACAAGGCGGCGCTGGGTGAGGATGTGGCGCTCGCGCTCATTCAAAGAATCCATCGCCTCGGTCAGCAGCGCGTGGCGCTGGCCGGCTTCCTGCGCGGCGGCGACGGTTTCGTCCTGGAGCGGACCGTCGTCCTGGAGCAGGTCCTGCCACTGGCCCTCGCCGTCCTCGGTGAAGGTGACGTTGAGGCTGGCATCGCCGCCCATCATCATCCGCCGGTTCATGTTGACCACTTCCTGCTCGGGCACGCCGAGCTTGGTCGCGATGGTCTTGACGTCGTCGGGGTGGAGGTCCGAATCCTCGTAGGCGTCGAGGTTCTTCTTCATCCGGCGCAGGTTGAAGAACAGCTTCTTCTGCGCCGCGGTGGTGCCCATTTTGACGAGCGACCAGCTGCGCAGGATGAATTCCTGGATCGAGGCCTTGATCCACCACATCGCATAGGTCGCAAGCCGGAACCCGCGCTCGGGCTCGAATTTTTTGACCCCCTGCATCAGACCGATGTTGCCTTCGGAAATCAGCTCGCTGACCGGAAGACCGTAGCCGCGGTATCCCATCGCGATCTTTGCGACGAGGCGGAGGTGGCTGGTGACCAGCTGGGCGGCGGCTTCGGGGTCCTGATGCTCGGCATAGCGCTTGGCGAGCATGTATTCCTGCTCGGCGGTGAGCAACGGATACTTCTTGATCTCGGTGAGGTAGCGATTGAGGCTCTGCTCGCCGCCCAAAGAGGGCATCGCGGGCAGGTTGCGTTGGGTCTTGGTCACTCGATCACCCGTCCTTTCAACGTCGGCTGGGCACTTGCGGACCCTCTAGAGGCATCCGCGCTCGCCCACCACACAGACTTCCATCTATAGCACAAAGCTCATCTTGAAGCACCCAATTCGACCAACAGTTCCCGCAAATCGTCGGGCAACTGCGATGCGAAGCGATGAAACTCCCCCGAAACCGGATGGACGAAGCCGAGCACCGCGGCGTGGAGCGCCTGGCGGTGAAAGCCGAGCCGGGCGAGCACCGGCCGCAATTTGGCGGGGGTTCGCCCGTAAGCCGGATCGCCGAGCAGCGGGTGGCCGATGCTGGCCATGTGGACCCGCACCTGGTGGGTGCGCCCGGTTTCGAGCCGGCATTCGACCAGCGCAGCATCGCCGAGATTTTCGAGCGTTTTGTAGTGGGTTACGGCATGCTTGCCGCGACCGTCGGCGACCAGCGCCATCTTCTTGCGGTTGGTTGCCGAGCGGGCGATCGCGCCGGTTACGGTGCCCGCTGTGGGAATCGGAAGTCCCGCCACCACTGCTAGATAGGCACGCTCGATCGAGTGGTCGGCGAACTGCCTGGCCAGGCCCTCGTGCGCCGCGTCGGTCTTGGCGACCACCAGCAGCCCCGAAGTGTCCTTGTCGATGCGGTGGACGATCCCCGGCCGCGCGACCCCGCCGATTCCGGACAATTGCCCGGCGCAATGGTGCAGCAGCGCGTTGACCAGCGTCCCGTCGAGGTTGCCCGCGGCGGGGTGGACCACCAGCCCCGCCGGTTTGTCGACCAAGACCAGGTGTTCGTCCTCGAACACGATGCTCAATGGTATTTCCTGCGGCTGCGCCGCTGCGGGGATCGCCTCGGGCACGGAAATCGCGAAGACCGCGCCTTCCTCGGGCTTGAGTGACGCCTGCACCGCCGCCACGCCGCCCAGCGTCACCCGTCCTTCGCCCAGCAGCGCCTTGATCCGCTCGCGCGAAAGCCCGCTCGCCTCGGCCAGCGCCTTGTCGAGCCGCGCCCCGCCCGCGGGGATCGTCCCTTCGATGATGCGCAGCCCCCCGGTCATGGGCTAGGATGTGGGCATGGGCTTGGAAGTGACAAGTGGCGCGATGGCCACACTGATCGAGGAAGCGGCGCGCGCCCACCCGCGCGAGTGCTGCGGGCTGCTGCTCGGGCGGGCGGATCGGATCGAAACCGCGCGGCCCTGCGCCAACGTCCATCCCGAACCCCAGGGCCATTTCGAGATCGATCCCGCCGCGCTGATCGCCGCGCACCGCGCCGCGCGTGAAGGTGGGCCGCAGGTGCTGGGCTATTACCACTCGCACCCCAACGGCCGTGCCACACCTTCCGCCACGGACCGCGCGCAGGCCAGCGGCGACGGCCGGGTCTGGGGAATCGTCGCGGCGGGCGACATCACGTTCTGGCGCGACGGCGAGGCGGGGTTCGAAGCGCTTTGCTTGCGAGTCGCGGGCGGCTAAGGCGCGGGGCATGCCCGATACCTCGCTCGACCTCGCCAGCCTCCTCGCCTCGCGGCTGTGTCACGACCTGCTCAGCCCCGTCGGCGCAATGTCGAACGGGCTCGAACTGCTCGCCGAGGAGAAAGACCCCGAGATGCGGCGGCGGTGCATGGAGCTGCTCGAGGCGAGCGCCAAGGCCAGCGCCGACAAGCTCAAGTTCTTCCGCCTCGCCTTCGGCGCCGCCGGGGGCTTCGGCGATGCGGTCCCGGTGGCCGAGCCGCGCGCGCTGGTCGAAGCGCTGATCGGCGAGAGCGGGCGGACCCAGGTGAGCTGGGCGCTGGGCGCCGAGGAACTGCCCAAGAGTGCGGTCAAGGTCCTGCTCAACCTCGCGCTGATCGGGATCGAGGCGCTGGTCCGCGGCGGCACGCTCGATATCGGTGCCGAAGTGCGGGAGGGCGCGAGCGAGATCGCGATCCGTGCCGCCGGCCCCAAGATCGCTTTCGATCCGGTTATCGGCCGCGCGCTCGGCGGCACGCTCGGCGAAGGCGAGCTGACCAGCCGCACCGCGCCGGCGGCGATGATCCAGAGCCTCGCCGCTTCGCTCGGCGGCGGACTGCAATACGCGCTCAGCGACGACGCGCTGGTGATGGGCGCGGTGCTGCCGGTGGCCCCTTCGTGACGCGTCCTCGCGGCGCCGCTGCGCGGCTCCTCGGCCGCTCCTCAGGGCGATCGGAGTTCCGTCGCCCGTTCGTCCCGAGGAGGGACTGAGCTTGTCGAAGGCCCGTCTCGAAGGACCTGCGCCATGGACGAGCTGATCCACTCCGAGACCCCCTCGCCCAACTGGAGCGAGCGGACCGAGCCGGTCTCGATGGTGGTGCTGCATTACACCGGCATGGAGAGCGCCGAGGCCGCACTGGCGCGGCTGTGCGATCCCGCGGCGCAGGTTTCCGCGCATTACTGCATCGAGGAAGACGGCACCGTCCACCGCCTGGTCCGCGAGGAGCGCCGCGCGCACCACGCCGGCAAGTCCTATTGGCGCGGCATCACCGACGTCAATTCGGCCAGCGTCGGGATCGAGCTGGTCAACCCGGGGCACGAATTCGGCTACCGCCCGTTCCCCGACGCCCAGATGGAGGCGCTGCTGCCGCTGCTCGCGGCGATCGTCCAGCGCTGGGACGTGCCGCGCGCCAATGTCGTCGGCCATTCTGACGTCGCCCCGGCGCGCAAGGAGGATCCCGGCGAGCTGTTCGACTGGGACCTGGTCGCCGCGCACCGTCTCGCGCTCAAGACCCCGCGGGTGACGATGCCTTCGCCTTACGAGAACGATGCCGCGTTCTTCCTCGCGCTCGAGCGTTGGGGCTACGACGTCGCCGACGGCCACGCCGCCGTCCGCGCATTCCAGCGTCGCTGGCGCCCCCACCTTATCGACGGCGCGCCCGATGGCCAGTGTTCGGCGATCCTGTTCGCTTTGCTCTTGGATCGCGACCAGGGAAAGCATAGATAGGGCATATTGTCGAAGGGATTTCCGTGCTATGCACGGCGGGCCAGGGGGCCGGGCAGCCGCGCTATCCGCAAGGGTATCGAGGAAAGTCCGGGCTCCACGAAACAAGGGTGGCGGGTAATGCCCGCCGGGCGACCGGCTTGCCGGGAAGTCCAGGGAAAGTGCCACAGAGAGCAGACCGCCCCGGACTTGATCCGGGGTAAGGGTGAAAGGGTGCGGTAAGAGCGCACCGCGCGACCGGCAACGGAAGCGGCATGGCAAACCCCACCCGGAGCAAGACCGAATAGGGGCGGCGCGCCCGGTCGCAAGGCCGAGCAGATGTGTTTCGCATCGATCGCCCGGGTTGGTTGCTTGAGCCTTGCCGCGAGGCAAGGCCTAGAGGAATGGCTGCCCTTGCGGGGCTGGTCCGAAAGGACACCGCCCGCAAGACAGAACCCGGCTTACAGGCCCCCTGGCAAATTTTCTTGGTAAAAAGAACCGTACCGGCTCTTTCTCTCTGGCGTCAGGTCCGGGCTCGCCACCGGACGATGTGGTTCGCGCAAAGGCCGCAAAGACCGCGAAGAATAAGGGGCTCACGCAGAGATCGCAGAGGAACAAGCCGCAGAGGCGCAGAGATCGAGCGCCCGCGGCGAAGCCGCTGTCTATCCAGTCGCTGCGGATGGCGCGACCAAGGATTCGAAGGCGGCTGCGCCGCCAGCGTGACCTCTCTGCGCCTCTCTGCTTGCTCTGCGCCCTCTGCGTGAACCCTTCTTCGCGGTCTTTGCGGGCTTCGCGCGAAACCTAGTCCCCGAACACCCGCGCGAAAATCGTGTCGACCGCCTTGAAATGGTAGCCCAGGTCGAATTTGTCCTCCAGCTCCCCCGGCGAGAGTGCCGCGGCGACTTCGGGGTCGGCCTTGAGCAAGTCGAGCAGCGAAAGCGCGCCATCGCTCTCCCACACCTGCATCGCATTGCGCTGGACCAGCCGGTAGGCGTCGTCGCGGGCGAGGCCCGCCTGGGTCAGCGCCAGCAGCACCCGCTGCGAGTGGACCAGCCCGCCCATCCGGTCGAGGTTGGCCTGCATCCGGACGGGGTAGACCACCAGCTTGTCGATCACCCCGGTCAGCCGCGCCAGCGCGAAGTCGAGCGTCACGCAGGCGTCCGGCCCGATGAAGCGCTCGACCGAGGAGTGCGAGATATCGCGCTCGTGCCATAGCGCGACGTTTTCCAGCGCCGGCACCACCGCCGAGCGCACCATCCGGGCGAGGCCGGTGAGGTTTTCGGTGAGCACCGGATTGCGCTTGTGCGGCATGGCGCTCGAACCCTTCTGCCCGGGCGCGAAATACTCCTCCGCCTCGAGCACTTCGGTGCGCTGGAGGTGGCGGATCTCGGTGGCGAGCCGTTCGATCGAGCTCGCAATCACGCCCAGCGTGGCGAAGAACATCGCATGACGGTCGCGCGGGATCACCTGGGTCGAGACCGGCTCGATGCTTAAGCCGAGTTTGCCCGCAACATATTCCTCCACCGCCGGATCGACATTGGCGAAAGTCCCCACTGCTCCCGATATCGCGCAGGTCGCGATCTCCGCCCGCGCCGCGACCAGCCGCGCCTTGCAGCGGGCGAACTCGGCCCAGGCCTGGGCGAGCTTGAGCCCGAAAGTGGTCGGCTCGGCGTGGATGCCATGGCTGCGGCCGATGGTGGGGGTGTGCTTGTGCTCCATCGCGCGTCGCTTCAATGCGGCGAGCAGGGCGTCGAGTTCTTCGAGCAGCAGGTCGCTGGCCTGCGCGAGTTGGACCGAGAGCGTGGTATCGAGCACGTCGCTGCTGGTCATCCCCTGGTGCATGAAGCGCGCCTCGGGGCCGACCTGCTGCGCCACCCAGTCGAGGAAGGCGATCACATCGTGCCGGGTCACCGCCTCGATCGCGTCGATCGCGGCGACGTCGATCTTGGGATTCGTCGTCCACCAGTCCCACAGCGCCCTGGCCCCGCTCGCCGGGATCACGCCCAATTCGCCCAGCTTCTCGGTCGCGTGGGCCTCGATTTCGAACCAGATCCGGTAGCGCGCCTCGGGCTCCCAGATCGCGGTCATCGCGGGGCGGGAATAGCGAGGGACCATGAATGCGCTCCGGCAGGTGGGAATGCCGGAGCCGCTAGGGCGCGGCGCGCCTCATGGCAAGGGCGCGGTCCTCACGCCGGGACCGGCGGCTGGTCGTAGCTGCCCTGCGCGGTGATCGCGGCGTCGGGGGCGGAAAGGATCGCGCGCAGGGTGGCTTCGGGATAGGCGAGGTTGGGCTGGGAGGGATCGAATGCAGGCTGGGCGACGTCTTCGGCGAGGCTCGCGGGGGGCATGCGCATCGCCGCAGCTTCACCTTCGGAAATCCCGCACTCGGCCAGAATCGCCGGGTCGATCCACCGCGCCGGGTCGATTGCACTCACCGCGGCGGCGACCTCGAGTGTCAGCCCTTCGGGCCCGGCGAAGTAGATCGACTTGCAGAAGCCGTGGCCGATCGGGCCGATCACGCCGACCCCGTGGCTGCGGATGCGGTCGCGCAGCGCGAGCAGAGCTTCCCCATTGGGCGCGCGGAAGGCGATGTGCTGGGTCACCCCGGCGGCGCACTTGCCCGCGCCGGTGCCCGCGTGGGTAACCCCGACTTCGACCGGAATCTCGCCCACGCCGTCGATCTCGACCACCGAGAAATAGCTGTCGGGCGCCATCTCGAGGAAGGCGTGCCTACCGCCGGGCACCCCGTGCATTTCGAACAGGCCCTTCAAGGGAAAGCCGAGCACTTGGGTGAAGAAGGTCAGCTGCGCCTTCATGTCGGCCGACATGATCGCGACATGGTGGATTCCATCGGGCTGCTGAACGCGCATCGGTCGGCTCCCTCGACAAGCGCCCGATTTCTAGCCACGCTGGCGGCGGAGAGGAAGCGCAAACGATGGCCGTGATCCGCGAACCTTATGGCTTCGTCCACCGCGATCCCTCGCCGCTAAAGGACACCTATGGCGGGCCCGAGGGGCAGGTGTTCGTCGAGTGCATGCGCATCCGCCCCGCGGAGAGCGAGCGCGCCGCTACTGCGATCGTCTTCAGCCATCCGATCGGCGGCGGGGCGTTCCTGCCGCTGGTCACCGCGCTGGCCCGCGCCGGGCGCCACGTGATTTACGTCAACCCGCGCTACCGCGGCAACGACACCGCGCTGGTGATGGAGAAGTGCCTGCTCGATCTCGGCGCAGGGATCGCCGATGCGAAGAAGCGCTTCGGTTACGAGAAGGTCGTGCTCGGAGGATGGTCGGGCGGGGGTTCGCTCTCGCTGTTCTACCAGGACCAGGCGGTGCACCCGACGATCACGCAAACACCCGCGGGCGATCCGCTCGACATTGCCGGGGGCGGGCTGGTCCCCGCCGACGCGGTGCTGCTGCTCGCCGCCCACGTCAGCCGCGCGGTGACGATGAGCGAATGGCTCGACCCCTCGATCGCCGACGAGGATCGCCCGTTCGAGCGCGACCCGGCGCTCAACATCCACGATCCCGCCTGCCCGCACCAGCCGCCCTACGATGCGGCATTCGTGAGCCGTTTCCGCGCCGCGCAAGTCGCACGCAACCACCGCATCACCGCCCGCGCCCGGGCGATGCTGGCTGAGCTGCGCGATGCTGGAACCCCGCAGGCCGAACGCTGTTTCACCGTCCAGGGGACGATGTGCGACGTGCGCTGGCTCGATCCCGCGCAGGACCCTTCGGACCGCCTGCCGGGGCTGTGCTACCTCGGCGATCCGCGGCTGGTCAACGACGGTCCGGTCGGCCTCGCCCGCTTCACCACCGCGCGCTCGTGGCTGTCGCAGTGGAGCCTGGCGGCGAGCAGCGCCGACGGGCTGGGCAACGCCGGTCGCGTCACGTGCCCAGCGCTGGTGCTCAACAACACCGCCGATCTCGCCTGCACCCCGAGCCATGCGCAAAGGCTGTTCGATGCGCTGGCGAGCGAGGACAAGACCCGCCACGATGTGATCGGCGCCGATCACTACTACACCGCGCGGCCCGACCTGCTGCCGCGGGCGGTGGGAATCGTCGAGAGCTGGCTCAGCGAGCGCGGGTTCTAGATCAACCCCTTGGCGCGCAGGCTGACGTGGCCGTCGCGGCCGACTATCACGTGATCGTGCACCGTCACCCCGAGCAGCCGACCGGCCTCGGCGATCCTGTTGGTGATCTGGATGTCGGCGCGGCTCGGCTCTGGGCTGCCCGAGGGGTGGTTGTGAACCAGGATCAGCGCCGCCGCGCCGAGCTCGAGCGCGCGGCGGACCACTTCGCGAGGGTGTATCGCGGCTTCGTCGATGCTGCCGTCGCCGACGTGCTCGTCGAGGATCAGGCGGTTGCGCGCATTGAGGTAGAGCACCCGCACTCGCTCGACCGTGAGATGCGCCATGTCGATCGTGAGGTAGTCGATCAGCGCTTGCCAGTTGGCTAGAACGGGCATTTCGGCGACTTCGGCGCGGGCGAGGCGGCGCGCGGCGAAGCCCACGATCTTGAGCGCGGCGGCGCTGGTTTCGCCCATTCCCGGCACTTCGGCGAGCGTTTTGGGATCGGCGTTGAACACCCCTGCAAGCCCGCCGAAGCGCTGCAGCAGTACGCGGGCGAGCGGCTTGACGTCGCGGCGGGGAATCGCGGTCATCAGCAGGTATTCGACCACCTCGTGGTCGGCGAGCGCTTCGCTTCCGCCCGCGAGCAGGCGGGCGCGGAGCCGCGCGCGATGGCCGCTGGCGTCGGTTCCTGATGGGTCAGACGGCAACCTTTGCCCCCCTGCGGCGTTCACCCCAACGCATTGCCTTTCAACGGGCACTGGCGCAAGGGAGCGGCAATGCCGGAAACAGGCGCGGACAGTAAAGCCCAACCCGAGATTGCGATTGCCGACCCGCCGCGCCTGCGGCGTCGGCGCTGGCGCATCCTCGCCGGGCTGGTCGCGCTGCTGCTGGTTTCGGTCTGGGCGCTGCGCGAGGACCTCGCCGGGCGCGTGATCGAAGGCCAGCTGACCGGGCTGGGGCTGCCCGCAACGTACGAGATCGTCTCGATCGGCCCGCGCCGCCAGGTGCTCAAAAACGTCGTGGTCGGCGATCCGAAGAACCCCGATTTCACCGCCGAGCGGATCGAATCGTACCTCCAGCCGCGACTCGGCGTGCCGGCGCTGCGCGGGGTGACGCTGGTCCGGCCGCGGCTGTATGGGACGTACCGGAACGGCAAGCTTTCGTTCGGCAGCCTCGACAAGGTGCTGTTCGGCGGACCGGAAAAGGCGTTCGAGCTGCCCAAGCTCAACCTCCGCCTGGTCGATGGGCGCGCGCGGCTGACTACCGACTACGGTCCGGTCGGGTTCAAGGCGCAAGGGCAGGGCGAGCTGCGCGGGGGGTTCGCGGGGGTCGTCGCGGCGGCCGCCCCGGCTCTGGCCATGCCCGATTGCAGCGCGAGCGACGCCTCGCTCTACGGCGCGCTGACCATCGCTGCGGCCAGCCCGGCCTTCAAGGGTCCGCTCCGGCTCGGCCGGGCGGATTGCCCCAAGCTCGGGCTCGCGCTGGGCAAGACCGCGCTCGAACTCGATGCGCGACTTGCCGACACCTTCGACGCCGCCGCCGGCAAGGCGCGGCTGGCCGCGAGCAACATCGGCTACGGCGCGAGCCGCGCCGCCGGGTTCGGCGGCACCCTCGATTTCAACTGGCGCGGCGGCGACGTCTCGGCGCGCTACGATCTCGCCGCGGCGGGGGTGCAGACCCCGCAGCTCGCCGCGGCAATGCTTGGGGGGACCGGCACTTTCGCCACGCGTGACAAGCTCGCGCGGATCGAGGGCGACGGCAGCCTGCGCGGCGAAGGTTTACGCCCCGGCACCGGGCTCGACGCCGCGCTGGCCTTGGCGCAGGACGCCGCGGCGGACTCGCTGCTCGCGCCGATGCTCGGGCAGATTCGCGCCACGCTGGCCCGCGAGGGGCGCGCCAGCCGCTTCGCCGGCGATTTCACCGCGCGGCAGGAGGGCGGTGCACTCACCGTGATGATCCCGCAGGCCCAGCTCACCGGGGCGAGCGGCGAGACTTTGCTGGCGCTCTCGCGGTTCCAGTACTCGGCGGGCGCGAAGCTCGCGCCGGTGCTCGCGGGCGATTTCGTCACCGGTGGACCTGGGCTGCCGCGGCTCCAGGGCCAGGTCGCGCGCGGCGGCGGGGGCAGCGTCACCGCGCGGCTGGCAATGGCCGAATACCGCGCCGCCGGTGGCCGGCTCGCGCTGCCGGAACTAATCGTCGTCCAGAATGGCGACGGCGGGATCGGCTTTGCCGGGACCGCGCTGCTCTCCGGCCCGCTCCCCGGCGGCGCGGCGCGCGACCTGGTGCTTCCGCTCGACGGCAATTGGTCTTCGGCGCGCGGCTTGTCGGTGTGGCGCCATTGCACCGCGCTGCGTTTCTCCAGCCTGAGCTACGCCAACCTCACCCTCGACAACCGCGCCCTGACGCTGTGCCCGGGGCCCGAGGGCGCGATCGTCCGCTCCGATGGACGCGGGACAAGGCTCGCCGCGGGGGCGCCGTCGCTCGACGTTTCGGGCCGGCTCGGCACCACCCCGATCCACATCGCCAGCGGCCCGGTCGGTTTCGCGATCCCCGGCGCGCTCGCGGCAAGACGGCTCGACATCGCGCTCGGCCCGGCGGCGACCGCGACCCGGTTCCGGATCGACGATCTCACCGCCAAGATCGGCAAGGACATCGCCGGGCGCTTCGCCGGGTCGGACGTCCACTTGTTCGCGGTGCCGATGGACCTCCTCGGCGCGAGCGGGGCGTGGCGCTACGCCGGCGGCAAGCTGAGCATCGACGGGGCCGACTTCACCCTGCAGGACCGCCGCGCCGAGGCGC
Organism: Novosphingobium sp.; assembly: GCA_050725835.1. Taxonomy (GTDB): domain Bacteria; phylum Pseudomonadota; class Alphaproteobacteria; order Sphingomonadales; family Sphingomonadaceae; genus Novosphingobium. The sequence goes on from JBOHIC010000023.1 coordinate 11,398, forward strand.
GCTTCCAGCCGCTCAGCGCAAGCGGGGCGACGCTGACCTTGTTCGACAACCGGATCGACGCCAAGGCGCTGCTGCGCGAGCCGCGCACCGCGCGCGAAGTCGTCGCGGTCGATATCGCTCACAGCCTGGCGAGCGGCGTCGGCCATGCCGATCTCACCGTCTCCGGCATCCTGTTCGACGCCGCGCTTCAGCCCGCCACCCTGACCCGCAACGCGCTCGGCGTGATCGCCAATGCGAGCGGCACGGTGCGCGGGACCGGGCGGATCGACTGGACGGCGCGCGGGGTGACCAGCGGTGGCAGCTTCACCACCGACAATTTCGATTTCGCCGCCGCCTTCGGCCCGGTCAAGGGCGCCTCGGGGACGGTGGTCTTCACCGATCTGATCAACCTCGTCACCGCGCCCGACCAGCAGCTCCGGGTCGCCTCGATCAACCCGGGGATCGAGGTCAACGACGGGGTCATCACTTTCCAGCTCGAGCCTGGCAACATCCTCCAGCTGCAAGGCGGGGCCTGGCCGTTCCTCGGCGGGACGATGCGGCTGCGGCCGGTGCGGATGTCGCTCGGGATCGCCGAGACCCGCCGTTACGTGCTCGAGATCGAGGGGCTCGACGCGGCCCGGTTCATCGAACGGATGGAGGTTGGCAACATCTCCGCCACGGGCATCTTCGACGGCACGCTGCCGCTGGTTTTCGACGAGAATGGCGGGCGGATCGAAGGCGGGCTGCTCAAGTCGCGTGGCGGCGGCAACGTCTCCTACATCGGCGCGCTGACGTACGAGAACATGGGGGCTATGGCCAACTTCGCCTTCCAGGCGCTGCGCGACCTCGACTACAACCGGATGAACATCGCGATGGACGGGCAGCTCGAGGGCGAAATCGTCACCCGCGTCCGTTTCGACGGGGTCCGCCAGGGCATGACCGCCAAGCGCAATTTCATCACCCAGCGCTTCGCCAACCTGCCGATCCAGTTCAACGTCAACGTCAAGGCGCCGTTCTACCAGCTGATTACGAGCTTCAAGGCGATGTACGACCCCGCCTTCGTCAAGGATCCGCGCACCCTCGGGCTGTTCGACGCCAACGGCCGGCCGATCAAGCCCGAAGCCGTCAACCCGCCGCCGCCGCCGATCAGGCCTTCCGACATTCAGCCTTCAGACAGCAGGAAATAGCTATGCCACGCACCGAATTGACCAACCGCGCCTGCGCTGCGAAACTCGGCGCGATGCTGGAGGAACGGCGACAGATGCGGACGGTCGGCCCGGGCGCGATTGCGGCCCTGGCGGTGTTGGCGTCGCTCGGCGTCGGCGGCTGCGTCTCGGTGAATGCGCCGGACAAGCCGATCGTCATCGAGCTCAACATCAACATCAAGCAGGAAGTGATCTATCGTTTGTCGGAAGACGCGAAGAACACGATCGAGAGCAATCCGGAGATTTTCTGATGTTCACCCAGTCCCCGTTTCGCAAGGCCCTGATCGCCGCCGCCGGCATCGCGCTGGCGCTGCCCGGGCTCGCCCACGCCCAGCGCGATCCGGCCTACGCCGCGGCGCGCGCCGCCGGCCAGGTCGGCGAGAAGATGGACGGCTACCTCGGCTTCGTTTCCCCGCCGAGCGCCGCGCTGCGCGCGATGGTCGAGGACCTCAACATCAAGCGCAAGGCGACCTATGCCGAAAAGGCCTCGGCCGCGGGCGCGACGGTCGAGGAATACGCCCTGACGTCGGGCTGCCGCCTGATCCTCCAGACCGCCGCGGGCGAACGCTACCAGGCCCCCGACGGCTCGTGGCAGACCCGCACCAGCGCCCCCCCGATCCGCGACGGCCGCTGCCCGGGCTGACCTGGCGGAAACCCTTCCGACTGCGCCCGGGAGGCGCGGTTGACAGGATAGACCCCCGCCCCTAAGGGGGGCGCGCCTTGGCGGGGTTGCCCGTTTTCATGGCGGTTTCCCTCGGTTTTCGCGGACGAATCGACATGGCGACGGACGAACCTGGCGAGGCTCCCGACGGTGCGGAGGACCCTCGGCTTTCCTCGCTCGAGGAACGGCTCGAGAGAACCCGCCGCGCCGAAGCGAAGCGGACCGCGCCGATCGGCCAGCCCGCGGCGCTGGGCGGGAAAGGGGCGGGTCAGGGCAACCGGATCCTCTCGGCCCTGATCGGGGCGCCGCTGGGCGCGGCGCTGATTGGCTGGCTGGGAGACCGCTGGTTCGGGACCGCTCCCGCCGGGCTGTTGATCATGCTGTTCCTCGGGTTCGGCGCGGCGATTAGCCAGGTAATCGCGATTTCCAAGGAACGCGCCGACTAGGTGCGGGCGACAGCAGGGTTAGCAATGGCAGCCGAAGCCGAAGTCAAGATCGATCCGATGCACCAGTTCCAGATCGATGCCCTCGTCGGCGGCGATCTCGGCTCTTCGCCGTTCGTCTTCACCAATTCGGCGCTGTGGATGCTGATCGTGCTCGGAGCGATCCTGCTGTTCATGTGGGGCGGGACGAAGCGCCAGCTGGTCCCGGGCCGCTGGCAATACGCGGTCGAGGCGGTGGTCGATTTCATCACCGACATGATGAAGACCAACATCGGGCCGGAGGGGCGGAAATATACGCCCTGGGTTTTCACCGTGTTCATCTTCATCCTGTTCGGCAATCTGATGGGGATGATGCCGTTCGGGATCATCCCGGGCGCGCACCCGTTCACCATCACCGGCCAGTTCACCGTTACGGGCGTGCTGGCGATCATCAGCTTCTCGATCGTGCTCATCGTGGGCTTCTGGAAGCACGGGTTCCACTTCTTCAGCCTGTTCGTGCCCAAGGGCGCGCCGCTGCCGGTGCTGTTCGTGATTGTGCCGGTCGAATTCGTCTCGTTCCTGGTGCGCCCGTTCAGCCTCGCGCTGCGGCTGTTCGTGGCGATGATCGCCGGGCACATCCTGATCAAGGTCTTCGCCTATTTTATCGTCCAGGGGCTCAACGCCGGGGGCATCGGCTACGGCGTCGCCGCGCTGAGCTTCGCCTTCATCACCGGGATCAGCGCGCTCGAATTGCTGATCTGCGCGATCCAGGCGCTGGTCTTCGCGCTGCTCACCTCGCTTTACATCAACGACGCGGTCAACCTGCACTAGGGCTGCGGCCGCAATCCGACCCAATTTCCAAGGAGTGAAGTCAATGGATATCGCATCTGCAAAAGTGATCGGCGCCGGCCTTGCCGCGATCGGTATCGGCGTCGCCGCGGGCGGTGTCGGCCACGTCTTCGGCTCGTACCTCGAAGGCGCGATGCGCAACCCGGCGGCTTCGGACAGCCAGCGCCAGTATATGTTCATCGGCTTCGCCGCCGCCGAACTGCTCGGCCTGATGGCGCTGACCGTCGCGATCCTGATCCTCTTCGTCGTCTGACGTTCCTGGCCTCCGGCCCGGCGGCGCGGTTGTTCCGCACCGCGCGGCCGGCGGCGGGATGAAGGTGCACGATGCCCCAGATCAACCAACTCCTGCTCGTCTATCAGTCGCAGTGGTTCTGGCTCGCGCTGGTTCTCGCGGTGATCTATTTCGGCGTGGGCAAGGCGATGCTCCCGAAGATCGAGGCGACGCTCGACGACCGCGACGCCAAGATCGCCGGCGATCTCGCCGCGGCCGAAGCAGCGCGCGCCGCCGCGGCGCAGACCGAGGCGGACGTCGCCGCGGCCACCGCCGCGCTGCGCGCCGAACACCAGGCGATCACCGCCGCGGCCAAAGCCAAGGGGGCGAAGGACGCGGAAGGCCGGCTGGCCAAGGCCGACGCCGAAGTCGCCAAGAAGCTCGAAGCGGCGGAAGCCGCGCTGGGCGGGCAGCGAGCCGAGGCGCTGAAGAGCATCGAAGCCGTCGCCGCCGAGCTGGCGCAGGACATCGTCGCGCGGGTTTCGGGCGTCACGGTCTCGGCCGCCGAGGCCCAGGGCGCGGTCAAGGGAGTGCTGGCGCATGGCTGATCCGGCCCACGCCGCGGGCGCCGAAGTGGCGCACGCCGTCCCGACCGCGCTCGGCATCGACCCCACCGGCTGGGTCGCGCTGGCTATGATCGCGGTGTTCCTGATCATGCTGCGGATGAAAGTCCCGGCGATGGTCGCCGCCGCGCTCGACGCCAAGATCGCCGGGATCCGCGGCCAGCTCGACGACGCCGCGCGGCTCCGCGCCGAGGCCGAAGCGCTCAAGGCCGAATACGAGGCCAAGCTCGCCGAAACCGCCCGCCACGCCGAAGAGGTCAAGCACGGCGCCGAGGACGAGGCCAGGCACATCGTCGAGCGCGCCAAGGCCGACGCCAAGGCGTTGATCGCGCGCCGCGCCAAGTCGGCCGAAGAAAAAATCGCCGCGGCCGAGCGCAACGCAGTGGCCGAACTGCGCGCCGCCGCCGCGAATGCCGCCGCCGCCTCGGCCCGCGGGCTGATTGCCGCGAAGCACGATGCGGTTGCCGACCAGCCGCTGGTCGACCAGGCGATCTCGCAGATCTAAGCGCCGGGCGTAAACACCACTTTCCCGACGAGTTCGCGCACCGCCATCGCGGCAAATCCCTCGCGCCAGCGCGACAGCGGCAAGACGCGGTCGATCCGCGGGGTCAGCCGGCCCTCGGCCAGCATCCGGTGCAGCGCCGCGTCCGCCGCCTTTCCGCGCACGGGAAAGCGCCGGGCGAACTCGCCGGCGCGCACGCCTACAATCGAGAAGCCCTTGATCAGCGGGATGTTGGTGGCGATTTCGGCGATCCTTCCGCCCGCGAAACCCACCACCAGAAGCTTGCCGCCGAAGGCTACGCAGCGGGTGCTTTCGTCGAACACCTCGCCGCCGACCGGGTCGAACACCAGATCGCACAGCGCCCCGCCGGTGACTTCGGCGACCGCCTCGCGAAAGCGCCCCGCCGCGACCAGCGTAGCGTCGGGGCGATAGGCCTCGGCGATTGCCGCCAGCTTGTGAGCCGAACCCGAGGTGGCGATCACCCGCGCGCCGAGCGCCTTGGCGAGATCGACCGCGGCCAGCCCGACCCCGCCGCTCGCGCCGTGGACCAGCACCCATTGCCCCGGCTGGAGCTGTCCCAGCTCGACCAGCGCGACCCAGGCGGTGCGGTAGGCCGCGCCGAACGCCGCCGCGGCTTCGAACGAAACGCCGTCGGGGATGGGCCGAACCCCGTCGGCGGCGAGCACCGCCACCTCGGCCATCCCGCCGAGCCGCGCCCCGGCCATCACCCGCTCACCGGGGGCGAGGCCACTGTCGGCATCGGCCTCGATCACCTCGCCTGCGACGTCCATGCCTGGAACGAACGGCAAGGGGGGCTTGAGTTGATATTCCCCCCGGGTCATCAGCAGATCGGGGAAGTTGAGCGAGGCGGCACGGACCCGCACCAGCACCTCGCCGGGCTTGCGCTCAGGCTCGGGGACGTCCGCAATCGCACAGCCCGACAGGTCGGGCGAGAGCGCCTGGACCTGCAGCGCCTTCACCTCAGAAACTGTCCTTGGCCGCCCTCAGCGCCGCGAAGGTCGCCACCGCATCCCCGCCGCCCCAGCGTGCTTGCAGGCCGGGATCGTCGGCGCGCAGGAAGGGGTTGGCGGCAAGCTCGCGCGCCAGTTTGGTCGGCACGGTCGGCTGGCCATGGCTGCGGCGCTGCGCGACTTCGGCCGCGTAGCTGTGCAGCGCGGCGTTGTCGGGATCGGCGTGGAGCGCGAAGCGGGCGTTGCCCATCGTGTATTCGTGCGCGCAGTAGAGCATGGTCGCCGGCGGCAGCGCCTTGATCCGGCTCAGGCTCGCCCAGAACTGCGCGGCCTGCCCCTCGAACATCCGCCCGCAGCCGAGCGCGAACACCGCATCGCCGACGAAAGCGGTTTCGGCGTCGGGCAGGTAATAGGCGATGTGCCCGTTGGTGTGCCCGCCGACATCGATCACCGCCGCGTCCCACTCGCCGAGCATCACGCTGTCGCCGTGAGCGATCACCCGGTCCGGCGCTGTCCCAAGCTTCTCGACCTCCGCCGGGCCGACCACGTGGCACCCGGTCGCCGCCTTGATCGCGGCGTTGCCGCCGGCGTGATCGGGGTGCCAGTGGGTGTTCCAGATCTGGGTGATCTGCCAGCCCTTGCCCTGCGCCTGCTTGAGGTATTCGGCGCCGTCGGGAGTGTCGATGCAGGCCGTCTCGCCGCTCTCGGGATCGTGGAGCAGGTAGCCGTAGTTGTCGCTGAGGCAGGCGAACTGGTGGATCTCGAGCATGGCCGACAAGCTACGCCGATACCCAGCCAAAGCAAAGGCCCGCCCGGATCGCTCCGGACGGGCCTTGCTGTGGGTGGCGGGAAGCCCACCCCGCTGCGACTGGCTTCGCCTTCGGCTCGGCGAGTCCGCTCCCCTCCCGCTTGTGGGAAGGGTTGGGGGTGGGCCTTTCTGCTTACTTCTTGCCTTTGAGCGCTTCGCCGAGGATGTCGCCGAGCGAGGCGCCCGAATCCGACGAGCCGTACTGCTCGACCGCTTCCTTCTCCTCGTGGAGCTGGCGCGCCTTGACCGAGAAGTTGGGCTTCTTCGAACGATCGAACCCGGTGACCATCGCGTCGAGCTTCTGGCCGACCTGGAAGCGGTCGGGGCGCTGCTCGTCGCGGTCGCGGCCGAGGTCGGTGCGCTTGATGAAGCCGGTCGCGCCGTCGTCGCCGGCCTGGACTTCCAGACCGCCGTCGCGGACCTCGAGCACGGTCACGGTGACCACCTCGTTCTTCTTGAGGCCGCTCGCCGAAGCGGCGACGCCGGCGGCCGGCGCGCCCTTTTCGAGCTGCTTCATGCCGAGGCTGATGCGCTCCTTGTCGACGTCGATGTCGAGCACGATCGCCTTGACTTCCTCGCCCTTGCGGTGAAGCGCCAGCGCGTCCTCGCCCGAGATCCCCCAGGCGATGTCCGACATGTGGACCATCCCGTCGACGTCGCCGTCGAGCCCGATGAACAGCCCGAATTCGGTGGCGTTCTTGACTTCGCCTTCGACGGTCGAGCCGACCGGGTGCTTGTCGGCGAACTCTTCCCACGGATTGCCCTGGGCCTGCTTGAGGCCGAGGCTGATGCGGCGCTTGTCGCTGTCGACTTCTAGCACCATCACATCGACTTCCTGCGAAGTGCTGACGATCTTGCCGGGGTGGACGTTCTTCTTGGTCCAGCTCATTTCGGAGACGTGGACCAGTCCTTCGATGCCCGCTTCGAGCTCGACGAAGGCGCCGTATTCGGTGATGTTGGTGACCGTGCCGCGCAGCTTGGCGCCGACCGGATACTTGGTCACGACATCGCCCCACGGATCGCTTTCGAGCTGCTTCATGCCGAGGCTGATGCGCTGGGTATCCTGGT
>JBOHIC010000024.1:0-4809 GCA_050725835.1 Novosphingobium sp.
TGTATTGCCGTCCTGAACCGACGACGAATTGAGCTCGATCCAGCCCTTGTAGAAGTCCTTCTTGCCCTCGGAGGCCGCCGCGCCATTGCCGGGATCGCGGCCGAGGAACTTGACGTAATACGGCCCCCCGGCAAGCGCCGGCACGGCGAGGCCGAGCGCGAGCGCGGCGGCGGTGAAGCGCAGAACTGTAAGGTGGATCATGACTCGACTCTCCTCTCGAGCAGTCCTTCTGCGGCGCAGCTTACGCCCATCGCCAGGCCACCGCAAATCGGCCGGAAGTTGACACCGGGGTCACACCAACGATCACGCGGCGAGCCCGGCCGCGGCCCAACGCACCGCCCCGGTCGCGGCAAGCGCGGCGAGGAACGCGGCCTGGCGCTCGCGGGTGAACAGAGTGGGATCGGGGTCCTTCGACAGGCTCAGGATGAGCGGATTGTTGTCGGGAAGCGAAGACATGGGCGGTGGCTCCTTTGACGGAAGGCAAACCGGCCATGTTGCAGATTTTGTGGATGTAGGAAAACGGAAGAAGGGGGTTTCACGCCAAGACGCCAAGAGCTTCCGCGTGCGGCGCAGCCGCCCTCAAACCTCAACGTCGCGCCAGACCCGGCGTGGCTAAGAGAATTGGCCTCCGCTCCGACCCGACATCTTGGCGTCTTGGCGTGAGAAATCTCTTGGCACCTGAGTCCGCTCATCCTGAGATTGTCGAAGGATCACCACTTCCCGCCCGCATCCTCGATCGCCTTGAGCAAGGCGCGCTTGGACGGGGTGCGATTCTTGCCCGAATTGCGCGGCAGTTCGGGCTCGCCGAGCGCCTCCGCCCGCCGCGCGATCCGCGCGCCGAGCTCGGCCAGCGTCACCGGCTCACGCTTCGGCTTGAAGGTCTTGAAGGGCATAGTCGCCGCCCGTTTCCTCGAAAATCCTGCGCGCCATATAGTCGAGGTCGAGCCCTTCGCACAGTGCGAACACCGCGCGCGCCTGGCCGAGCATCTCGGGCGCCGAGCCCGAGGCATACTGGCCCATGCGGTCGGCGATGATGTCCTCGGGCGCGACCACCGCGACCGTGCCATCCGCGCCCAGCTCGATCAGTTGCACCATGTCGCGGTCGGCCAATCCGTCGAGCAGCGTGTCGGAAACGCATTCGAACCCGAGCCGCAGCTCGGGATGCACCCACCCGCGCGTGGCGACCCCCGCTCCGCTCGGGCGCAAGAACCCATGCCGCTGCATCACCGCTTCGAGCACGTCCTGCCGCCCGCAGGAGAGATCGAAATCCCCGGTCATCACCGCCCCGCGCGTGTAGATTTCCACCGCCCCGCCGCCGACCAGCACTGGTGGACGATGGCCTGCAGCGTCCATCTCCGCATTGACCCGCGCGAGCAGATGCAACGCGGCTTCGAACTCGGGACGATAGCGGGATCGAGACGACACAGGGTGAGGCTAGCGATTGGCGGGCATGAGGCAAGGGCGGCAATTTGGTGCACTGTCACCGTAATTCCAAGTTCAAAGTCCGATCACTCGGTTCCAATCAGAGATGTACATGTAAAGACGGTTGAACTCACTCGGGAGCAACTGACGGTTGTGCGCGATGAAATGGCGCGCCTTCTCTATTTCATCCATTCGTTGCGACAGCCAGTGCTGAGACGGTATAATGTCACGAAAGCAATCCCACTTTGCTACGATTATCTGCCCAAGCTGACCGAAGTCCGCAAAACCGAGAATGTCAGTTTTCTGCCCTTCGAGCCATGAGTCCTTCAATGCGGTTGCTCTACGGCCTTCCGCATGCTTCAAAACATTTGCGGGAAGGTTTTCGAGCCAATCGGTGCCCTCGTTTTCCTCCAACCGCTCTCTAATGAAATCTCGGATTTCATTCTCAAAGCAGAAGAGCAGTGCATACAGCCGCGACATTTCAAGCGCCGCATTTCGCCGTTGCACGCCAAAAGGAGCCAACGATTGCGCTAGCAGCGACTCTTCGATTGCCGTTTCGCTAGCCCCAATCTGAATACCGGCTCTCTGGAAAACTCCCGCTTCGGATTCGAATAGCAAGCCTCGAAACAGAAATGCGCGCAGTTGATCCTTAGTCAACGAAATGCTCCCGTAACGACTTGAAGATGGCATTATACACTTCAACGTCTTTCGTGGCCGGGAGGTGGATCTGAACGTTGTAATGTAATCCAGCCAGTGGCGTGTTCATAGGGAGCGTATGGGAATTCGAACTAGCGGTACTTTCTTCGTGCAAAACAGGCGGGGTTGAGTCAGCATCGCTAGACGCTTTCCCCGACAGATCAGCGAGTTCTAAGAGCGCGAAGAACGTTTTTGACATTCGCTGCGCCACATCGTCGCTGGTATTGTGGAAGCTTTTAAACTTCCCTGTAATTGATGTCTGATCGTTCTTCGTCGGTTTGGCCGTTATCAGGAAGATGTCATGGTACGCTTCTCGTAGAGCGTCAGCCATGACCGCCTTGGACCGTGAGTGATCTCGATAGTCATGATAGCGCTGAGTTGGCTGTCCAGATGGCGTGAGGAAGCCAAGGGACTTCAGGAGCGGGATGAATGCTCGATCGCTGGATGACGCAAATCCCCAATCTTTGAGCAATTGCTGCGTCACCTGTGACGGCGCTTGACCGTCTCTAATCTTTGCAAACACGTCCGGCAGGCGATTAGCAGCTTGCACCCACGAGCTTGATAGAGCCATCGTTCGTCCTCAGTCCATCAGACTTCATAGCACCGACCTGCATCGAAACGATCAGAAACGCAAATTCATGCGTTCGGCGTGTCTCGGCCATCGGGCTCCTTCGCGATGCCCTTAAACGGCGTTCCGCCGCTCTTGGTCTCCATGAAGTGGCCGTTGCGCTCGTTGCGCTTCTGATAGTCGCCGTCTGGACGCTGGAATTGCGTGCGGGCAGTCACCGCGCCGCGACGAAAATTGTTGCCTGTATTCTTAGCCATGTCCGCCTCCGAAGCTGGGAATGGACAGGCAGAATAAAACGGGAACGCGCCTCTCGCAACATGTGACGCATCCAAGATGGGGATAAACCTCTACCACCTTATTGGATGTCCGCGTCCCCGATCGAGTTCAGGGAGGATCATTTGAGCCCTTACTCCGCCGCCTCCCGCGCCCGCTCAAGCATCGGCCGCAGGTAATCCCCGGTGAAGCTCCGCTTGCTCGCCGCCACCGCCTCCGGTGTCCCTTCCGCAACAATCTCCCCGCCCCTGACTCCGCCTTCGGGGCCAAGGTCGATCACCCAATCCGCCGTCTTGATCACGTCGAGGTTGTGCTCGATCACCACCACGGAGTTGCCCTGGTCGACCAGCCGATGCAGTACCTCCAACAGTTTGCGCACGTCTTCGAAGTGCAGCCCGGTGGTGGGTTCATCCAAAATATACAGCGTCTGGCCGGTGCTCCTGCGGCTGAGTTCCTTGGCGAGCTTGACCCGCTGCGCCTCGCCGCCGCTGAGCGTGGTCGCCTGCTGGCCGACCTTGACGTAGCCGAGCCCGACCTCGTTGAGCATGTGCATCTTGTCGCGGATCGGGGGGACCGCCTTGAAGAAGCCCTCGGCGTCCTCGATCGTCATGTCGAGCACGTCGGCGATCGAGTGGCCCTTGAACTTCACCTCGAGCGTTTCGCGGTTATAGCGCTTGCCGCCGCATTCCTCGCAGGTGACGTAGACGTCGGGGAGGAAGTGCATCTCGATCTTGATCAGCCCGTCGCCGTGGCACACCTCGCAGCGCCCGCCCTTGACGTTGAAGCTGAAGCGCCCCGGCTTGTAGCCGCGCGCGGCGCTTTCGGGGAGGCCGGCGAACCAGTCGCGGATCTGGGTGAATGCGCCGGTGTAAGTCGCGGGGTTGGAGCGCGGGGTGCGGCCGATCGGCGACTGGTCGATCTCGATCACCTTGTCGCACAGCTCGAGCCCGGTGATCTTGTCGTGCGGCCCGGCGATCACCCGCGCGCCGTTGAGCGCGCGCGCCGCGGCGGGGAACAGCGTGTCGACGATCAGCGAACTCTTGCCGCTGCCCGAGACCCCGGTGATGCAGCAAAAGGTGCCGAGCGGGATCGCTGCGGTGACGGAGCGCAGGTTGTTGACCCGCGCGCCGTGGACGGTGAGGTGGTGGCCGTTGCCCTTGCGGCGGCTCGCCGGCACCTCGATCCGCCGCGCGCCCGAGAGGTATTGCCCGGTGAGGCTGCGCGGGGCGGCGAGAATATCGTCGAGCGAGCCCTGGGCGACGATCTCGCCGCCGTGGACCCCCGCGCCGGGGCCGAGATCGACGATGTGATCGGCGGTGCGGATCGAATCCTCGTCGTGCTCGACCACGATCACCGTGTTGCCGAGATCGCGCAGCCGGCGCAGCGTTTCCAAGAGGCGGTCGTTGTCGCGCTGGTGGAGGCCGATGCTCGGCTCGTCCAAAACGTACAAAACGCCGGACAGTCCTGAACCTATCTGGCTCGCGAGGCGAATTCGCTGGCTCTCCCCGCCGCTCAGCGTGCCGCTGGTCCGGTCGAGGTTGAGGTAATCGAGCCCGACGTTGTTGAGGAAGCCGAGCCGCTCGTTGATTTCCTTGAGGATGGCGCGGGCGATCTGGCTCTGCTGGCTGGTGAGCTGCGCGTCGAGCCCGAGGAACCAGCCGACCGCGTCGGCCACCGAGAGCCGGGTGATCGAGGAGATGTCCGCCCCGCCGACCTTGACCGACAGCGCCTCGGGCTTGAGCCGCTTGCCGCCGCAGGTCTCGCACGGCTGCGCGGTCTGGTACTTGCCCAGCTCCTCGCGCATCCACGCGCTCTCGGTCTGGAGCATGCGCCGGTTGAGGTTGCCGATC
>JBOHIC010000025.1:0-1003 GCA_050725835.1 Novosphingobium sp.
CGGTGTATGAGCTGCTTCGGCCCGAGTTCGAGGCGCTGGGGTTCACCGTGCGCTGGGTCGATCAGGCGGCGGTCGGGCGCGCGGGGCACATGATAGCGACGCATAAGGGCAAGGCCGGGCGCAAGAAGCTGCTCCTGATCGGGCACCTCGACACGGTATTCGAGCCCGACCACCCGTTCCAGAAGTGGGCGCGGATCGATGCCGACCACGCCCGCGGCCCCGGCGCGAGCGACGACAAGGGCGGCGACGTGGCGATGCTCGCGGCGCTGCGCGCGATGCACAAGGCGGGGACGCTGAGGGGCGCGAACATCGAGGTGGTGCTCACCGGCGACGAGGAGGAGGCGGGGCTGCCGCTCGAGCTCTCGCGCGCCGACCTGCTCGCCGCAGGGCGCCGCGCCGACGTCGCGCTCGATTTCGAGGGGCTGGCGCAGGACGGCGGGCTCGACATGGGCTCGATCGCGCGGCGCTCGGCGGGGAACTGGAAGGTCACCGTCACAGCGAAGAGCGGGCATTCGAGCGGGGTGTTCTCGGCCGCTGCGGGCGAGGGGGCGATCTATCCGCTCGCGGCGATCCTTAACGCTTTCCGCACCGAGCTGCCCGAGCCCAACCTGACCTTCAACGTCGGGATGGTCGCGGGCGGGGCTTCGGCGGCGATCCTCCCCAGCGGGGCCAACGCCGAGGCCAGCGGCAAGACCAACATCATCCCCGCGGCCGCGGTGGCGATGGGCGACCTGCGCGCGCTCACCCCCGCCTCGATCGCGCGGGCTGAAGCGAAGATGCGCGAAATCGTCGCGCGGCCGTTCAACGGCGGCTCGGCCAGCCTCGAGTTCGAGGACAAGTACCCGCCGATGGCCCCGACCGAGGGCAACCGCGCGCTGCTCGCCAAGCTTAACGGGGTGAACGAAACGCTCGGCCTGCCAGCAATGGGTGCGCTCGATCCGCTCAAGCGCGGCGCGGGCGACATCAGCTTCGTCGCCGCCGACGTCGATTCGCTGGTCGGGCT
>JBOHIC010000026.1:0-10592 GCA_050725835.1 Novosphingobium sp.
AACGAGGAGACCTTCCTCGTCCAGAAGCTGGTGCGCCAGGGGTTCGGCACCAACAACGTCGATACCTGCGCGCGGGTGTGCCACTCTCCGACGGGCTACGGGCTCAAGACCACCTTCGGGACCAGCGCGGGGACGCAGGATTTCGATTCGGTGATGCAGGCCGACGTGATCGTGGTGATCGGCGCCAACCCGACCGACGCGCACCCGGTCTTCGCCAGCCAGATGAAGCGGCGCTTAAGGCAGGGCGCGAGGTTGATCGTGATCGACCCACGGCGGATCGACCTCGTGCGCATGCCCCACGTCGAGGCCGACTATCACCTGCCGCTCCAACCCGGAACCAACGTCGCGGTGCTCACCGCAATGGCGCACACTATCGTCACCGAGGGGCTCGCCGACGAGGTGTTCATTCGCGAGCGCTGCGATTGGGATGAATACCAGGACTGGGCGGGGTTCGTTTCGGAGGACCGCCATTCGCCCGAGGCACTCGAACCGGTCACTCGTGTTCCCGCGGCAGACTTGCGCGCGGCGGCGCGGCTCTATGCCACCAGCGGCAACGGCGCGATCTACTACGGGCTGGGGGTAACCGAGCACAGCCAGGGCTCCTCGACCGTGATGGCAATCGCCAACCTCGCGATGGCGACCGGCAACATCGGCCGCACCGGGGTCGGGGTGAATCCGCTTCGGGGCCAGAACAATGTCCAGGGCGCCTGCGACATGGGCAGCTTCCCGCATGAGCTCTCGGGCTATCGCCATATCTCCGACGGTCCTACCAGGGCACTGTTCGAGGACGCCTGGGGCGTGCCGCTCGATCCCGAGCCGGGCCTGCGCATCCCCAACATGCTCGACGCCGCACTCGATGGCAGCTTCCGCGCGATCTACATCCAGGGCGAGGACATCCTCCAGTCCGACCCAAACACGCACCACGTTGCCGCCGGGCTCAAGGCGATGGAGCTGGTGGTGGTCCACGACCTTTTCCTCAACGAGACCGCCAACTACGCGCACGTCTTCCTGCCCGGCAGCACCTTCCTCGAAAAGGACGGCACCTTCACCAACGCCGAACGCCGCATCCAGCTGGTCCGCAAAGTGATCGAGCCGGCGAGCGGCTTGCAGGACTGGGAAGTGACGCAGGAACTCGCCAAGGCGATGGGGCTCGGTTGGGACTACTCACACCCGAGCGAGATCATGGACGAAATCGCCCGCCTCACCCCGAGCTTCGCCGGTGTCAGCTTCGCGCGGCTGGACAAGGCCGGCTCGCTGCAGTGGCCGGTCAATGCCGACCATCCCGACGGCAGCCCGATCATGCACACCGATGGCTTCGTTCGCGGCAAAGGCAAGTTCGTGGTCACCGACTACGTCCCGACCGACGAGAAGACCGGGCCTCGCTTCCCATTGCTGCTCACCACCGGACGAATCCTCAGCCACTACAATGTCGGCGCGCAGACCCGGCGAACCGCGAACACCGTGTGGCACCCCGAGGACCTGCTCGAAATTCATCCGACCGACGCCGAGAACCGCGGGCTAAAGGACGGCGACTGGGCGCGCCTCGCCAGCCGCACCGGGGAGACCACCTTGCGCGTGCTGGTCACCGATCGCGTCGCGCCCGGCGTGGTCTACACCACCTTCCATCACCCCGCGACGCAGGCCAATGTGGTCACCACCGAGTTCTCCGACTGGGCGACCAATTGCCCCGAATACAAAGTCACCGCGGTCCAGGTATCCCCCAGCAATGGCCCGACCGACTGGCAGGAGGACTATGCGGCGTTGTCGGCCAAGAGTCGGCGGATCGTGCTTGCCGAGGCGGCAGAGTGACTGTGTCTCAAAAATCCTCCCCGGAACGGGGAGGTGGCGCGAAGCGACGGAGGGGTCGAAGCCTCGCCGCAAGCGCCGGGAAGGGGGATGGCACCCGACCCCTCCGTCAGCCTCCGGCTGCCACCTCCCCGTTCCGGGGAGGACTATGATGGACCTGGCGCGGCTCAGCTACATGGCCAACCAGATCGCGCGCGAGTTCGCGGCGCAGGGCGATGATGCGGCGATTGCCGCAACCGCCAGGCACCTCGCCGATTTCTGGGACCCGCGGATGAAGGCGGCGATTATCGATCAAGACGGCTCCGCGCTCAGCCCGATCGCGCGCGCCGCGGTGGAGAGGCTCCGGCCATGACGACGATCAATCCGCACTTCACCGTCTTCGCCTGCGTCTCCGCTCCCCCGGCGGAGGTTTACGAGGCGGTCGCCGACCCGGCGCAGATCAGCGCCTATTTCACCACCGGCGGGGCCGAGGGGCGGCTCGAACCCGGCGCGGAGGTCAGCTGGGACTTTGCCGACTTCCCCGGGCGCTTTCCCGTGCAGGTGATCGCCACCGAGCCGCCCAACCGGATTGAACTCGAATGGGCAGGCAACGCCGGCGGCGGCCCACCGGGCTACAAGACCCGAGTCGACTTCATCTTCTCGCCGCTCGACGACGGCGAACGCACCAAGGTCGAGGTCACCGAAAGCGGCTGGTCGCACGACCAGGCCGGGCTCGACGTATCCTACGGCAACTGCATGGGCTGGGCCCAGATGCTCGCCGCGCTCAAACTATGGGTCGAGCACGGCATCAACCTGCGCGAGGGGATGTACAAGTAAGCGCTGCACTCACGGATCGACAAACTCCCCCTTGCGCTTCTCCATCTGGCTCCTGACCGCCTCGATCTGGTTCCTCCCGCCGATCAGGCGCTGCTGCTCGATGCTTTCGGCCATCAGGATCTCGTCGGTGCCGACCTCGAGATAGCGCGCGAACAGCGCTTTGGCGGCGCGTTGGGCGTGGGGGCTGCGGCCCGCGATGTCGTGGGCGATCGCGCTGGCGCGGGCGAGCGGGTCGGGATCGACCAGCGTGGCGAAACCATAGGCCTGCGCCGCTTCGCCGCTGAACTCGGCGTTGGTGTGGGTGAGCAGGCGGAGGACATCGTCGCGCACGCTGCCGCGCCAGAGGGCGTAGCCGGCCATGTCGGGGACCAGCCCCCACTTCATCTCCATCACCGCGAGCCGCGCGTCGGGCGCGATCACCCGGATGTCGGCACCGCTGGCGATCTGCAGCCCGCCGCCGAAGCACACCCCGTGGACCGCGGCGATCACCGGCACCGGCAGCTTGCGCCACTGCATCGCGACCTGTTGCGGACGGTTGGCGTTGCCGTGGGTACGCTCGGTCAGAGGGGTTCGATCGTGGCGGTCGGTCGCGGCCATGCTCGCCATGTCGAGCCCGGCGCAAAACGCGCGGCCCTCGCCCGACAGCACCACTGCGCGCAGGCCCGGCATGTCGTGAAGCGCCTGGCCGACACCGAGCAGCGCCTCGAACATTGCCGGGTCGAGCGCGTTCATCTTGTCGGCGCGGATCAGCCGGACCTGGGCGACGCCGTCGCCTTCGATGGTCAGGCCAACGCGATCGTTCGCGGGGAAATCGTGGCGCATGGCTGGGCGTCCTCCTGCCCCGCTTCCTCGCCCAAACGGTGCGGGCCGTCCAGTCCCACGCGCGGCGGGCCGGGCGGAGCGAGGCGATAGCCGGCCGGCGATGAGACCAGCGCCGCGCCGAGCCCGGCCAGGCGCAGCTTGGCCCGTAGCCGGCTGACGTGGACCGCGAGGCTGTTGGTCTCGGGCCGATGGGCGAGGTGCCAGACCTCGGCGATCAGCGCCAGCGGCGCGACCGCCTCGCCCTGCGCTTCGGCCAGCCGCCACAGCAGCGCGAACTCGCGCGGGTGCAGCGCGAGCCGGCGTCCGGCGACGAAACCCTCGCGCCGAAGCAGCTCGAGC
This sequence comes from Novosphingobium sp., assembly GCA_050725835.1. Lineage (GTDB taxonomy): Bacteria > Pseudomonadota > Alphaproteobacteria > Sphingomonadales > Sphingomonadaceae > Novosphingobium. The sequence continues at coordinate 3,784 of JBOHIC010000026.1, forward strand.
CGCAGCGGACCCAGCTCGCGAACGTAAGGTCCGGCGTCGAGGCCGCGGAGAATCCGCCGCGCCCGCTCGCCGACTTCGTCGAGCGCCGCGCCCGCGCCGACCACGTCGCCGAATCCCAGCCGGAGCAGGCGCGCGCGCTCGTCGTAGTCGCCTACCCCGAGCAGCAGGGTCCGGGCGCGGCTGGCGTTGTCGGAGCCGAGCAGCGCCAGCCAGTCGCCCGGGGCAAGCGCGTCGCGGTCGGCGAGGAGCAGGCACCCCGTCGCCCGCATATCCGCGTCGCGCGTCCAGCCCAGCAGCCGCAGGTCGCATGCCGCCGGAACATCGTCCAAGCCAGGCCAGACAAACCGCTGCAAGCCGATTCCCCATCGCTGAGGTCGGTCAATGCACCATACCTATAGGCAAACGCGCAAATCAGTATTTCCACCTATTGGGTATATCCCGGTGGACAACCGATACTCGGCGCAATTTCCTATGCCGCGCTTGTGTTCACACCCATGCTGGCGAGATAACGGCGGATGTTACGGGCAGCCTGGCGCAATCGCTGCTCGTTCTCGACCATTGCTATGCGGACGTAGCCTTCGCCCTCTTCGCCGTAGCCCACCCCGGGGGCGACCGCGACTTCGGCGTGGGTCAGGAGCTGCTTGGAGAACTCGAGGCTGCCCATGTCCTTGAGCGCGGGCGGAAGCGGCGCCCAGGCGAACATCGAGGCGCGCGGGCTGGGAATGTCCCACCCGGCGCGGCCGAAGCTTTCGACCAGCACGTCGCGGCGCTTCTGGTAAAGCTCGCGGTTCTTCTCGACGATGTCCTGCGGGCCATTCAATGCCGCGCAGGCGGCGGCCTGGATCGGAGTGAAGGCGCCGTAATCGAGGTAGCTTTTTACCCGGGTCATCGCCGCGATCAGCCGCGGGTTGCCGACCGCGAAGCCGACCCGCCAGCCCGCCATCGAGTAAGTCTTGGACATCGAGGTGAACTCGACCGCGACGTCCTTGGCCCCCGGAACCTGGAGGATCGAGACTGTCGGGTTGCCGTCGTAGTAGAGCTCGGAATAGGCCAAGTCCGAGATCACCCAGACCTTGTTCTCCTTCGCCCAGCCGACTAGCCGTTCGTAGAACGCCAGGTCGACCGTCTCGGCGGTCGGGTTCGAGGGATAGTTGACCACCAGGATCGAGGGGCGCGGCACGGTGAAGGCCATCGCCCGGTCGAGCGCGGCCCAGTAGCGATCGTCGGGGGTGACCGGCACCGAACGGATCGTCGCACCGGCGATGATGAAGCCGAAGGTGTGGATCGGGTAGCTCGGGTTGGGGGCGAGCACGACGTCGCCCGGCGCGGTAATCGCGGTGGCGAGGCTGGCGAGGCCTTCCTTGCTGCCCATCGTCATCACCACTTCGCTTTCGGGATCGAGTTCGACCCCGAAGCGGCGCGCGTAGTAATTGGCCTGGGCCTTGCGGATCCCGGGAATGCCCTTCGAGGCCGAGTAGCCGTGCGCGTCGGGCTTCATCGCGACTTCGCACAGCTTGTCGATCACGTGGGCGGGCGGCGGCAGATCGGGGTTGCCCATGCCGAGGTCGATGATGTCCCTGCCCGCGGCGCGTGCAGCGGCCCGCATGCCGTTGACTTCGGCGATGACATAGGGCGGCAGGCGCTTGATGCGGTAGAACTCTTCGGACATGGGACCTTTTCCGTTGGCCGCGCCGGCTTGGCGCGCGCGCCTTATCGGGGAAGAAGGCGCAATCCGCCAGTCCGTTTGAGCCAAATTGCAACGAGTCCGAGCGGGAGCGTCCAGGCGATCCAGGCGTCGAGCGCGTAGGCCGTCTCGAACCAGCGCGGACTTCCCGTCAGCGCGAACAGCGCGAGGAACACCCGGAAGAACACCGCCCCGCACATCGTCGCCGCCATCAGCACCATGCAGGCGCGGTGCTGCGCACGCCGTCCGGCGCGGATATGGCCGAGGCCAAGCACGAGCAGCACCAGCCAGGTCAGCCCCTGCGCCGAGAACCCCAGCGCCGAGGCCCAGGTCACCGGCGCAACCAATGCAACCGGGAAAGCGGTGACCCCAGCAATGGCGACGTCGAACGCGGCGATCCTCGCCACCGGGCGGTGCCATGCCGGCCGGCGATTGAGCGTCAAGGCCAGCGGCACCAGCAGCAGCGCCAAGCCGCCGCTGATCATGTGCAGCGGGAACAGCAGCGGCATCAGCTCAACCTTGATCGCGAGGCTCTCGGGGAAATCGTCGACCAGCCACGGCGATCGCAGCGCTTTCCACGCGGTGGCGATTACAAACGCCGCGATTGCTGCTAGAATTGCCGTCTGCGCCAGCCGCATCGGGCCGACGCGCAGTGCTGAAGCGAACCGGGAGTCCTCCATCATGGCCTTATCCCACCGCCTGATCGCGCTGTCGATTGCCGCCGTCGGGCTCGCGACCGCCGTCCAGGCCGCCGCGCCTTCGGCCAGTCCGTGGTACGGCCGCTGGAGCGTCGCCGAGGAGAACCCGATCTTCACCGCGCGCGGGCTGCAGTACAAGACCATCGACATCGCCCCGTGCGGCAACGACTTCTGCGGGGTCAGCGTGGGCGCGGCGGGGGCCTGCGGGGCGACGCTGTTCCGGTTTTTCGGCCATCGCGCCAGCGCCGACAGCTCGCTGCAGGGCCATGGCCGCTGGGGCAGCGGGCGCAAGAACGTGACGATCTATTCCTATGGCGCCGACGCCGATCCGCGCGGGTTCGAGCTCTACCTGGGCGACGGCTACGACTTCGGCGGGCGCTCGGAGAACATGCCCAAGTTCCACGCCGACTACCGCCGCAGCGGCGCCGCGCAGTGCAAGACCCGCTGAGCCCCGCTGCGACCATGCCCGACCAGACCACCGCCAATCCCTTCGCCGAGCTGCTGAGCGAGCCGGGCAAATTGTTCGCGCAGTTCCTGCCCGCCGCCGCCGCTGGCGCCGACCCCGGCGATCTCGCCCACTGGACGGGGGTGGTGCAGCGCATGCAGGCGATGTGGCTGGGCTTCCAGCAGGAGCAGGCGACAAAGCTCGCCGCCGATCCCGCGGCGTTCGATCCGGGCAAACTGTTCGCAATGCTCCAGCAGTGGACGAGCGCGCTACCACTCGCCACCCCGGCGGCCCAGCAAAAGCTGTGGGACGACGGTAAGGCGCTGTGGGATGCGCTGCTCGGCCAATATGCCTCCGCCGAGCCGGGGGCCGAGCCGCCCGCGCTGCCGCGCAAGGACCGCCGCTTCGCCGACCCCAAATGGCGCGAGAACCCGTTCTTCGCCGCGGTCCACCAGATCTACCTGATGCTCGCCGAGCAGGCGCTGGCCATGGCCGAGACCGCGCCCGGGGTGGACGACGAGAAGCGCGAGCAGCTTAGGTTCGCCACCCGGACGCTGGTCGAGGCGCTCAGCCCGGCGCACTTCCCGCTGACCAACCCGGTGGTGGTCCAGCGCGCGATCGCTACCCGCGGCGAGAGCCTGGTCAAGGGCTTCGCCCACCTCCTCGGCGATCTCGGCCGCGGACAGCTGACCCATGTCGACCCCGGGGCGTTCCGCGTCGGCGAAAACATCGCCGCGAGCCCGGGCAAAGTCGTCCACGAGACCCCGCTCTACCAGCTGGTCCAGTACAGCCCGAGCACGCCGAACGTGCTCGAGACCCCGCTGGTGATCTTCCCGCCGTGGATCAACCGCTTCTACATCCTCGACCTCTCCCCCCAAAAGAGCTTCATCAAGTGGGCGGTCGACCAGGGGATCACGGTCTTCGTCGCTTCGTGGAAGTCGGCCGACGCGAGCATGGCCGAAACGGTGTGGGACGACTACATTGCAGCCCAGATCGACGCGGTCGACACCATCCGCGAACGGCTGGGGGTCGAGGCGGTCCACGCGATCGGCTACTGCGTCGCCGGAACCACGCTCGCCGCGACGCTCGCGATCCTCGCGCGGCGCGGCGAGGCGGACAAAGTCAGGAGCGCGACCTTCTTCACCGCGCAGGTCGATTTCGAGAAGGCCGGCGAGCTCAAGGTGTTCATCGACGACGCCCAGCTCGCCAGCCTTGCAAAGCTGTCCGAAGGCGCGGGCTACCTCGACGGGCGGGTGATGGCGGCAACCTTCAACCTGCTGCGCGGCAACGACCTGATCTGGAACTACGTGGTGAGCAACTACCTGCTCGGCGACGATTACCCCGCCTTCGACTTGCTCCACTGGAACGGCGACGTCACCAACCTGCCCGCCAAGTGGCACCAAGCCTACCTCAAGGACCTCTACCGCGACAACAAGCTGGTGGTCCCCGACGCTATGCGCGCCGGCGACACCCCCATCGACCTCACCCGGATCGAGACCCCCGCCTATATCCAGGCGGGGCGCGAGGACCATATCGCCCCGGCCGAGAGCGTGTGGCGGATGACCCGTCACCTGCGCGGCCCCACCACCTTCGTTCTCGCCGGGTCGGGGCATATCGCGGGGGTGGTAAACCCGCCCGCGGCGAACAAGTACCAGTACTGGACCAATCCCGCGCCGACCGATTCGTTCGCCGACTTCGTCGCCGGGGCGAGCGAGACCCCGGGGAGCTGGTGGCCGCACTGGCTCGGCTGGCTGCGCCGCCAGGACCAGGCCGAAGTCTCCGCCACCGGCAAGCGCGCGCCGGGCGGCAAGGGCGACAAGGTGATCGAGGACGCCCCCGGGCGCTACGTCAAAGCGCGGTAAGTTACCGCTGCGTTTCGGTTTTCCTGCATTTATGCTGCACTGCAACAAAAACGCTTGACTTCGCACTTGCGATATCTATTTTGTGCACTGCAACAAACACCCGATTCCCCGATCGGGCCAGCAAGGAAGACCGTTCATGGCCAGCACGCCGGAAGTGAAGCTCGATGAGACCAAGGCTGAAGCTGCAGCTGCGAAGGCCTATGCCCAAGCCGCTGAGCAGGTCGAAGTCAAGTCGGCCCCCGCCCCCGTCGCCAAGCCGGCCCCGGTCGTCGTGAAGGCGACTCCGGTCGCCGCGAAGAAGCCGGCCAAGAAGGTCGCTAAGGCGGTCAAGCCCGTCGCGGCCAAGGTCGTCGCTCCCGTGAAGAAGGCGGTCGCCAAGCCCGCCGCGATCAAGAAGTCGGCCGTCAAGAAGACGGCTCCGAAGAAGGCGGTGAAGCCCACCGCACCCAAGATTGCAATCAAGCTTCCCACCATCTCCAAACTGAAGGACACCATCATGGCCACCACCAAGACCACCACCGAAGATTTCGCCGGCAAGTTCACCGCCGCGCTCACCGACGCCCAGGGCAAGGCCAAGGCCGCGTTCGAGAAGAGCCAGGCCGCCGCCGCCGAATACGGCGAGTTCAACAAGGGCAACCTCGACGCGCTGGTCGCTTCGGGCAAGGTCCTCGCCGCCGGGCTGCAGGACATGGGCAAGGCCTATGTCGCCGATGCCAAGAGCGCGTTCGAGACCCTGACCGCCGACGTCAAGGAAGTCGCCGCGGTCAAGTCGCCGACCGACTTCTTCAAGCTCCAGGGCGAAATCCTGCGCCGCAACTTCGACGCCGCGGTCGCCGCCGGCTCGAAGAACAGCGAAGCGGTCGTCAAGCTCGCCAACGACACTTTCGCGCCGATCTCGGGCCGCGTCAGCCTGGCGATCGAGAAGGTCAAGAAGGCCGCCTAAGGCCCGCTTCCAACTCCACCCAATCGCAGAAGAGCGCCGGTCCCTCGCGGGGCCGGCGTTTTTCATTGAGGCTAGGAACTTTCCGCATCGGATCGAACCGGCAAATCCCCTCCCCGGTGGGGAGGGGTAGGGGTGGGGGTTCTTCAGCGCCGTGGACGCTCGGCTTCGCCTCGCTCCCCCACCCCCGACCCCTCCCCGACGGAGAGGGGAGCCAAATGATGCGTCGATCTCTGTGGGAACGATTCTAGGGCAGTGCTACCCGAATGCAGGCGGGCGGTGGAGCCGCACCCAGTTCCGCGAACCCCGGCCCCGGAGCGGCCTCCGCCGCGCCGACCAGCGCGCACACCGGCCCGCTCTCGTGCGGCGTCACCACCTGCGGCGCGGCGACGAGCGTCGCGGCGAAGACCAATGCGCAGGCGGCCTGGCCGTGGATCGGGAGCAAGGTCATCGCCACTTCCTGCCCCGCCGACCCTTGCAGGCCGCTTGGCGGGCATGGTTAACGCCGCGGCAGGATCACTCCGCGCCCCAGTCGTCGGCGAGGGGCGTGCAGACGAACCGGTCGCGGATGCGGGCGTTGAAGAAGCGCCCCTTGGAGAACGCCCCGCGAAAGTCCTCGGCCACTTTCGCCGGCACCCGCTCATAGCGATAACGCCGCCCGGTAACGAAAGTCACCTCGAGCGCAGCGCGCGCCGGATCGTAGTCGAGATGGCGGATCGCGGTGGAAGGCATGGAGGGGAAACGCGTGAACCTGCGCGGGAGTTTCCGGCGATGGAGGGATATTACGGATAACACGAAGACACGAAGGCACGAAGATGTTGCCCAGCGCCGCAGGCCTTCCTCATTGCCGCGGCGCGGTTTGTTCAAAGACGGCGAACAACAAGCGGGTTGGCCGCAGGCGCGGCCCCTTGGTGTCTTCGTGTCTTCGTGTGAAATCAAATTTGACGGAGCTCAGTTGGCTTCTCTTAGCCGCTTGGGGAAACCAAGTGGGAGGAATGGCAAGGCGACCAAGGGCACCTCGACGAGCCGGCTGTCGGTCTGGCAGTCGTGGCAATAGGCGTAGTCGTAAACCGCGCCGAGCGTCCAATTCTGCGCTTCGACATCCCATTCAGCCACGCATCCCAGTAGGCGATCCGCAGGTGCCGCAGACGATGCCGATTTTCGGGGCTTTCTCCGGCTC
>JBOHIC010000027.1:0-2216 GCA_050725835.1 Novosphingobium sp.
CACGCCAGGCCGCCCAAGCATGGACCGGCGGGTTCACGTCGCCGAACGCCCATTCGTAGGCCGGAATCTGTCCGTTGGGATGCATGTACCATTCGCGCAGCATGAGGACGAGCTGTTCCTTAGCGAACGTTGGATCGACGAGCGCGAGCGGGACGCAGTGAAACGCAAGATCCCAAGCCGCGTACCAGGGGTACTCCCACTTGTCAGGCATGGAGACGACATCATCGTTGTAGAGATGCGTCCACTCCGCATTACGGCCCTGCTTCCGCTCCGCGGGCGGCTGCGGCTGGGTCGGGTCTCCCTCGAGCCAACGCCGCACGTCAATGTGGAACCACTGCTTGCTCCAGAGCATGCCGGCCAGCGCCTGCCGCATGACGTCCTTCGAGTCCGCGCAGAGACGGTCCGGGATGACGGCGGCGTAGAAGTCGTCCGCCTCGCGGCGGCGCCCCTCGAAAGCCCGGTCGAAATCCTCGAACGCTTTTGGCTTCGACGGCGTACCTTCGCGAGTCAGGCGCAGCCTGAGGACCGCGCTCGCGCCCGCGGCGAGCGTGAGCGAGTAGAGCGCGGCGGCTTTCGTGCCCGCCTCGAGCGGGTGTCGCTGTCCAGTGAAAATGTCATGCTAACTGTTCCGTGAAAATGTCATGCCCCGGCTGCGGGGTGAGTAGGGGGTGGCGTGGCGCCACGGGTGCGTGGGGCTCGGCGTGCGAGCGGCCGCGGCCGAACGCGTGCGAGGGGAAAAGGGCCGCTTTCGGGGGGTAGGGAGATAGCGGTCCCCCTCAACAACGCGGCTGTGAGAGGCGCGTAGGCGCTGGCGGCGGTCCGCGCTGGGCCCGCGGCGAGGGCGGAGGATGAAATCGGCCGGTGGCGCTGCCTGCGTGGCGAGGCAGTGGCCGTCGGTGAAGACGAGCAGGCGGCCGTCGAGGCACTCGCGCAGCTCGACGCGACGCCCGGCATAGGAGCGGCGACGGGGCAACTGGACCCAGCGGGGGCCGAGGCGGACGGTATTGTCTCGGGCGACGGTGCGCGTGTAGCGGCAGCTGAGCAGCGCAGCCAGATCGCGCGGCGCGGGACGCCAGGCGGCCACGGCGTCGGCGGGGGCGCGGGCGAAGCGGGGGTTGAGGTCGGCGAGGAATTCGGGCAGGAAGGCGTTGGCGGCCTCCAGCGTGCAGATGCCCCGCAAGCGGAGCTCGCTGACGAGGCGATCTTGCAGCGTCTGCCAAAAGCGTTCGATGCGGCCCTTGGCCTGCGGGGAGTGGGCGGCGATGTAGCCGATGCCGAGGGTCTGCAAGATGCGTCCGAAGTGGGTGGGGTCTTGCGTGCCCCGCAGTTCTTCCTCGAGGGTCCAATGCGCATCGTTCCGCACGAAGACGCCGAGGCGATCGCCGTAGAGGGCCAGGGGCAGCCCGGCGGTGGTGCAGAGCTGCTGGAGCAGGGTGGCGTAGCCGTGCAGGTCCTCGGTGGGGCGGAAGTACAAGGCCAGCCCGGTGCCGGTGGCGTCGTCGATGGCCCCATGCAGGGCCAGGGTCGGGCCGCGGTCTTCCAGCCAGGCGAAGGGGCTGGCGTCGAGCTGCACGAGGGCGCCCATCTGGGCTTCCGGCGTGCGCCGCATGCGCACCTGGCGGGTCCGCCGGCGCCGCTTCGGGGGCAGGCCGAGCGCCCGGCGCAGCCGGCGCACCGAGCTGCGGCTGAGCGGCAGGCCCTCCACCTCCTGCAGCTTCTCGGTGAGGTGGCAGTCGTTCAAGCCGGCGTAGGTGGTGTGCAGCAGTGCGGCCGCGCGCTGGTGCACCTCGGCGGCGACGCGGCGAGGGGAGGGGCGGCCCCGCAGGCGGTGGAGCAGGCCGCGGGCTCCCTCGGCGGCGAAGCGGACCTTCACCCGTTGAAACTGTCGGACGCTCAGCTGCATCGCCAGGGCCCCTTGGGCATTGGTGATCTTCCCGGCCAGGGCGGCCTTGAGCAGCCCGGCCCGCGGCACTTCCTTCCGACTCATCGTGAATGTCTCCCATGTCTTCATGGGGTGACATTCTCACTGAACAGTTACGGGATGACATTTCTATAGACCAACAGCACCCTCCAGAGCACATGTTGACAGGCCCCGGACTTTAGTGATACACGGTCGCCTACGACATGACTTACCTGGCGTCTTCTTGAGACGCGCGGCTCGCGCAGCGATGCGGTTGGCGGTCGCGCTGTTGGCGCTGGCGATTCCCTCCCACGCC
>JBOHIC010000028.1:0-2685 GCA_050725835.1 Novosphingobium sp.
TGGCAGCGTGGTTCCGTGCAGCATCGGCCGAACACGGGCAGATCGGCGCGTTCGGGATCGCCAGCTTCGGACCGATCGACATCGATCCCGCCTCGCCAACTTACGGCACATTCGCCACCACCCCCAAGCCGGGGTGGAGCGGGGCGCGGTTTCACGACGCGCTGGAAGGGTTCGGTGCGCCGCTGGTGGTCGACACCGACGTCAACGGCGCCGCGCTGGGCGAGTGGGCGCTGGGTGCGGGCGCGGGGACGACCACCCTCGCCTACACCACCGTCGGCACCGGGATCGGCGCCGGCGTAGTCCGCGGCGGCGTGCCGCTCGGCGGGTTCTCGCACTACGAGGCCGGGCACCTGCCGATGGCGCGCGATCCGGGCGATGCCTTCGCCGGGGTCTGCCCGTTCCACGCCGATGCCTGCGCCGAGGGCCTGGCGAGCGGGCCGGCGATCGAGGCGCGCTGGGGCGTGAGCCTGTCTGCGGCCAACGATTCTGCGCGGGTCGAACTGATCGCCGGTTACCTCGCTCAGCTCGCCGCCGCCATCGTCCTGCTCCACATGCCCGACCGGCTGGTCTTCGGCGGCGGGGTGATGAAGGCGCCCGGGCTGCTTGCCGCGCTGCGCCGCGCGACCGAGGCCCGCCTCGCCGGCTACATCGCCGCGCCCCAGCTCGATCCCGGCCTCGAAAGCTACATCGTCGCCCCGTCGCTTGGGGACCGCGCGGGGATCACCGGCGCGATCCTGCTCGGCAAACGCGCACTCTAGGCGGGCTTCTTGCGCTGCAGGCCCGAGCGCTTGCAGTGCGCGACAAGCTCGCCCTTCTGGTTCCACGCCTCGTGGCGGAAGGTGACGATCCCCGCCTCGGGCCGGCTCTTGCTCTCGCGCAGCTCGACCACCTCGGTGACCACCCGCAGCGTATCGCCGACGAAGACCGGCGCGGGGAAGCGGACCTCGTCCCACCCCAGGTTGGCGACCGCGGTGCCGAGCGTGGTGTCGCCGACGCTGACCCCGACCATCAGCGACAGCGTAAAGCACGAGTTGACCAGCACCCGGCCGTATTCGGTCCCCGCCATGTACTCGGCGTCGAGGTGGAGCGCGGCGGGATTGTGCGAGAGCGTGGTGAACAGGACATTGTCGGTCTCGGTCACGGTGCGGCGGATCGCGTGGTCGAAGCGTTGCCCCACCGCCAGCTCGTCGAACCACACCCCCGCCATTTCAAGCTCCCCCGGTTGCGCGGCCAGACCTAGGCCGGGCCGCGCCGCCGGGCAAGGCTCAGTCGCCGAGCTGGCCGCGCACCGCGCCGCCCGGATAGGCGGCATTGTGGACGTTGACATAGAACCCGTCGGGGTTCTTGAGCAGGTCTTCGGCGAGGGTCCGGGTGATGTCGGCGCAGCCCGAGCTCGAGCCGCTGGTCGGCGCGCTCAGCCCGATCACCACTGGCCCGGCGATTCCGTCGGCGCCGCGGTGGACGTGGGCCATGCTCGCGGGGTCGATTCCGCTCACGCTGAGGTCGTAGCACAGCCGCGCCTGGCCGTAGTTGAGCCGCGCGGCGAAGCTGCCGGTGCCGTCGGGATCGCCGGGGCCGGGGACTTCGTCGGCGCCGGTCAGCTCGGTGCTCAGCTTGCGCCCGCCATCGGCGGCGGTGACGGCGACCGCGCCGAGCGCAAGCGTCGCGGCGGCAAGCGTGGCGGATAGGGTTCGGTTCATGGCAAGTCTCCTGGGTGGCGAGGCCATCGCCTCCCCAGCGATACGCACCAGCCCGCCAAAGGTTGCGCGCCCCGCGACGAACCGCGCCGGGCCGCGGGCCAGGCGTTACTTTGGCGCGAGCTGGCCGCGCACCGCGCCCGCGGGGAAATCGGCGGTGTGGACGTTGACGTAATAGGCCTCGGGCTTGGCGACGATCGGCAACAGCTTGGCCTCGTCGATCGCGATGCACATGTCGCCGCCCTTGCCGGTGACGGTGATCGCGAACAACGGCGGCCCGTCGGCCCCGGCGACGCCCTCGTGGACGTGCGCCGCGGTCGCCTTGGCGACCTTCTCGGTCCACAGCACGTAGCAGAAGTCGTTGGTCGCCGGATCGACCTCGACCGAGAAGTGCGCCGCGCCGTCGGGATCGCCGCCCTTGGTCTCGTTCGGCCCGGCGAGCGTGGCGGCGAGCACGCTGAGCGCAGCGCCGGCGGGCGCGGGGGCGAGCGCCAGCGCGATACCGAGCGCGGTGCAGCGGACGAACATGGCCATTCTCCTGTATCGCCGGCGCTAGTGCTCGATCCTGGCGTAGCTGAAGGTGATGTTTTCGGAGGCGCAGCTGACAACGGTCACGCCCTTGTACCGCGCCGGACGGCCCGAACGGCCTTCGCGAACCTGAACCTCGGCGAAGCGTTCGCCCACTCGACAATCGGGCGTCCGCATGTTGAGAACCAAGGTGCCCGCGCCGACTTTGCTCAGCCCGGTCGCACCCGGAGCGGACGCACCGTCGATATCCCCGGCGGCGACACGCACCCCGCCCGTCCCCGTCGCCGCCGCGCCGATTTGCGGCGCTGCGCGCAGCACGCCGTCGTTGACGGGTGTATTGCCGTCCTGAACCGACGACGAATTGAGCTCGATCCAGCCCTTGTAGAAGTCCTTCTTGCCCTCGGAGGCCGCCGCGCCATTGCCGGGATCGCGGCCGAGGAACTTGACGTAATACGGCCCC
>JBOHIC010000029.1:0-4385 GCA_050725835.1 Novosphingobium sp.
CTTTCCGCGGCCATCCGGTCGCGCAGCGCGTACATCTCGCGAAACTTCCAGGTGGTGTCGACGTGGAGCAGCGGGAAGGGCGGGGGCGCGGGGAAGAAGGCCTTGCGCGCGAGGTGGAGCATCACCGCGCTGTCCTTGCCGACCGAATAGAGCATCACCGGGCGCACCGCCTCAGCCACCACTTCGCGCAGGATGTGGATGCTTTCGGCCTCAAGCCGCTGGAGGTGGGTCAGGGTGCGGGTCATGCCGCGCCGCCCGTGCCGGAGCCGGCGGGCACCGACAAGCAAGTCCTTCTTGTCGCCGCCAAACCTGCTCGCGATGCGCGCATCGCTCAGCCGATCGCACCGGCGGCTTTGAGCCGGGCGATCTCCTCGGCGCTCAGCCCAAGCTCTTCGGCGAGCACTCGCGACAGGTCGAGCACCCTGATCTCGGCGAGCGGGCCGGTCGGCGCGGCCGCTTCGCTCATTTGTCGCGGAATTGCGGCGCGCGCTTGTCGAGGAAGGCTTCGACCGCCTCGTGGTGGTCCTCGGCGTGATGGGCGAGCGCCTGGAACGCGGCCGACATCTCGAGCAGGGGTCCAAGCTTCATGTCCTGCCCGTCGCGCAGCAGGCGCTTGGCCATACGGGTGGCATGGCCGGCGTTGGCGGCGATCCTTGCCGCAAGCTCGAGCGCTCGCTCGACGCAGCGTTCGGCGGGGACGACTTCGTTGACCAGCCCGTATTCGAGCGCGGTGGCGGCGTCGATGGTGTCGCCGGTCAGCGTCATCAGGCTCGCCCGCGGCATGCCGATCACCCGCGGCAGCAGCCAGGCGCCGCCGTCGCCGGGGACGATCCCGAGCTTGACGAAACTCTCGGCGAAGACCGCGGTGTCGGCCGCGACCCGCAGGTCGCACATGCAGGCGAGATCGAGCCCGGCGCCGATCGCCGGCCCGTTGACCGCGGCGACCACCGGCACTTCCAGCTCGTACAGCGCGGTCGGGATCATCTGGATGCCGGTCCGATAGCCGTTGCGGATGCCGAAGGGCGATCCGGCGAACATCCCGCCGCGCTCGCGCATGTGCTTGACGTTGCCCCCCGCGCAGAACGCCTTGCCCTTGCCGGTCAGCACCACTGCGCGGATCGAAGGGTCGCGGGTGGTTGCGGCGCAGAAATCGGCGATTTCCTGGCTGTGCGCGGTTTCGGAGATGGCGTTGCGCTCATCCGGGCGGTTGAGCGTCGCGAGCACGACCGCGCCGCGGCGTTCGGTGAGCAGAAAGGGTTCCATCGCGCTTCGCTAGGCGAGGCCGGGGCGCAGGCCAACTGCAAAATGCGGGCGCCCAAAAGGTTGGCCCGCCGCAGCGAAAGGGGGGGGCTGCGACGGGCCGGTTTCTCCTCCCCAGGAGACTGTGGGCGGCGGAGTTACGCCGCAAATTGATTCATGGTGTTGTCCTTGCCGCCCGCCTTGAGCGCGGCTTCGCCGGCGAAGTATTCCTTGTGGTCGTCGCCGATGTCGCTGCCCGACATGTTCTGGTGCTTGACGCAGGCGATGCCCTGGCGAATTTCGGCGCGCTGGACGTTCTTGACGTAGCCGAGCATGCCCTGCTCGCCGAAGTATTCGCGCGCCAGGTTGTCGGTGCTCAGCGCCGCGGTGTGGTAGGTCGGCAGCGTAATCAGGTGATGGAAGATGCCGGCGCGGGCAGCAGCATCGCGCTGGAAGGTGCGGATGCGCTCGTCGGCCTCGGCGGCGAGTTCGGTGGCATCGTAGTCGGCGCTCATCAGTTTGGCGCGGTCGTAGGCCGAGAGGTCGCGGCCCTCGGCCTGCCAGGCGTCGAACACCTGCTGGCGGAAGTTGAGCGTCCAGTTGAAGCTGGGCGAGTTGTTGTAGACCAGCTTGGCGTTCGGGATCACCTCGCGGATGCGGTCGACCATCCCGGCGATTTGCGCGATGTGCGGCTTCTCGGTCTCGATCCACAGCAGGTCCGCACCGTTCTGGAGCGAGGTGATGCAGTCTAGCACGCAGCGGTCCTCACCGGTGCCCGAACGGAACTGGTAGAGGTTGCTCGGCAGGCGCTTGGGCCGCAGCAGCTGGCCGTCGCGGCTGATCAGGACCTCGCCGTGGCCGACTTCGGTCGCTTCCTCGCAGTCGAGGAAGCCGTTGTACTGATCGCCGAGGTCGCCCTTGGTGCGGGAGAAGGCGATCTGCTTGGTCAGGCCCGCGCCGAGCGAATCGGTGCGCGCGACGATGATCCCGTCCTCGACCCCGAGCTCCATGAAGGCATAACGGATCGCGCGGATCTTCGCGAGGAAGTCTTCGTGCGGGACGGTGACCTTGCCGTCCTGGTGGCCGCACTGTTTCTCGTCGGAAACCTGGTTTTCGATCTGGATCGCGCAGGCGCCAGCCTCGATCATCTGCTTGGCGAGCAGATAGGTCGCCTCGGCGTTGCCGAAGCCCGCGTCGATGTCGGCGATAATCGGGACGACGTGGGTTTCGTGGCTGTCGATTGCGTTCTGGACCTGCTTGGCCCTGACCTCGTCGCCGCCCTCGCGCGCTGCATCGAGCTCGCGGAACAGGCCGCCGAGTTCGCGCGCGTCGGCTTGGCGGAGGAAGGTGTAAAGCTCCTCGATCAGCGCGGAGACGCTGGTCTTCTCGTGCATCGACTGGTCGGGCAGCGGGCCGAACTCGCTACGCAGCGCGGCGATCATCCAGCCCGAGAGGTAGAGGTAGCGGCCCTGGGTGGTGCCGAAGTGCTTTTTGATCGAGATCAGCTTTTGCTGGCCGATGAAGCCGTGCCAGCAGCCGAGCGATTGGGTGTAGTTTGCCGGATTGGCGTCGTAAGCGGCCATGTCGGCGCGCATGATCGCGGCGGTGTAGCGGGCGATGTCGAGCCCGGAGCGGAAGCGGTTCTGCAGCCGCATCCGCGCGACCGCCTCGGGCTCGATCCCGGTCCAGGTCTGGCGGAAGCGGCCGATCTCTTCGCCGGCCTCGATGATCGTCTGCTGGTAGGTCATGGATACGGTTCCTGCTGCGGATTTCGTGGCCGCGGCCTATGCTCCCATGCTGCACTGCGGAAGTGGGCGTGAAGTCGGGTTGTAAGGCTTTACAACTATAACTTGTAAAGTTGTGCAGAGTGGACAATGATGCGCCCATGGCCGTCCAGCGCCCACTCTATCTCGGACCGCGCATCCGCCGCCTGCGCCGCGAACTCGGCCTGACCCAGCAGGCGATGGCCGGCGACCTCGGCATTTCGCCGTCTTATGTCGCGCTGCTCGAACGCAACCAGCGCCCGCTCACCGCCGACCTGCTGCTCCGCCTCGCGCGCAGCTACAAGCTCGACATCGGCGAGTTCGCGGTCGAGGACAGCGCCGAATACGCGCGCCGCCTGGCCGAGGCGCTGCGCGATCCGCTGTTCGCCGATATCGACCTGCCCCCGCTCGAAGTCGCCGACCTCGCCGCCGGTTCTCCCGGGGTGGCCGAGGCGCTGCTGCGGCTCCACGGCGCATACACCCGCGAGCAGCGCGCGCTCGCCGAGCAGCGCGAGACGCCGGGCGATATCGCGAACGACCCGGTGGCCGAAGCGCGCCGCTTCGTCGCCGCGCGCCGCAACTATTTCCCCACGCTCGATACCCGCGCCGAGACGCTCGCCGAGGAAATCGCCGCGCGCGGCGGAATGGCCGAATGGCTCCGCGCCGCCAACGGGTTGCGGGTGCGCTTCCTCCCGCCCGAAGTAATGATGGGCGCGCTGCGGCGGTTTGATCGCCACGCCGAACAGCTCCACATCGACGATACGCTCGACGGCGCCAGCCGCAATTTCCAGCTCGCCACCCACATCGCCTACACCGCGCTGCGCAGCGACATTTCGGCGATCGTTCGCGAGGAACGCTTCGCCAGCGCAACCGCCGCCAACCTCGTCCGCCGCGCGCTCGCGGGCTATGCCGCTGCGGCGCTGGTCATGCCCTACGAGCGCTTCGCCCGCGCGGTCGAGGCGCGCAGCTACGATATCGAGGCGCTCGGCCGCCAGTTCGGCGCGAGTTTCGAGCAGGTCGCGCACCGGCTTACCACGCTCGGCCGCCCGGGGATGGAACGGGTGCCGTTCTTCTTCATCCGGGTCGACGAGGCGGGCAACGTCTCCAAACGGCTCGACGGCGCGGGCTTCCCCTTCGCCGCGCACGGCGGCGGGTGCCCGCTGTGGAGCGTCCATTCGGTGTTCCGCACGCCAGCGCAGATCGTCACCCAGTTCGTCGAGCTGCCCGACGGTCAGCGCTTCTTCTCGATAGCGCGCACCGTGGCGAGCGGCGGCGGCAGCTTCGAACGGCCCCGGGTCTGGCGCGCGATTGCGCTCGCCTGCGCCGCCGAAGACGCGCCCAAGCTGGTCTATGCCCAGGGCCTCGACCCGCGCATGGTCGAGG
>JBOHIC010000030.1:0-1782 GCA_050725835.1 Novosphingobium sp.
GCGCCGATCCCGCCCGGCCCGCGCCGCCGCCCACCGGCGCTTTCGCCGCGCTCGCCGAACTGGTCCGCTGATGCGGATCGACAAGCTGCTGTGGTACTTGCGGCTCGCCTCGAGCCGGAACTTCGCCCAACAGTGGGTGCTCGCCGGGCACATCCGGGTCAACGGGCGGCGGATCGACAAGCCGGGCGCCACGGTCGCTCCCGGAGACGTGCTGACCCTGCCGATGCGCATCAATACCCGTGTGATCGAGTTGCAGACGCTGCCCAACCGGCGCGGCCCTGCACCCGAAGCCCAGGCGTGCTACCGCGTGCTTGACGGGCGGGCGGCAAATCTCATAGGCCCGGGCAACCAGCCAGAGGGGACTTCGCCGCCATGACCTATGTCGTCACCGACGCGTGCATCAAGTGCAAGTACATGGACTGCGTCGAGGTCTGCCCGGTCGATTGCTTCTACGAGGGCGACAACATGCTGGTGATCAACCCCAGCGAGTGCATCGACTGCGGGGTGTGCGAGCCCGAATGCCCGGCCGAGGCGATCCTCCCCGATACCGAGAGCGGGCTCGAGCAGTGGCTCGAGCTCAACACCAAATTCTCCGCCGAGTGGCCCAACATCACCACCAAGAAGGATTCGCCCGACGACGCCGACGAGCACAAGGGCGAAGAGGGCAAGTTCGACAAGTACTTCTCCGCCGAACCCGGCGAGGGCGACTGATTCGCCCCGCGAATCGGGCGATTCCGTAGGGTCGCCCAGCCCGGTTGCAATCCGCGCAACCCCCCGTCCCGGCGCGGGATTCGCGGGTCTGGCAATTTTGTTGCGGACATGCTATATAATCGGCCGACTGCCGCGGTTTTGCGCGGTCGAAGAGCACAGCGAAAGGCAGGATCGGGCATCGGCCGGCGACGAGATCGGCCTTCACCGCGATTGGCGGACTGTCCGGCTTGCGCACGAAAGGACGATACATGGCGGCCAAGGCCCACGCCTTCGATGTTGGTGACTATGTCGTTTATCCCAAGCACGGCGTCGGCCGGGTGATCGAGCTGCAGGAGCAGGAGATCGCCGGGATGAAGCTCGAACTCTATGTCCTGCGCTTCGAGAAAGAGCGGATGACGCTGCGCGTTCCGACCAACAAGGTCGAGGCGATCGGCATGCGCAAGCTGTCGAGCGACAAGACCCTGCGCGAAGCCCTGGCGACACTTACCGGCAAGCCCAAGGTCAAGCGCACGATGTGGTCGCGCCGCGCCCAGGAATACGAAGCCAAGATCAATTCGGGCGACCTCGTCTCGATCGCCGAAGTGACCCGCGACCTGTTCCGCGCCGACGACCAGCCCGAGCAGTCCTATTCCGAGCGGCAGATCTTCGAAGCTGCCTCCTCGCGCCTCGCGCGCGAACTCGCGGCGATGGAGAAGACCGACGAGCCCGCCGCGCTCAAGAAGATTCTCGCGATCCTCAACGAGCACGCGCCGAAATACTATGCGGAGGCGGTCACCGCCTGAGGCTCGCGCAACCTAATCACCGAGGGGGCCGTGCCGCGAGGTGCGGCCCTTTTTCGATTGAACCCCTTGATCCTGTCGCGCTGCTGTATTACATCAGCAATACACGGCAAGTGGAGGTGATCATGCGTTTCGGGAAATTCGCCAGGGCGTTCGCGCCGATCGCCGCGGTTGCGCTGGCGACCGCGCTGTCGGGCTGCGACGGCCACGTCAGCATCAACGGCAAGGAAGGCAAGAAGCTTTCCGAACTCGACCTTTCGGGCAAGGCCCCGACCGAACTGGTCCTCGCCGG
>JBOHIC010000031.1:0-5333 GCA_050725835.1 Novosphingobium sp.
GCGGCGCGGGCGAGGCGTTCGGTCTCGGCTTTGCGGCGCGCGGGGTTGAGCGGAATCGTCGGGGCGGGGCGGAGGATTTCGGCGTCGTAGCCGTCGGCGACGATCAGCCCGCAGCACTCGGGGCGGAAGGCGGCGGTCTCCATGCAGGCGCGGTCGAGATGGCTTGCCAGGCCCCAGTAAAAGCGGTCGCAGTGGTCGAGATAGTCGGGCCACTTGGCGTCGCCGTGGAGGTCGGCCTTGGCGACCTTGATCTCGACGATGACGATCTGGCCCTTGGCGTCGATCCCCATCAGGTCGGCGCGGCGGTGCGCTCTTCCGTTTTTTGGCGGCAGCGGCATCTCTGACAGGCACCAGATGTCGTTGCGCGCGAACAGGCGGCAGATCCCCCGCGCCACGGCTTGCGCGGTGCGGACATCGGGGTCGAGGGGAATCGGCTGGCCCATGCCCGCATCCTAGGAACGGAGCGGGAACGTGGCAAGGCGTTAGGAGAGCCGCATGGCTCCGGCGCTTGGCGGGGCGAGGCTCAGCAGCGCGGCGCGCGCGGCCTGGAACTCCTGCCACAGCGCCAGCGCGGCCGCGGCGGGGTTGGTCCCGCGAGCGTGGACGCTGAGCAGCGCGGCGAGCCCCGGCTCCATCACCGCGCCGAGATCGGCGATGCCTTGCTCGGCATGGTGGCGCCGCCAGCCGCCGGCGTCGCGCATGATCGCGGGGAAGTTACGGACCTCGGGGCGCATCGGCTCGGCGCTCAGCCCGGCGAGCGTCGCGACCACGCCTGCGGCGTCGTGGAGCGCCGACCACTTCATGCTCATCGCGCTAGCCGAAGCCTGGCCGAACTCGGCCCGCCCCGAACCGGGCAGCGCGCCATGGGGCGGGGAAGTGAGGCCAGGAGTGCCGTTCATGGCGCGGAGCATAGCGCCGCCGCCTTGCCAAATGGCTAACCCGATTGCGCGCCGGCCATACCGCTGCTAACCGCCCCGGCCAGGCACCCGTAGCTCAGCTGGATAGAGCGCTGCCCTCCGAAGGCAGAGGTCACAGGTTCGAATCCTGTCGGGTGCGCCAACCCTAAGCGAACCCCTCGGCGAGGAACCGCTCGCCCAGCGCGGCGAGGTAGGCCGCGCCGCGCGGCAGCACAGTCTCGTCGAGCATCATCCGGCTCGAGTGGATCCCGCAGCATGCTCGCCAGTCCTCGCCCTCGTGCGAGACGCCGAGGAAGAACATCGCTCCGGGAACCTGCTCGAGCACGTAGGAGAAGTCCTCCGCCCCCATGATCGGCTCGGGCAGGCGGCGGAACGCGGCTTCGCCCGCCAGCCCGCGCGCGACCCGTTCGCCGAAATCGACCGCGCGGGCGTCGCAGACGGTGACCGGGAAGCCCTCTTCGATCTCGACCTCGGCGCTGAGCCCGTGGGCGGCGGCGATGCCTTCGGCGAGGGTGCGGATCGCCGCGGCGACTTCGGCGCGGTGGCGGGCCGAAAGCGTACGGATCGTGCCCTTGAGCGCGGCGGTGTCGGCAATAACGTTGTAGGCGGTGCCGGCCTCGAGCGTGGTCACGGTGACCACCACCGGGTCGTGCGCGTCGAAGCGGCGAGTGACCATCGCCTGGAGCGCGAGCACGATTTCGCAGGCAACCGGGACCGGATCGCGGGTCTGGTGCGGCATCGAGGCGTGGCCGCCGCGCCCGGTGACGACGATCTCGAGCCGGTCGGCCGCGGCCATCAACGGACCGGCGCGGCCGGCGATCAGCCCGTGCGGGGCATTGGGCATGACGTGGAGCGCGAAAGCGGCGTCGGGGAGCGGGTCCAGCAGCCCGTCGTCCAGCATGAAGCGCGCGCCGTGGTGGCCCTCCTCGCCCGGCTGGAACATGAAGCGGACCTCTCCGGCGAGGCTTTCGGCCCGTGCGCAGAGTAGCCGCGCCGCCCCCGCGAGCATCGCCACATGCGCATCGTGGCCGCAGGCGTGCATCGCCCCGGGCACGGTCGAGGCGAAGTCGAGCCCGGTCTCCTCGGGCATCGGCAGCGCGTCCATGTCGCCGCGCAGGAGGACCGAACGGCCCGGCCCCGCGCCGCCCTTGAGCGTTGCGACCAGCCCGGTGGTCGATGGCCCTTCGCGCCATTCGAGCGCCAGGTCGGCGAGCGCGGCGCGGACCTTGTCGCGGGTCCGGGGGGTCATCAATCCGAGCTCGGGCTCGGCGTGGATCGCGCGGCGCAGCGCGACGATCCGATCGGCGATGCCGCGGGCTTCCTCGAGCAGCGCTTCGCCCTTCACCTCAGGCGCCGATCGCCGCGTCGATGCGCCGGGCCGCGGCGTTGTGCAGCCTGACCGAAACCAGCAGCAGCAGGTTGAGCAGGGCCGCCTGATAGAGCAGGTACCACAGCGGCGAGCCCGCGAGCATCGACAGCCCGAGCACGATCGCCCGCGGGTTGGGGCCAAGGAACTTGTACACCAGCAGCAGCGGCGGCGCTTCGGCGCGCACCGCGGCGGCGATCCGCGCGAGCGCGGCGGGATCGCCCTGCGCGCGGGCGACCGCGGCATCGACATGCAGCGCGTGCGGGGTCATCCCGCTCGCCGCATTGAGATAGGCGGTGACGAGCAGGCCGAGCTTGCTCTCGCCGGTCGCCGAACCCTCAGCAGCGTGCGAGTGGCGGATCCACGGGGTGCCATAGACCCAGTACTGGTATTGGCGGCGCTGGACCTCGACATGGTTGGATTGCACCGCGTGGCCGATCCCAGCCACTACCAGCAGGCCCCAGCCGACCAGCCAGTGGGCCGCGAAGAACCCGCCGGGGCGCGTGACGATCCATCCCAGCACGAGGTAGAGCACGACGTGGCTGGCATAGTCGCACACCCCGTCGACCATCTCGCCGAGCGGGCTCGCCCGCCCTGTCAACCGCGCAAGGTCGCCGTCGGCGCCGTCGACCACGTGCCAGGTCATGTGCAGCGCGAGGCCGAGCAGCGCCGGCCCGGGCCAGCCGGGCAGAGCATAGCTCCATGCGGCCGCGAGGACGAAGCAGGCGCCGATCACCGAGACCGTATTCGGGGTCAACGGGGTCCGCGCGAGACCCTTGGCGAGCTGCCAGGCGAGTGGGTGGTAGAGCCAGCGGTTAAGCGGATCCTGCAGTTCGTGCGGGCGAACCGGGCGCTCGGCTTCGCCGGCGCTGATTGCCGCTGATATCTGTAGCACCCGAATGTCTCCCGCTTGGCCGCCGTCCAGCCGGCCGATCGCCTTCGCCGTAAGGTGGGGCGCTGCGGTTGGCAACGGTGCGGCGTCCTGTGGACACCCGGCGGCGTCCTGCCTACCTAGCGCCTGCCTCCTCGCAATCGGACTCCTTCCCGTTCCAAACCCATGTCGGCATTTTCCGTAGTCATTCCGGCCTCACCGTTCCTGCGCCAGCGCATGGCTGGGCTATCGGGAATTGCCCGGTCGGTTATCGAGGCCGACCTCGCGGGCGCGCGCGCGATATATCTGGTCTCGCCGAACGAGATCGCGCCGGAGTGGTCGCGCAGCTTCGCCATCCGCGAACGAGCTCTGCCCGAGGTGATCAGGGTGACCAGTCGCGAGCAGGTTTCGGCGCTGGCCGGCGAAACCCTGCTCGAGCTGCCGGAAGACCGGCTGCTGACGCTGAAGGTGCTGCGCGAGCTGGGTGACGATCCGGGATCGCTGACCACGGCCGAAGGCTTCGAAGCCGGTCCCCCCGATGCGATCACCAAACGGATCTTCCAGGCCTCGATGAAGTCCGACGAGGGGTGGGTCATCCGCAAGATCGACCGCCCCATTTCGACCCGCATCGCCGCCTTGCTGCTGCGCTTGGGCAATGTCACGCCCAATTGGGTCTCGCTGTTCTGCTTCGCGGTGGCGATCGCGATGTGCCTGGTGCTGGCGCAAGGCGGAGCGGCGTGGCTGGCGGTGGGCGGCGCGATGCTGCAGGTGGTGATGGTGATAGACTGCATCGACGGCGACATCGCCCGGGTGACTTACAGCTACAGCCGTTTCGGGGCCGCGCTCGATACCACGCTCGATATGCTCTCCAACCTCGGTTTCCTGGTCGCGCTGATGATCGGGCTGGTTCGCACCTACGGCTGGGGGCAGCTCGCCGCGCCCGCGGCGATGACCGGCATCGCGCTGGTCTGCGCCGCGCTGATGACCGCATCGGTGCGGATGGGTCCGGGCGGCGGCAGCTTCGACGTGCTGCGACCGGCGCTGGCGCTGCGGCTCGCCGCGCATCCCCGGGTGCAAGCGGGGGTGCTCGTGCTCGAACGGATGTTCAAGCGCGACTTTTATACCCTGCTGTTCGCCACGCTGTGCATCGTCGGACTCGCCTGGTTGGTGCCGTGGATCGGGCTGCTCGGGGTCCTTATCTGGCTGATCGCGATTCTCTGGTGCGCCCCGGTCATCGTCGCCGACAAGGCCGGCGACCTGCTTCCCGAGCACCTCAAGGCGCTGTGACCTCCGCGCCAAGTGCGTTGACAGGCGCGCGGCTCGGCGGATAGCGCGCTGCAATGCACGATCAACTGGATGTCGCAGACTACTGGGGCAGTTATTACGACAAGCGCGAAGCCCCGGTCCTGCCCTCGCAGTTCGCGGTGTTCGTCGCCAACGAGGTTCTCACCGGCGCGCTGCCGGCAGTCGGCACCGTTGTCGATATCGGCTGCGGAAACGGGCGCGACACGCTGTTCTTCCTGCGCCACGGCTTCAAGGTCCGAGGCCTCGACCGCTCTCCCGCGGCGATTGCCGCCTGCCAGGAGGTGCTCAAGGGCTACGACGCCGGGGTCGGTTCGCAAGGCGCGTTCCGGCACGGTCCGGCGGACAGCCGGGAATCCTGGGACTGGCTCGGCGATGGCGGCGAAGGTCCGGTGCTGATCTACGCCCGGTTCTTTTTCCACGCGATCGACCAGCGCGCCGAAGCCGCTGTGCTGGCCCAGGCGGCGCGGCTGCTGGGCCGGCGCGGCGGCGCCTTGTGCGCAGAATTCCGCACCCACCTCGACGAGGCGGCGGCCAAGGTCACCCCCACGCATTACCGCCGCTTCATCGTACCCGACGACTTCGCAAGTCAGGTCCAAGCCACCGGACTGCAGGTCGCCTGGCGCACCGAAGGGCGCGGGATGGCGAAGTATCGTTCGGACGACGCCCACGTCGCCCGCTTCATCGCGCAGGCCCGCTGAGCTCGGCGCGCCGCATCCCGAAGCGGGGTGTCCCTGCCGCCGGGACCCGCGGGATCGCGCTTGACCGGTCGCAATCTTCTTGCTTTTGGCGCGCGATTTCTCAATGACGCCGGCCACGGCCGTGCGCTGACGCACGTAAAGGACTTTTTCGTAATGAAGCCAATCAAGGTCGCCAT
>JBOHIC010000032.1:0-14978 GCA_050725835.1 Novosphingobium sp.
AAGTTCCGCGTTTCGGCGCACGGGCTGCGTTCGGTCGAGCACGTCGGCGGGCTCGACAACTGGGTCAGTAAGACGAGCGACGAAAAGCTTTCTGCCACCGCGCTCAAGGTCAAGCGCGAGCTGGCCAGGAAGGCCGCCGCCTAAACCAGCCCCGCATGGTTTTGCGAAAGGCGCGCGAAGCGATTCGCGCGCCTTTTCGTTTGCGCGGGGCTTGCGGCTTCGGCCATAACCGCGCCAAGAGAAGGAGATCGCCCGTGCGCTCAGCCGCCCTGTTCGCCGCCCTGTTCGCCGTGCTTGCGGTTCCGGCCTTCGCCAAGGACAAGGACGACGAAGCCACGCCGCCGCCGGTGTTCCAGGCGGTGGTCGACTGCAAGGCGATCCCCGACGCGGCGCAGCGCCTGGCCTGCTACGATCGCACCGTCGCAGCGATGGCCGCCGCGAATCAGGCCAAGGACCTCGCGGTGTTCGATCGGACCACGATGCGCGAGGCGCGCCGCGGCATTTTCGGGCTGCGGCTGCCCAGGCTCAAGCTGTTCGGCGGCGGCGACAGCGAGGAGGTGATGGAAATCGACAGCACGATCACCTCGGTCCACAGCGCCAAGGACGGAATGCCGATCTTCGTCCTCGCCGACGGGGCGCAGTGGAAGCAGACCGACGGCCGCAACGTCTTTCCCAAGGCGGGCGATGCGATTCACATCCGCCGCGCGGCGATGGGCAGCTTCATGGCCAATGTCGCCAAGCAACCCGGGGTGCGGGTGATGCGGCTGGCGAACTAACCGCCGTCGGCAACGCTCAGCCGCTGGTGTTCCACGACTTGCTCTTCATCTCGTCGCCGATTTCGCGCGCGTTTTCGTTGCCGATATCTTCGGCCTTGGCCCACTGCCGGTTGGTGCGGCAGCTGTAGTTGCGGGCGATCAGCGAACCGGTGTCGGCGCTGCGCTTGCACTTGATGTAGTTGGGATCGTCGCGGCCTAGCTTGGCGTTGTAGGCGCGAATCTCACCCTGGCTCATCGCCCTGGGGTTGGGCTCGGCAATATCGCCGGGCGAAGCGGCAACCGCCTCGGCGGCGAACAGCAGCGCGGCAGTCAGCAAGACCGACATCGAATTCTCCCGAGAGTTGCGCGACAAAGCACGCGCATACGGCGCTAGCCCTTGCCGCTCGACCAGCCCTTCTGCAGGCCTTCGACGGCGTCGCGAGCTTCGCGGTTGCCGCCCTCTTCGATCCGCCGCCACTCTTCGTTGGTGCGGCACGTCGAGCGCTTGCGAACCAGCGAGCCGGTCTCTTCGACGCGGGCGCAGCGGATGTAGTGCGGGTCGTCGCGCGCCAGCGTCGAATTGTAGGCGCGGATTTCGGACGTGGTCATCTTGGTCGGGCCCGAGGTCAGTTCGGGTTCGGCGGCGCCGGTGGCGGCGCTGGCCAGCGTCAGGGCGAGCAGGGTGGTGAGCATACGGATACCTCTGAATCGATGAGAAGGTAGAATATCGGATTCGCGCAGGCGCAGCAAGCGGTTAGCCGAGCGCTCTGGCTCCGGCCAGCGCGCCGTCGGCGGCGGCGAAATAGCGCACCACGCCGTCCTGCTCGGCCGCGCTCAGATGCGGGTTCCACGCGTCGAGAATCAGCACCGCGCGGCCTGCGTCGCCGGTGTTCCAGGCTTCGTGTTCGATCGTGTCGTCGAACGCGAAGGCCCGCCCTTCGGCCCATTCGCGGGTCTCCCCGCCGACCCGGAAGCCGCAGCCGGGCGGAACGTCCAGCCCGAGGTGGACGATCGCACGGGTGTTGGTCACCCCGGTGTGCGGGGGGATCCGGCTGCCCGGGCGGAGCAGCGAGAAGAACGCATTGGGCGCGCGCCCCGGGATCCGCGCGAGCGGCAGCGCCTCTAGCAGCGCCGCGGTTTCGGGGCAGCGTTCGATCACCGCGGGGTTGGGCCGGCCGTATTCCCACAGGAAGCAGGCCCCCCAGTCGAGCGAGCCGTCGAGCGCGCTCCACGTGTTGTCGGGGGTCCCTTCCTCGAGCCGGACGTAAGGCCGCAGCGCCTCGCCGGGCGTCGCCATGAGCGCGGTGAGCTCGGCGCGAATCGCCGGAGTCGCCGCCTCGAGCTGGGCGAACCACGGGAAATGCCGCCGGTCGAAGAATTCGTCGGCGGGGAGGAACGGGTATTGCACCCCGGCGCAGTGGTTGACGAAGACCTGGCGGTTGCCGAGCGCGACGTCGACGAAAGCGCGCAGGCGGCGCTGCCCGGCCTCGCTCAGCGCGGCTGCGCCCACCAGCGCCGCGTCGGACGCGGCGGCGAGCTTGGCCCGCAGGCCGTCGCAATAGGCCGTGCCCGCGGCCAGCTCGGCGACCACCGACGGCGCGAGTGCGGGGGTTTGCGCGGCGAGCTGGTGCGCCCCGCTCCACGCCATCAGCGCCGCGGCTTCCTCGCCGATCCGCTCGAGCAGCTGGGCAAGCCGCAACTGCGCGGTGAAATCGGTGCGGTCGAGCGCCAGCGCGCGGTCGAGCGCGGCGCGCGCGCCGGCGTCGTCGCCCGCCAGGCGGTGAGCGTGAGCAAGGTTGCGCCATAGCGGGCCGGCCTGCGGATCGGCGGCGGTGGCGCGGAGGAACGCCGCGGCCGCCCCGGCGGCATCGCCGCTGCGCAGCGCGGCGAGCCCGGCCGCGTTGGCGTCCTGGGCTGCCTGGGCGGGTGTGGCCCCGCCGGCCGGTGCGATCCCCCGATCCGCCATCGTCCGCCACCCCTAGTTGCGGCGCCGGGGGCGGGCAAGCGGGAGTTGCCCGCGGCGCTTGGCGGCCCTAGCGTGCGCCGATGGCGGCGAACCGACCGATCGACCTGGCGGATGCCGAGTGGTACGCGCACCGCTTCGTCGAGAGCGACGACGCCTTCCGCTTCATTCGCCTGCCGCGCGGGGATCACGCCGGGTTTCCCTTCCTCACCGACGAATACCTCGGCGCGCACGAGATCGGCGGCGATGTGCCGACCGCGCAGTGCCTGGCCGCGGCGGGCAAGCGTCCGCTCCACTTGCTGTTCCATTCGGCCTTCTGCGGTTCGACCATGCTGCTGCGCGCGCTCGACCGGCCGGGGACGGCGATGGGGCTGTCCGAGCCGCTCACGCTCAACGACGTGGTCGGGATCCGCCGCCGCGGCGCACCGCCGGCGGCGGTGGCGCGCACCGCCGACGCCGCGCTGCGGCTGCTCGCGCGACCGTTCGGCGCGGGTGAGGCGGTGGTGGTCAAGCCCTCGAACATGATCAACCCGCTCGCCGAACTGCTGATGAAGCTCGAGCCCGAAGGGCGCGCGGTGTTCCTCCATGCGCCGCTCGAAACCTTCCTGATCTCGGTCGCGCGCAAGGGGCTGCCATGCCGGCTGTGGGCGCGCGAGCTGCTCGAGGGCTACCTGCGCGAGGGCTTCGTCGATCTCTGCTTCGCGCCCGAGGACTACTTCCGCCACAGCGACCTTCAGGTCGCCGCGGTCGGCTGGCTGGCGCAGCACGCCTGGTTCGCCCGGCTCGCCGAGCGGTTAGGGCCCGGGCGCCTGCGCTCGCTCGACGCCGACGCGATGGCCGCCGATCCGCCCGCGGCGATTGCCGCCGTGGCGGGGCACTACGGGCTGGCGCTGAGCGACGCTGCGGTCGCCGATATCGCTGCGGGTCCGGCGTTTTCGCGCCATTCCAAGAGCGGCGCGGCCTATACCCCGGCGAACCGCGCGGCGGACTATGCCACCGCGCGCGAGGCCTATGGCGCGGAGATCGAGATGGTCGTGGAATGGGCGCGCCGCGTCGCCGAAACGGCGGGGGTCGACCTCGCCGCGCGCTACCCGCTGCTGCCCGCCCCGGCATAGCCGAAGCGCTCGACCCACGGCTGGAGCAGCGGCAGCACCGGGGCCATCTGCTCGGCGTAGCGCTCCCACTGGCGGCGGCCGTCGTAAAGCCCGCGGCGGACCTGCCCTGCGCTGGCGGTCGACACGCCGCGCGTCCGCGCAGTCGATCCGAAGCGGCGCAGATCCTCGCTCCATGGCAGGCCGGCGAAAGCGCACAGCGCCCGCGTTTCGCCGTCGAAATCGGCGACCAGGCGGTGGTAATCGAGCTCGTGGACGGTGAGCGGCAAGCGCGCGCGGGCGAGCTCGATCAGCCGCATCATCGCATCGTAGTGGCGCGCCGCGCGCTCGAGGCCGGTGAAATCGAGCGCGGCGTTGGTCAGCGCGAAATGGGTGTGAAAGCAGCTCCACACCACGTCGCGCGGGTCGCGCCGCATCAGCACGATCTTCGCCGCGGGGAACAGCCGCGCGATCAGCGGTAGCCGCGTCCCTTTGAGCGGGTCCATATCGACGAAAGTCTCACCCAGCGGCTTGGCCACCGCCGTTGCGGCGCGCTTCCAATAGGCCGCTCGCCACGGCGCGAGTTCGTCTTCGGACAACTGCGCGAATCGGGCGAGGCCGTCGTCGGCGGCGAGAAACTCGAGATCGGCGTCGGCCAGCGTCGGGCGCTCCTCGAGCGCGGTAACCCCGGGGATCGAGGCGAGGATGTTTTCGACCAGGGTGGTCCCCGAGCGTGGGTAGCCGAGCAGGAAAACATGGTTCGCAGCTGCGCCGGGCGGCTGCTCTACCGCTGCGGGGGGAGGGAAAGTGAGGCCTTCGAGCCGCTCGGCGATCCCGGAAATGAAATCGCGGTGGCTCTGGTGGCCCTCGCGCCGGTCCTCGTGAAGCATCGCCACATCCGCTTTGGAACGGCCGTAGCAGGCATAGGCCGCATCGGTCTCGCCGAGCCGGTCGCGTGCATCGCCGAGCAGCGAGAGCAGCAGCGCGCGGTCCTGCGAAGGCGCATCGAGCGCCGCGGCCAGCGGGCCAAGCAGTTCGGCGGCGGCGGCCGCGTCACCGCTTTCGATCAGCATCGTCGCCAGCGCCGCGGCGGCGACCGCGTTGCCCGGATCGAGCGCGAGCGCGCGCTGCGCATGGCTGCGCCCGGCTTCGCTGTCACCGTCGCGCGCGAGGATCGAGGCGAGCCCGGCGTGGGCGGCGGCGCATGTCGGATCGAGCGCCGCGGCGCGGGCATAGCAATCGCGCGCGGCGGCCATCGAGCCGCCGCTGGCGAGGACGAAGCCGCGTTCGAGCCAGGCCTCGGGATGGGCGGGAGCGGCGCGGATCGCGGCGTCGCAGTGGAGCACCGCGTCGCGCAGCATCCCGCGGCGGCGCAGCACGCCCGCAAGCCCGGTCAGCGCATCGGGCTGCGCCGGATCGGCGGCGAGTGCGGCGCGAAAGTGGGCCTCGGCGCGGGCGTCGTCACCGGCCGCGGCGTGGTCCCAGCCGCGGCGGATGGTTTCGGCGAGCGCGGCGGTCATCGCCTAGCCCTCACCGCCGCGGCGGCATTGAGTCAAGCCGCGCGGCGCAAACAAAAGGGGCGGGCATTGCTGCCCGCCCCCGATGCATTGCCTGGTCCCGAAGGATCAGAAGCGCAGGCGCGCCGACACCGCGAAACGGCGACCCAGCGCGTCGTAGGTCGACGGATAGGTGTTGCCGCTGTTGTACGAGGTCGTCCCGATCGAGCTGCCGACGATCGGTGGCTGCTTGTCGAGCAGGTTCTGCACCGTCGCGGTGAACGTCATGTTGTCGTTGACGTTGAACCGCAGGGTGAAATCGAACCAGTCGTAAGCGTCGATGTGGTTGAAATCGACCTGCGAACCGCTGCGATCGCCGAACCCGGCGGGCAGCGTACCGACGAACGCCCCGGGGGCGCCCTCGTAGCTGACGGCCGAGATGTGGCGCCACAGCAGCGACGCATCGATCTTCCCGAAGGTGAGCGTGTTGCGCCACGACCACTGGTACTTCGGCTGGATCGAACCGGTGAACCCGCAATCGGCCGAGTAGAGACCGACGCACTCGCGGTTTGTCGCGGTCGGGGTCGCCTGGAACTTCTGGGAATTCGTGTAATTGAACACGAAGCTCGAAGCCCACTTGGCGAACCCAAGGTCGCGGTTGTAGTTCGCGATCACGTCGACACCGTCGGTGAACAGTGTGCCGAGGTTGCTCAGCGACTGCGGCAGACCGAGGGTGGTCGCCGGATCGCCGTCGAGACCGCCGGTCACCGGGTTACGCCGGATCGTGGTACAGGCCGGATCGGTCGCGCTTGCGGCGCTGAGCGAGCCGAAGCAGGCGCTCATCACATCGCCCGAAGTCGGCGTGGTGATCGCACCACTCACCTTGATGTTGTAGTAATCGACCGAGAGCGAGAAGCCCGGCAGGAAGTTAGGCTGGAACACCGCCCCGACCGTCCAGGTATTGGCAGTTTCGGGCGAAAGGTTGATGTTCCCGCCGCCCGTGCTGTTGGCCTGGGCCGCGGTCGGGTTGAGGATCGAACCGATCGTGCCGGCCGGAGCGCCCTGCGCAAGGCAGACCGCGCGCAGCGTGGCGTTGGTGACCGGCGCGGCGCCCGCGCAGGGATCGACCTGCAGCGTGGTCAGGCCGGTCGAAACCGGGCTGAACAGTTCGGCGACGTTGGGCGCGCGAACCGCGTGGGCGTAGTTGCCGCGGAACTTGATGTCCTCGACCGGTTCCCAGGTCGCCCCGAGCTTGTAGGTCCAGGTCTCGTTGCTCGGCCCGCCTTCGACGTGGTATTTCGAATAGCGCGCTCCGCCCTCGACCGTCAGGCTGTGGAACAGCGGCTTGTCTTCGATCAGCGGCGCGATGATTTCCGCGTAGCCTTCGTAAACGTTATAGCCGCCATTGATGTCCGGCGCCGCACCGCCGGCGCCGCCGAGCTCGCCCGGGGTCTTGGCGAGCAGGTCCGAGTTCTGCGAGGCGTGGTAGTTGCGGTATTCCGCACCCAGCGCGAAGCCGATCGGCTCGCTTGCGCCGGGCGACGACCAGCCGAGGTCGCCCGAGATCACGCCGCGCACCTGGCCGAGGCTGGAGCGGATCGTGCTCGAGCTGTTGGCGGTGAGGAACGCCGCCATCGCCGGGTTGATCGAGCCGGCTTCGCCGAACGGGTTGACCGGGACGCAGCCGTTCGACGGATCGATACAGGCGGTCGTGCTGTTGGCCAGCGACGCCTGCCGCCAGCGCGACTGCAGGGTGTAGTTGCGGATCGTCTGGACCTTTTCGGATTCGCCGTAGGAGCCCGAGAGGTCCCAATCGACGGTCGAGCTGATCGCGCCGCGCGCACCGACCCGATAGTCGAACACGGTGGTCGAATACTCGCTGATCCGCGGGCCGACCTCGACCGCACGGCGGCTGAGGTTGAAGGTGACGGTCCGGTAGTTCGGATCGGCCGGGCCGGTCGCGGTCGCAGCGGCGGCGCAAACCGCCGGGCTGAAGCGCGGAGTGTAAGCGGGACCGGCGTCGGTGTCGAAAGCGCAGAACTGGTTGCGCAGGGTCGCCGGCAGGTACGGGTTGTTGAGGTTCATCGTCACCGAGCCGCCGAACGAGCCCGAGGGCGCGATGATGGTCTTGACGTTGTTCTTCGAGAACAGCCCGCGGGTGTACACTTCGACCGCGTCGCTGACTTCATAGTTCGCCTGGGCGAAGATGTTGTAGCGTTTGAACGGGGTCTGGAAGATGTTGTACGGGTTGAAGTTGAAGAAGGCGTAAGTGCCCACCGCCGAACCGTTGCTCGGAAGCACCTGGCGGGTGCCGCCGTTGAGCGTCAGCGGGTTGGTGTCGGGAACGCCGCCGAGCAGCGGACGCGTGCCGGTGATGCGCGAAGGCACCGTGGTGCCCGAACCGCCGAGCGTGCCGGTGAACGAGTCGATCCCGAACACCGAGAAATCGCGGTCGCCCTGATAGACCGGATCCGATTCCTGATAGCCGACGCTGAGCACCGCGTTGCCGCGGCCGTCGTCGAAATTCGCGCCGACGGTAAGGTCGGTGCGGAAGAAGTTGCCGTCACCGCGCTCGGTGATCTGCTGGGAGGCCGAAATATCGACCCCGGCGAAATCCTTCTTGGTGATGAAGTTGACCACGCCGGTGACAGCGTCGGCGCCGTAAGTGGTCACCGCCGCGCCGGTCAGCGCGTCGACCCGGCTGATCAGCGCCAGCGGGATATTGTTGAGATCGACGCGGCCCTGAAGGTCGGCCGGGGCGATGCGGTTGCCGTCGAGCAGCACGATGTTGCGGTTCGAGCCGAGGCCGCGAAGATCGACGTAGGAAGAGCCGCCGTTGCCGTTGTTGACCGCCGAACCGATGTTCGGGACCACGCCGGGAACTTCGCGCAGCACTTCTTCGGCCAGGTTCGACTGCTTGAGCTCGATCTGGTCGGCCGTGGTCACGTTGACCGGGTTGGCCTGCTCGAGGTTCGGGTTCTTGATCAGCGAGCCGGTGACGACGATGGTCTGGTCGTCGGCTTCGTCGTCGGCCGGAGTGTCCTGCGCGAAAGCGGCGGTCGAGCTCAGCATCGCGAAGGCGGTGCCGGCGACGGCGATCGACTGCAGGTAGGTCCCGCTCGAAAGAAGCGTCTTTTTGGCGTTGGTTTTCACAGGTCAGTCCCTCTGTATTGCCCGGGTGCGTGCCCCCGGGCGGTCCCTCGTC
Organism: Novosphingobium sp.; assembly: GCA_050725835.1. Taxonomy (GTDB): domain Bacteria; phylum Pseudomonadota; class Alphaproteobacteria; order Sphingomonadales; family Sphingomonadaceae; genus Novosphingobium. Next base: position 8,511 of record JBOHIC010000032.1, read on the forward strand.
AACCACAGGCGCACGGCAAAGCGACGCGCACGCAGCGGACAGATGAGGCGGGGAATGGCCAAAGGACCGCGCCGGAGCAAAGCTTTTCGCGCTAGCGGTGCGCATTCGCCCGGCCGCTGTTGCACCGCTGCCACATATGCGGCGGGCCGGACAATTTTGTTTCAACTGCAACCGGCCCGGCGAAACAATGATTCGCCGCCCGGGTCAGCTCGCCGGCATGGCTCCGAGGAACAGCAGCGGATCGAGCCGCGCCTCGCGCCACTTGATGCTCCAGTGGAGGTGCGGGCCGGTCGCCCGCCCGGTCATCCCGATGCGCCCGAGCAGCTGGCCCTGCTTCACGCTGTCGCCGACTTTCACCGCGAGCGAGGACGAATGCAGGAAGGCGCTGTTGAGCCCCATCCCGTGGTCGATCATCAGCAGCCGGCCCTCGAGGCTGAACGGGCTTTGCGCGGCGAGGATCACCACTCCGTCTGCCGGCGCGACGAACGGCGTGCCGCTGGCCCCCGTGGCGATGTCCAGCCCTGAATGGTAGGAACCGGGGACCCCGTTGTAGATCCGCTGCGAGCCGAACCGCCCCGAGATACGGCCGGTGACCGGCCAGACGAAGGCCTGGCGCCAACCTTCGCTGGGGTGATCGACGCTGCGCGCGGCGGCGATCTGCGCCACTTCGCGCTCGCGGCGGATGCGGTAGGCTTCGTTGGGCGGGGTTCCGGGCTTGGGGCCGAGCGGGATGTGCTCGATCTTCCACGCGCGCGGGCCGATAGTGAGCGACTTGGCTGCGCTGCGCCCGTCGGCGAGCCGCGCCGTCAAGGTCGCCGCCGCGCCCGCGTCGCGGTCGAAAGCGGCGAAGAAGCGCCCGTCGGCAGCGAGCGGCAGCGCGCGCCCGTCGAGGCTCACCGACACCGCCCCGGTCGGCGCGCGGCCGCGGAGCCAGCCGCCCTGGGTAAGCTGGCCGGTGACCGCAAAGTCTTCGGACGCCGGCAGCCGCGAAGGGCCGGGCGCGGCGAAAGCGCTCCCCAGCAGCAGCGCCGCCGCGATCCCGCCCATGGCGAGCCCGAACACGGCGGCGCGGCGCATCACGCCAGGCCGAGCAGGCGGCGAGTGGCGAGGTCGGGGCCGGCGTAGGCCTCCTGGCGCTCGACGCTCCAGTAGCGTAGCGCCGCCAGCGGCACCTGCTCGCCGCTCACCGCGCAGACCACGTAAGCCCCGGGGCGGACCACGCGGAAGCCGTTGGGCTGGTAGAACAGGGTGGCGGCGGCTTGGGCGGAGGACATCAGCATCGCGCCCGAGCCTAGCAAAGAGCGCGATTCAAAGCAATTTCGCCTGGTCGGGCGAATCGGCTCGGCGCGGCGCAGGACTGCGCGGCGCGGCGCCCAGAGCGACCTTGCCGTCGGCGAACTCAATCTCGAGCGCATTGGCGGCGCGCGCCTGCGCGGCCTGGGTGAGCAGCGCGCCGGAGCGATCGCGAACCACGGCAAAACCGCGCTTCAGAACCTGATGGTAGTCGAGCAGGGTGAGCATCTTGACCGCCGAGTTCAACCGATCGCCGGCGCGCGCGGCCCGGCTTTGCAGCAGCGGCAGCGAGAGTCGGCCGGCGATCTGCTGGAGCGCGGCGCGGACCCGCTGGGTGCGCTCGCCGAGCCCGCGGCGGTTGCGCTCGGCGAGCTCGTCGAGCCGCTGGGCGTAAGGGCTGAGCAGGGCTTCGAGCCGGGGCAGCCGCTCTGCCCGCGCCGCCAGCCGCTCGCGTCCGAGCTGGACCGGGCGCAGCGCGCAGCGGCGCTGGCGGAGACCAAGGTCGGCGATCTGCGCGTCGAGCTCGGCGCGCACGGGCACCGCCATCTCGGCGGCCGCGGTCGGGGTCGGGGCGCGCACGTCGGCGGCGAAATCGGCCAGCGTGGTGTCGGTTTCGTGGCCGACCGCGGAAATCGTCGGGATCGGGCACTCGGCGATGGCGCGCACGACCACCTCCTCGTTGAACCCCCACAGGTCCTCGATCGAGCCGCCTCCGCGCGCGACGATAACGAGGTCGGGGCGCGGGATCGGGCCGGCCGGATCGAGCGCGCCGAACCCGCGCACCGCGGCGGCGACCTGCTCGGCCGCGCCCTGCCCCTGGACCAGCACCGGCCAGACCAGCACGCGGCTGGGAAAGCGGTCGGCGAGGCGGTGGAGGATGTCGCGGATCACCGCGCCGGTCGGCGAGGTGACCACCCCGATGACGCCCGGCAGGAACGGCAGCGGCTGTTTGCGCGCGGGATCGAACAGCCCTTCGGTCTCGAGCCGCGCCTTGGTCTTGGCCAGCAGCGCGAGCAGCGCGCCTTCGCCCGCGACCTCCATCCGCTCGATCACCAGCTGGTAGTTCGAGCGCCCGGGATAGGTCGTGAGCTTGCCGGTGGCGATCACCTCGAGCCCGTCCTCGGGCTGGAAGGCGAGCCGCTGCGCGTTGCCGCGCCACAGGACGCCGTCGAGCCGGGCGTTCTCGTCCTTGAGGCTAAGGTAGAGATGCCCCGAGGCGGCGCGCTTGACCCCCGAAAGCTCGCCGCGCACCCGCACGAAGCCGAAGGCGTCCTCGACCGTGCGCTTCAATCGCGCGGAAATCTCGCTGACCGACAGTGCAGCGGCGTTGTCCCCCGCGGCCTCCTTCGCTACCAGCCCGGCTTCGTCGTCATCGGGGTAGGGACCGGGCATGAACATCCTGCTGCTGGGATCGGGCGGGCGCGAACATGCGCTGGCGTGGAAGCTCGCGCAATCCCGGCTGCTCGGCAAGCTCTTCGCCTCGCCCGGCAATCCGGGGATCGCCGAACACGCCGAGCTGGTGGCGCTCGATCCGCGCGATCATGGCGCGGTCGTCGAATTCTGCGACTCGGAGCGGATCGGTCTGGTGGTGATCGGCCCCGAGGCGCCCTTGGTCGACGGCCTCGCCGACAGTCTGCACGGCGCCGGAGTGTCGGTGTTCGGGCCAAGCCAGGCCGCCGCGCAGCTCGAGGGCAGCAAGGGCTTCACCAAGGACCTGTGCACCCGCCACGGCATTCCCACCGCGGCCTATCGCCGCGTCGGCGACCTCGCCGAGGGCCGCACTGCCCTGGCCGATTTCGCGCTCCCCGTGGTGATCAAAGCCGACGGCCTCGCCGCGGGCAAAGGCGTGACCATCGCGACGACCCGCGCCGAGGCCGCAGCCGCGCTCGCCGCGATCTTCGAGGGTGGCCCCGCCGAAGCGGTGATCGAGGAGTTTCTCGAGGGCGAGGAAGCGAGCCTGTTCGCGCTCACCGACGGGGGCACGGTGGTCCCGTTCGGCTCGGCGCAAGACCACAAGCGCGTCGGCGACGGCGACACTGGCCCCAACACCGGCGGGATGGGCGCCTACAGCCCGGCGCGGGTGCTCACCCCCGAGCTCGAGGGCGAGGCGCTGGCGCAGATCGTGGTCCCCACGGTGCGCGCGATGGCGGCCGAGGGCATGCCCTATTCGGGCGTGCTCTACGCCGGGCTGATGCTCACGCCCCAAGGGGTCAAGCTGATCGAATACAACGCCCGCTTCGGCGATCCCGAGTGCCAGGTGTTGCTGCCGCGCTTCGAGGGCGATCTCGCCGAGCTGCTACTCGCCTGCGCCGAGTGCCGCCTCGCCGCGCTGCCGCCGCCGCGCTTCTCGGAGGACACCGCGCTCACCGTGGTGATGGCGGCCGAGGGCTATCCCGGAACGCCGAAACCGGGCGGAGCGATTGCGGGGATCGCGGCGGCCGAGGCCGAAGGCGCCAAGGTCTTCCACGCCGGCACCCGCCGCGAAGGCGAAAGCCTCGTTGCTGCAGGGGGCCGCATCCTCAATGTCACCGCCGTTGGCGCGACCGTCGCCGCAGCCCAAGCGCGCGCTTATGCCGCGGTCGACCGGATCGACTTTGCCGACGGCTTCTGCCGCCGCGACATCGGCTGGCGCGAGGTCGAACGTGAAGCACGGGAGGCGCAAGGATGAAGTGTTTGTCCGCAATCGGGCTGGCGGCAGCGGGATTGACGCTGTGCGCCGCCGGACCCGTCCCCTCGTCGCCGCAATACGAAGTGGTCCACGGCTGGCCGCAATTGCCCGAAGGGCGCGCGCTCGGCTCCTCGGCCGGGGTCGGAGTGACCTCGCGCGGCACCGTGCTGGTGTTTCACCGCGCGTATCGAACCTGGCAGGAACCACTCCCACTCGACCCGATCGCCGCGCCGACGATCGCCGAATTCGATATCGCCGGCGGCAAGCTGGTTCGCGAATGGGGCGCGGCAACCTTCGCGATGCCGCACGGGCTGACTGTCGACGGCCAGGACAACGTCTGGCTGACCGACGTCGCGCTCCACCAGGTGTTCAAGTTCAGCGCAGAGGGCAAGCTGCTGATGGTCTTGGGCGAGCGCGGCGTGCCCGGCGCGGACGGCGGACATTTCAACCGCCCGACCGACATTGCGGTGCTGCCCGACGGCTCGTTCTACGTCTCCGACGGCTATCGCAATACCCGCGTCGCCAAGTTCGCCGCCGATGGCCGGTTCGACTTCCAGTGGGGCGAGCCGGGCACCGGCCCAGGCCAGTTCGACACTCCGCACGCGATCACGCTCGACGCGGCCGGCCGGGTCTACGTCGCCGACCGCGAGAACGACCGGGTTCAGGTGTTCGACGCTGTCGGCAAATTCCTTGCCCAATGGCGCGGCGCGAGCATCGGCCGGCCCTATTCGGTCGCGCTGGTCGCGCCCGACAGCGCGGCCATCGCCGACGGCGGCGAGCAGCCCGAGAGCCCGCCCGACCGCTCGGGCGTCAGCGTGGTTTCGCGCGACGGCGCGCCGCTGCAGCGGATCGGGCGATGGGGCAATCAGGACGGCCAGTTCATGATGGCGCACGACCTCGCCACGGATGCCGCGGGCAATCTCTACGTGGTCGATATCGCCGGTCGCCGCGTCCAGAAATTCGCGCCCCGGCGCTAGAGCCTGTCCTGGCGCTAGGCCAGCACTGCGACCTGCTCGGTCGGCGCGGCCGCCAGAGGCAGGCCGCCTGCGCCGATCGGCTCCAGATCGAGCTCGTCGAGCAGCGCCAGCAGTTCGCGCGCCGCGGCGGGATTTCGCCGGGGCAGGTCGGGCAGGCGGCGCAGGTCGAGCTGGGTCAACCCGAGCGGCATCAGTTCGCGGTAGGCGACGCGCTCGGCGAGCCCGGGGCTCAGCCGGAAACCGAGCCGCCCGGCGACGCGGCGCAGCGCCGCATCGGCGCGCTCGCGGTGCTGGCTGCCGTCGCGCCGGGCGCGGTTGTGAAGCACCAGCCAGTCGAGCCCGGGCAATCCGGCCTCGGCCCGCGCCGCGCGCAGCTCCGCCACCGCCAGCGCGAAGCAGCCCGGGCCGGTGAACTTCTGGCCGATGGCGTGGAACCGCGCGATCAGGTCGAGATCGACCGCCGAAGCGCCGACCGGGGTGACCAGGAGGTCGGCGAGCGCGACCGCGCGGCGGGCGATCCCCGAATCGTGCCCGGCGGCGTCGATCACCACCACGTCGCAGTCCCATCCGGCGCGGGCGATCTCCTGGCACAGCAGCGCCCCGCTGTGCTGCTGGAGGAGCAGGTGGCGCGGCAGCGGAAGGCGCACGCCGAGCCGCTGGGAGGTGCCGGCGCGGGCCTGGAGCGCGCGGCTGAAGGTCTGCTGGCGGCGGTCGAGATCGACCCCCAGCACCTTGTGCCCGGCGTCGGCGAGCGCGACCGCGAGATGGAAGGCGATCGTAGATTTGCCGACCCCGCCCTTCTCGTTGGCGACCGCGATGACCCGCGCCCGGGTGCGCGGGCGCGCGGCAATATCGGCAACCACCACTCGCGGATGCTCGCCATCCACGGCAGGGTCGCGCCGGGGTGCAAAACCCCCGATCGGTGAAACGACATTCATTCCCCGCGCCCCTCCCAAGGCGTCGCGCGCGGGAGCGTGCGACTCGCGAAGCCTAGGACGCTAGTGGATAAAGCTGTGGAAATCGAATCGGTAAACGAGCGCGGCCGAGGCGCTCAGCCGAATCGCGCCGCCACCAACGCGGCGAGGTCGGCCTCGGGGCGCGCGCCGAAGTGCGAGATCACTTCCGCCGCGGCGATCGCGCCCATCGTCAGGCACTCCGACAATTCGCGTCCGCGAACGTGCCCGGCGAGGAATCCCGCGGCGAACAGGTCGCCCGCGCCGGTGGTGTCGACCACCCGGGCGACCGGTTCGGCGGCCACCTGGCAGCGCTCGCCCCCGCTCAGCGCGACCGCGCCGTGCTCGCCGCAGGTCACCACCAGCAGCGGCACTTTGGGCGCAAGTTGGTTAAGCCCGGCCTCGAAATCGTCGGTCCCGGTCAGCGCGGCGAGCTCGATGTGGTTGGCGAAAATGATGTCGACTTCCTGTGCCGCGAACAGCGCGTTGAAGTCATCGAGGTGATTCCGCACGACGAAGGCGTCTGACCGGGTGAAGGCGACCTTTCGCCCGGCGCGCCGCGCCGCGGCGATCGCCC
>JBOHIC010000033.1:0-1304 GCA_050725835.1 Novosphingobium sp.
CCTTCGCATTGCAGGTGCGATGCTCTCCTGAATGAGCTACAGGCCCTTTAATCCTTTTTTGCTGGTGTTGAATTAAACAACAAACGATCTTTTGTTTGACTTCCATAACTTGAACCAAGCCAAAAACCAAGAACACTTGTAACACCTAACATTAATGTTTCCGCAAACAGCAAAATGATTTCTCTTCCTTCATTTGTTGTCGGAGGTAAACCATAAGCTATGATGTAACCACCACCAGCAAAAAACCCAATCAAAAAGATTAAACTAAGAATACCAGGCCAAATGCTTTGTGTAACAGACTGCATTGACCTAGCACTTTGAATATCGGTTGTTTGTGCTTTATAAAATTCAAGGCGCTGTTGCTCAATCGCTAACTTCAACTTTAATTCTTGTTCTGGACTTAGATGAAACTCTTGAATAAGGTTTGCTACCCCATCCAATAAACCACCTATAGTTTTCGACGTAGCTTCACCTACAATACCGGCAGGAGTTGAACCTACAAAAAAATCCCACAAACCCATAAACCCTCCATACTACTTATTCAATTTGAATATGCCCCGCCAGCGAAAATGTCAGAAATGAAGCTCATCGTTTCTCCTAATGAATATGTATATGTGCTGGCGATGATAGTTGACGATCTGCAATACGTGGAAAGGGTTGCTGTGAACACGAAATACAATAAGCTTGAGTTTGATCTGACGAACAAATTACTTCAAACATAATTCCACAATACTGACAACGAAAATCATAACGCGGCATTATTCCCTCTTAACGTTTTTGGTTATGTCGTGTATTTGCTGTTGGTGTCGATGTAACAAACGGTGTATGAAGTCTTTCCCAACTTTGTGGTGGTGCCCATACTCTTATTTGTGCCAACCAACTTACAGTTGTAAGACTCCCATCAACTATAATATCAAGGTTGCTTAACCCAAATAACTGTACTATACTATCAACTACACCACTATCAACTATACCTTGCGTTGTAATTGTTAATAAAATATTTGTATCTAGTGCAGCCGAACTTGTTAATAACGGGCTTGTTAGAACTGTCAGTTCAGACTGCGATACCAAACTAGCATTGACCGTCAATAATGGTACAGTCGATAGCACAAGATCGCTAACTGAAATAAGGGCTGCACTTCCAGTCAAAAGTGACACCGTATCAATAACTAATGTTAGCGTTCCTACTAGTGCTGCTGAACCTATTAACAATGGTGTTGTTGTTACTACAAGAGTAAGCGTGCCATCAAGTGCGGCATTAGAAACTAATAATGGCGAGCTATTAACAACTAAGTCTATTACGC
>JBOHIC010000034.1:0-1461 GCA_050725835.1 Novosphingobium sp.
GCGCGTGTTCCAGCGGGTCCACCGCTCGACCATCGTCAACCTCAACCAGGTCCGCCAGGTCAAGCCGCATACCAACGGCGAGTGCTTCCTCGTGCTCGATTCCAACGCGCAAGTGAAAGTCAGCCGCAGCTACCGCGACGTGGTGGCGCGGTTCGTGCACTAGCCTCGGCTGGCGAACCGGGTTTCACACGAAGACACAAAGATGGAGCGCTTGCGGCGTAGCCGCTTTTCATATTGACCGCGATGTGGACCGCGTCGAGACAAACGGCCTGCGGCCGGGAGCGACATCTTCGTGTCTTCGTGTGAACCGTTCTCGCTTCCCGGCTTCGATCTCGACGCCTTCGTCCGCGCGACGCTGGGCGAGGACCTCGGTGTGGGCCTGCCCGGCGGCGGGCGCGACGTCACCAGCGAGAGCGTGATCCCCGCCGAGGCGCGGTTTTGCGGGGTGATGGACACCCGCGACGCGATCGTCGTCGCCGGGCTGCCGGTCGCCGCGGCGTTCTTCCGTGCGCTCGATCCGGCGATGGAGGTGGCGATTCTGGTGGAGGAGGGTGCATCGGTGCCACCCGGGACCGACCTGATGCGGCTCAGCGGCAATGCCCGCGCCATGCTCACCGCCGAGCGTTCGGCGCTCAACACCGTCCAGCACCTCTCGGGGATCGCCACGCTGACGCGCGCCTATGTTAAGACGATGGACGGGGCGAAGGCGGTGCTGCTCGACACCCGCAAGACCATTCCCGGGCTGCGTCACCTCGAAAAATACGCCACCCGCATGGGCGGGGCGCAGAACCACCGGATGGGGCTGTGGGACGCGGCGATGATCAAGGACAACCACGTCCTCGTCGCCGGCGGGGTGGCCGAAGCGGTGCGCCGCGCGCGCGAAGCCGGGGTCGCGCGGATCATCTGCGAGGTCGACCGGATCGACCAGATCGCACCCGCGCTCGCCGCCGGCGCCAACCACCTGCTGCTCGACAACATGAGCGTGGCCGAGCTGGCCGAAGCGGTCGCGCTGGTTGCAGGCCGCGTGCCGAGCGAGGCCTCGGGCGGGGTCCGCCTCGACACCATCGCCGCCATCGCCGCCACCGGGGTCGATTACGTCTCGGTCGGGCGCATCACCCAAAGCGCGCCGGCCGCCGACATCGGGCTGGACTTCACCCCGCTGTGAGGATCGCCGCCGCGCTCGTCCTGCTCGCTCCAAGCATCGCCCACGCCCAGGCCTACCGCTGCGTCCCGCCCGAGCGGGTCGCGCTGCCTGTCGAAGCGCCCAAACCCGACGGCCCGGTGCGCCGCGTCCCCATCGGCGGCTACGTCCTCGCGGTGAGCTGGTCGCCCGAATACTGCCGGGGCGATACCGCCTCGATGCAATGCTCGGGGCGGCAAGGGCGGTTCGGCTTCGTGCTGCACGGGCTCTGGCCCGAGGCGCGCAAGGGGCCGCCGCCGCAGTGGTGCTCGGTCACCCCG
>JBOHIC010000035.1:0-1717 GCA_050725835.1 Novosphingobium sp.
GCCAACAGTTCGACTTCGAGGCGGTCGGCCCCAAGAACATGTACTTGATGTATCACGAGGAGCTGGAAAGCCTCGCGAGGTTCCTCCCCGAGCTCGAGCGCGGCCGGTTCTGGATGACCTTCGGCGATGCATATATCACCCACCTCACCGTGCTCCAGAACGTCGGGATGACCGGGATCGAGCCGGTGCGCTTCCAGGGCAAGGATATCGTGCCGCTACAGTTCCTCGCCGCGGTGTTGCCCAAGCCCGAAACGCTCGGGCCGACCACCAAAGGCAAGACCAACATCGGCGACATCGCCACCGGCGAGGCTTTGGACGGCAGCGGCGAAAAGACCTTCTACCTCTACAACATCTGCGATCACGAGGAGGCCTATGCCGAAACCGGCAACCAGGCGATCAGCTACACCACCGGCGTCCCCGCGATGATCGGCGCGGCGCTGATGCTGACCGGGGCGTGGCGGGGCGAGGGCGTGTTCAACATCGAACAGCTCGACCCCGATCCGTTCATGGCGATGCTCAATGAGCAGGGGCTGCCGTGGCAGGTCAAGGAACTGGCGGGGCCGCTGGAATTTTGATGGAAACCAGAGCTGGCGATCCTGGAGCATTCACCCGGTTCGATCTTTCGCGGGTCGATAGCCCTGCTTTCGTGGTCGATGCGGCCAGGCTTCGCGCCAACCTCGCGGTGCTGGCAGACGTCCGCGACCGCGCGGGGATCAAGCTGCTCTCGGCGCTCAAGGCGTTCTCGATGTGGCGCGTGGCGCCGTTGGTGTCCGATGCGCTCGACGGTGTGTGCACCTCGGGGCTGTGGGAAGCGCTCCTCGCCGCCGAGCACTACAAGGGGGAGATCGCGACCTATTGCGCAGCCTACAAGGCCGATGACCTCGCCGAAATCTGCCGACTCTCGGATCATGTGATCTTCAACTCGCCCGGACAGATCGAGCGCTTCGTGCCCGAGATCGCGCTCGCCCGCGCTGCCGGGGCGGAGTTCGACATCGGCCTGAGGATCAACCCGCTCCACCCCGAAGGCGAGGTGCCGCGTTACGATCCCTGCGCGCCGCATTCGCGGCTCGGCTTTCCGATCGACCAGCTCACCGACGAACACCTCGAAGGTGTCGACGGGCTCCACTTCCACACGCTGTGCGAACAGGACTTCGCCCCGCTGCAGCGCACTGTCGAAGCCGTTTTGCAGGCGCTGGGCGCCCGTGTGGGCGGCTTGAAGTGGCTCAACTTCGGCGGCGGCCACCACATCACCCGCGCCGACTATCAGCGCGACGAACTGGTCGCATTCCTCGGGGATGTGAAGGCGCGCACCGGCTGCGAGCTTTACCTCGAACCGGGCGAGGCGGTGGCGCTCGATTCTGGGATCCTCGTCGGTACCGTGCTCGACACCCACTGGAACGGCATGCCTCTTGCGATCACCGACGTGTCCGCCACCTGCCACATGCCCGATGTGCTCGAGGCGCCCTACCGCCCGGCACTGCTCGGCGAGTTCGCCGAGGGCGAGGCGGTGCGGCTGGGCGGCCCATCGTGCCTCGCTGGCGACGTGATCGGCGATTACCTGTTCGACGCCCAGCCCGGCCAGCGCTTCGCCTTCCTCGACCAGGCGCACTATTCGATGGTCAAGACCACCACTTTCAACGGGGTGCCGCTGCCCTCGATCTGGCTGTGGGATTCGGACGACGACAGCCTCGAGCTGGTCCGCAAGTTCGATTTTGCC
>JBOHIC010000036.1:0-3245 GCA_050725835.1 Novosphingobium sp.
GCGAGGCCGAGGAACTCGCCGATCTCGTCCAGTCGAGCGGCCAGCCGCTCGCGGGCGAGGTTCGGATGAGCGTGATCCCGACGATCGCGCCGTTCCTGCTGCCGCGGCTGCGCGCCGAGCGGCCCAACCTCAAGCTGTTCCTGCGCGAGGAAACCAGCGCCCAGGCGCTCGAATCGCTCCATCACGGCCGGGCCGATTGCGTGCTGCTGGCCCTGCCCTTCGCCACTGGCGAGGTCGAGAAGGAGACGATCGAGCTCGACGCGCTCTACGTCGCCTTTCCCAAAGACGATCCGCGCGATCCGCCCGACGAAATCGCGCCCGAGCTGATCGACGAAAACCGCCTGCTGCTGCTGGAAGACGGACACTGCCTCAAGGACCACGCCCTCGCCGCCTGCAACCGCCCCGAGCTGCGCGCCAGCGCAACGATGATCGGGACCAGCCTGCACACGCTGGTGCAGATGGTCGACAACGGGCTGGGGCTGACGATGCTCCCCGAAATGGCGGTCGACGCCGGAATCCTGGCGGGCACCGGGGTGATCGCCCGCCCCCTCAAGAGCGACACCGCCAACCGCGAGATCGCGCTGGTCTGGCGCAAGAACTCGCCTCGCTCGGACGAGTTCAGGCTGCTGGCGGAGGAACTGCGCGCGGGGTGACGCTCAATCCATGTGCTTGAGTCCGACCCGCAGGTAGTCCCACCCCGTCACCACGGTGAGCGCGGCGGCGGCCCATAGGGTGGTCAGCCCGACGGTGTGCGGGACATTGGCGACGATCCCGCCGACCTCGACCGTCCACCACGGCGTTGCCCGACCGAGGATCAAGGCCCCCAGGCAGACCAGCTGGAAGGTCGTCTTCCACTTGGCGAGGTGCGAGACCGGAACCGAGACCTGCAACCCGCCGAGGAATTCGCGCAAGCCCGAAACGGCGATCTCGCGCGCCAGGATGATCAACCCGGCGACGACATGCGCGTCGCCCACATAAGGCCCGCGCAGCACGCCTTGCGCGGCGAGCACCAGGATGACGGTGGCGACCATGATCTTGTCGGCGATCGGATCGAGGAAGATGCCGAGCTTCGACACCGTCCCGCTCGACCGGGCGAGATAGCCGTCGAAATAGTCGGTCAGCCCCATCAGGCAGTAGAGCACGAAGGCAAACAGGTAGCCCTGCGTCCACTCCGGCCACCACATCAACCACGCCAGCAGCGGCAAGGCGACAATCCGCGACAGCGTGAGCAGGTTGGGCAGCGACAGCATCGCGCATGGACATAGCGGCTGGCGGCTTCGTGCAAAAGAGCGCGGCGGGGCTTGTCCGCATTGCATCCGCCGCTAGGGTCCGCGCCGACCGGGGGAATAGCCAGAAATCGTATGACCACCCAGACCCACCTGATTCACAGCCGGCGGTTCCTCCCGCTGTTCGTCACCCAGTTGCTCAACGCCTTCAACGACAACCTGTTCAAGAACGCGATGGTGCTGTTCGTGGTCTACAGCATCTACAATTCCGAAGAGGCCGAAGGCCAGTTCAGCGCGATCGCTTCGGGGGTGTTCATCCTGCCATTTTTCGTGCTCTCGGCGCTCGCCGGGCAGCTCGCCGACATGCGCGACAAAGCGCGGATCATCCGCATCGTCAAAGCGGCCGAGATCGGGATCATGGCGGTGGGGGCGGGCGGGCTGCTGCTCGCCTGGCAGGGGATCATGACCCACACCGCGGCGATCCCGCTGATGATGCTCGCGCTGTTCGGGATGGGGGTCCATTCGACCTTTTTCGGACCGATCAAATACGCGATCCTCCCCCAGCACCTGCACGAGGGCGAAGTGCTGGCGGGCACCGGGCTGGTCGAGGCGGGGACCTATATCGCGATTCTCGCGGGGACGATCCTGGCGGGCTGGATCGACGTGCAGTGGGCCGCGCTCGGGGTGATCGTCACCGCGCTGATCGGTTACGCCACCAGCCGCCAGGTGCCCCCCGCCCCGCCGATGAGCGAGCGCGAGCCGCTCGATTTCCACTTCATCCGCGCCTCGATCGCACTGGTCCGCAACACCAGCCACGACCGCCGCGTGTTTCTCGCGATCTGCGCGATCAGCTTTTTCTGGACCATCGGCGCGGTGCTGTTCATCCAATTCCCCCCGCTCGCCAAGAACGTGCTCACCGCGAGCAAGGAGGTCGCCAGCCTGTTCCTGGTGATCTTCTCGATCGGAGTGGCGATCGGCTCGGTGTCGATCAACGCGCTGCTGAGGGGCACCGTCTCGGCGCGGTTCTCGCCCGGTTCGGTGCTGGTGATGGGGCTGTTCGTGGTCGCCTTCTACATGGTCTGCCAGCGCTGGACCCCGCATCCCGGCGGCGGGCTGATGGACGTCGGCCGCTTCGTCGCCGAACCACTGGCGATCCCGCTGATGCTGACCCTGCTCGGCATCGCGATCACAGGCGGCATGTTCGTGGTGCCGCTCTATGCGTTTCTGACCACGTTCGTGCCCAAGACCCAGACCGCGCGGACCATCGCCGCGAACAACATCGTCAATTCGGGCGCGATGGTGGTCGGTTCGCTGATCGCCAGCGCGCTCAGCGCGGGCGGGGTGCCGATCGTCCAGCAGCTGCTGCTGAGCGCGGCGATGTGCCTGGTTTCGGCCTGGCTCGCGACCCTGCTGGTCAAGGCCGAGCGCGCCGCGACCGCCTAAAGAATAAAGGCCGAGACCGCCATGAAGCAGGCGCAATAGGCCATCAGGAACAGGCGGGTATTATCGATCCAGCCCTCCCACCGCGGATGCCGCGGCAGCGCCGCGATCCCGCGCCGGACATGCGGCGGCAGGAGTTGCAGGAACGGGTGACGGGCGGTCTCATCGACCAGGACTAGCGACCTTCTCATGGTGCCCGACCTAGGCAGCGATTCACCACCCGACCAGCCGGAAAATCTCGGTTGACCGCCACCTTCCCAGAGCGGGACATTAACCTTTGCGAGCCTTTCGCTGCCCCGAGCCGTTGCCCCGCCGCGGACGCCCCGCTAATGCCCCGGCATGAGCGGAGAAAACATCAAACACGGCGGCCGCCTGCTGGTCGATTGCCTGATCGAGCAAGGCTGCGACCGGATTTTCACCGTGCCGGGGGAAAGCTTCCGCGCCGTGCTCGCTGCGCTCCACGACACACCGGCAATCGAGACCGTGGTCTGCCGGCAGGAAGGCGGCGCGGCGTTCATGGCTTGCGCCGACGGGACCATGACCGGCAAGCCCGGGGTGTGCTTCGTCACCCGCGGACCG
>JBOHIC010000037.1:0-1575 GCA_050725835.1 Novosphingobium sp.
CCTGCTCTCGGGCTGGTGCGAGCATGTCGTGGTGGTCGGGCGGGCAACCGCCCCCGCCCCGACCCTGCCCGACTGGCCGCGCCCGGGGATGGGCCCGCTCGCCGGGATCGCCGCCGCGCTGCATCATGCCCGCGACGAAGGCTACGCAGCGGTGCTCACGCTTGGGGTCGACTCGCTCGGCCTGCCCGAGGACCTGGCCGTACTGCTATCCCCGGCCCCCGCCTATGTCGCCGCGCAGCCGGTGATCGGACTGTGGCCGCCCTCTGCAGCCGAAACGATCGAGAAGATCCTCGAAGGGACCGGGCGGCACTCGATGCTCGCTTTCGCCGAAGCGATCGGCGCGCGCGCGGTGACGCTCCCCGCCGACCCAGCCAACATCAACACCCCCGCCGATCTCAAAGCCGCGGAGGCGCGCCGTGGGCTATGAGCGCCAGCCCGATTTCGGCACCCCCGAGGTGCTCGCCGAAACCAGCGTCAGCCTGACCATCGACGGCCGGACGGTCACCGTCCCCGCCGGGACAAGCGTGATGCGCGCCGCGGCGCTGATCGGCGAGAAAATCCCCAGCCTCTGCGCCAGCGACAGCCTCGCCGCGTTTGGCTCGTGCCGGCTGTGCCTGGTCGAAATCGAGGGGCGCAAGGGAACCCCGGCGAGCTGCACCACCCCGGCGGAGGACGGGATGGCGGTGCGCACCAGCGGACCGCGGATCGACAAGTTGCGCCGCGGGGTGATGGAGCTTTACCTCAGCGACCACCCGGCCGATTGCTCCGCCTGCGCCGAGGGCGACTGCGAGATCGCCGAGCAGGCCCACCGCGCCGGGATCGAAGCGCCGCGCTATGCCCCCGGCGCGGGTCATCTCGAAGTCCCGAGCGATTGCTCTAACCCCTACTTCGCCTTCGACCCGGCCAAATGCATCGTCTGCTCGCGCTGCGTGCGCGCCTGCGACGAGGTCCAGGGGACTTTCGCGCTGACCATCGAGGGGCGCGGATTCGTCTCCAAGGTCAGCGCGGGGCAGGCCGACGACGATTTCCTGTCGAGCGAATGCGTTTCCTGCGGCGCCTGCGTCCAGGCCTGCCCGACCGGCGCGCTGCAGGAAAAGGCGGTGGCCGAGATCGGCATGCCGACGAGCAGCACCGTCACCACCTGCGCCTATTGCGGGGTCGGCTGCACCTTCCGCGCCGAGATGCGAGGCGACCAGCTGGTGCGGATGGTGCCGTGGAAGGAAGGCAAGGCCAACCACGGGCATTCGTGCGTCAAGGGTCGGTTCGCCTGGGGCTACGCCAACCACAAGGACCGCGTGGTCTCGCCGATGATCCGCGAGAGCATCGACCAGCCGTGGCGCGAAGTGAGCTGGGACGAGGCCTTCGCCTACACCGCCGAGCGGCTGAACGCGATCAAGGCGGAGCATGGCGCGGCCGCGCTCGGCGGGATCACCTCCTCGCGCTGCACCAACGAGGAGACCTTCCTCGTCCAGAAGCTGGTGCGCCAGGGGTTCGGCACCAACAACGTCGATACCTGCGCGCGGGTGTGCCACTCTCCGACGGGCTACGGGCTCAAGACCACCTTCGGGACCAGCG
>JBOHIC010000038.1:0-8922 GCA_050725835.1 Novosphingobium sp.
GCCAACAGTTCGACTTCGAGGCGGTCGGCCCCAAGAACATGTACTTGATGTATCACGAGGAGCTGGAAAGCCTCGCGAGGTTCCTCCCCGAGCTCGAGCGCGGCCGGTTCTGGATGACCTTCGGCGACGCCTATATCACCCACCTCACCGTGCTCCAGAACGTGGGGATGACCGGGATCGATCCGGTGCGCTTCCAGGGCAAGGATATCGTCCCGCTGCAGTTCCTCGCCGCGGTGCTGCCCAAGCCCGAAACGCTCGGGCCGACCACCAAAGGCAAGACCAACATCGGCGACATCGCCACCGGCGAGGCCTTGGACGGCAGCGGCGAAAAGACCTTCTACCTCTACAACATCTGCGACCACGAGGACGCCTATGCCGAAACCGGCAACCAGGCGATCAGCTACACCACCGGGGTTCCCGCGATGATCGGCGCGGCGCTGATGCTGACCGGAGCGTGGCGGGGGGAGGGGGTGTTCAACATCGAACAGTTCGATCCCGATCCGTTCATGGCGATGCTCAGTGAGCAGGGGCTGCCGTGGCAGGTCAAGGAACTGGCGGGGCCTCTGGAATTTTGATGGAAACCAGAGCTGGCGATCCTGGAGCTTTCACCCGGCTCGATCTTTCGCGGGTCGACAGCCCCGCCTTCGTGGTCGATGCGGCCCGGCTGCGCGCCAACCTTGCGGTGCTCTCCGATGTGCGCGACCGCGCCGGAATTAAAATGCTCTCGGCGCTCAAGGCGTTTTCGATGTGGCGGGTCGCGCCGTTGGTGTCCGATGCGCTCGACGGGGTGTGCACCTCCGGGCTGTGGGAGGCGCTGCTGGCCGCCGAGCATTATTCGGGCGAGATCGCGACCTATTGCGCGGCCTACAAGGCCGAGGATCTCGCCGAAATCTGCCGGCTCTCGGATCACGTGATCTTCAATTCACCCGGCCAGATCGAGCGCTTCGTCCCCCAGATCGCGCTGGCCCGCGCCGCGGGGGCGAAGTTCGACATCGGCCTTCGGATCAACCCGCTCCACCCCGAAGGCGAGGTGCCGCGTTACGATCCGTGCGCGCCGCATTCGCGGCTCGGCTTTCCGATCGACCAGCTCACCGACGAACACCTCGAGGGCGTCGACGGGCTCCACTTCCACACGCTGTGCGAACAGGATTTCGCCCCGCTTCAGCGCACGGTCGAAGCCGTTCTGCAGGCGCTGGGCGCCCGTGTGGACGGGTTGAAGTGGCTCAACTTCGGTGGCGGCCATCACATCACCCGCGCAGATTACCAGCGCGACGAACTGGTCGCGTTCCTCAAGGACGTGAAGGCGCGCACCGGCTGCGAGCTCTATCTCGAACCGGGTGAGGCGGTCGCGCTCGACGCGGGGATTCTCGTTGGCACCGTGCTCGACACGCACTGGAATGGCATGACGTTGGCGATCACCGACGTTTCCGCCACCTGCCACATGCCCGACGTGCTCGAGGCGCCCTATCGACCGGCGCTGCTGGGCGAGGCGGCGGACGGCGAGGCGGTGCGGCTGGGCGGCCCATCGTGCCTCGCCGGCGACGTGATCGGCGATTACGTGTTCGACGCCCAGCCCGGCCAGCGCTTCGCCTTCCTCGATCAGGCGCACTATTCGATGGTCAAGACCACCACTTTCAACGGGGTGCCGCTGCCCTCGATCTGGCTGTGGGATTCGGACGACGACAGCCTCGAGCTGGTCCGCAAGTTCGATTTTGCCGATTTTCGGGACAGGCTCAGTTGAGTGCTTGCCGACCGCCACGCTCGGGCATAGCCTAGCGCCAACGGTGGAGGGCTAATCGTATGCATCGGTTCGGAATTATGCTCGCCTGCGCAGCGCTGCTGCCGGCTTCCGCGGCGATTGCCGCTCCCGGCGGCATCGGCGCGATGGCCGCCAAGTCCAACACCCAGAACACCCGCCTGGTCGGTTCGGTGAGGGAAGCGGACCTCGAGGCGCTGGTGCTCGCGGAAGGCCACACGATCGACGCCAAGCACCCGTTCGAATCGCCCAGCGTGCGCGGCAAGACCAAAGACGGGCTGCTCTTCGTGCTGATCGGCACGGCTTGCGACAAGAACGGCATTCCGGGCTGCCGGGGGATCATGATGCAGGTCCGTTACGACCAGAACGACACGGTCACCTGGGAGCGGATGGGCAAGGCGAGCCTCGCCGAAGCCGCGCTCGCGGCATGGTGGGACCAGGAGGGCGAGACCGTGGGCTTCACGCGCTATGTCGTGCTCGACAACGGGGTGACCTGGATGAACATTCGCCAGAACCTGCGGGTCCTGCTCTCGATCCAGGAAAGCGACCGTGCGACGGTATTCGATTGAGGCGGCAAACGAGGGGGAACGGCAAGTGAGATCGATCCAGGCATTTACCGCAGCAGCTGCAGTACTCGCGCTGGCCCAGCCCGCGACTGCGCGATCCGACCGCGATCTGGTCACCAGCGTCGATGCCGCGGCGCTCAAGGAACTGATGCTCTCCGAAGGGCATATCGTCACCGACGAAACCCCATTCGAGATGCCCAGCGTCGAGGGCAAAGTGCCCGGCGGGCTGACCTATAACATGATCGCGGCCGATTGCCCCGAAGGCAGCCGCACCGGGTGCGAAAGCATCCTGATGCAGGTGCGCTACGACGAGGATGCGAGCGTCACGCTCGAAGCCGTCAACACCGCCAACTACAACGAGGCGGCAATCGGCACCTGGTGGGACAAGGAAGGCAAGACCCTCGGTTTCACCCGCTTCGTCTATCTCAAGGGCGGGGTCACCTGGCTCAACCTGCGGCACAATATCCGGCTGCTGATGGACGGGCAGACGAACGCTTTGAACGACTTCGCTCCGCCTTCGCCGGCTCCGGCGAACAAGAACTAGCGCATCAGCCCGAGCCGAAGCCGGCACGCTCGCGCTCCTGCAAGGCTAGGGCAAGGTCGGCGAGCGAGCCGAACTGCGTAATCGTCTGCGCCAAGAGGGTGCGGTCGTCGTCGGCGTCGAGCGAGCCGCTTTCGAACAGGTCGCCGGTCTTGAGCGCAATCAGCAGGTCGCCGCCGTGGAACAGCGCGCGGATGTCTTGCCCGGCGAAAGCTGTCTCGACTGCGAGCAGCCGCTCGAGATATTCCGGGTGGACCAGGTAGCGCGATTCGACCTGGTCGTTCGACCACACCGTAAAGCGCTCCTCGAACCGCGGATCGGCCATGTCGATGCGCTGCAGCTCCTCTCCTCCGATGGTGCAGCTTTCCTTCTCCGCGCCGACCAGCCACTTGCGCCGGCGGTTGTCGGGTTCGAGCACGGTGGTGCCGAGGAAGCGGCGGTTGAACCCAAGCGACATGATGCTGCCCTCGAACACCACCACGGTGCGGCGGCTCTTGCCCGAGCCTTGCTGCTCGGTCAGCCGCGCCTCGTGCATCGTGAAGGGCCGCCCGCCAACCAGCCCCCACCACAGGTCGGAGAATTTCGAATCGTCGTAACTGGGGAGCATCTCGAAGGTCTTGGCGCGCTCGAATGTCTCGCCCGGCTCGACCGTCACGCTGTATTCGAGCCCCAGCGCCTTGGCGATTGCGCCGTTGATCCCGCCCTTGAGCTTGTCGAGCATCGGCCGCTTGGCCAACTCGGCGAGGGCGAAGCCGCCGAAGCCGACCACCGCGCCGAGCTTGAGCGCGGCCTCGGCGTCCCACAGGATGGCGAGCACCGCGAACACTGCGATCCCCGCTCCCACCGCAAGCTTGCGAAGCCGGCTGACCTTGGCCTTGACCGCGGCGCGTTCGCCGTTCTGCGCGGTGAGCCATTCGCCCAGCGGCCCGGCCATCAGCGCGTCGGCGTCGGGCCGCTCGATCATCGTGCTGGCACGCGCCCAGAACGCGCTTGCCTCCGCCCGGCGAGGTGATAGCCATGAGCGCGACCGCCGCGTTCGAGAGGGAAAACTGCCATGGAAATGCTTGTCGGCATCGGCCTGATCGCGCTCGTGCTGTTCGTCGGCGTCGGCATCTATAACCGCCTCGTCGGCCTGCGCCAGAAGTGCCGGCAGGGAATGGCGGATATCGATGCGCAGCTGCGCCAGCGGCACGACCTGATTCCCAACCTGGTCTCCACCGTCAAGGGCTACGCCAGCCACGAGCAGGCCACCTTCGAGCAAGTCATCGCCGCGCGCAACCGCGCCGAAACCGCGCCTGGCGCCGATAGCGAGGCGCAGCTTGCCGGGGCGATGAAGAACCTTCTCGCGCTGGGTGAGGCCTATCCCGAACTCAAGGCCAGCGCCAATTTCCAGGCCTTGCAGGGCGAACTCGCCGACGTCGAGGACAAGCTCGCCGCCGCGCGCCGTGCGCTCAACGCCGCCAGCGCCAACTACAACACCGCGCGCGAAAGCTTCCCCGCGGTGCTGTTCGCCGCGCCGCTCGGGTTCCAGCCGTTCGAGTTCCACCAGCTCGCCGCCGACGAGCGCGCAACCGTCGGCGCGGTCCCCAACGTCCAGTTCTGATCGTGGAGCGCGAACTCGATGCCCTGACCAGCGATCCGCTGGTCATGGGGTGGATGGAAGGGCTGCCGCCGCCCGCCGACAAACGCATCGCCTGGGCCGAGGCCGGGCACATGCGCTTTCCCACTCACCGCTTTGCCTTCTCGCACATGCGCGAGTTCTTGCCGACAGCGCGGGTGGCGCGCGGCGCGCGGGTGTGGGCGCTGCCCGAAGCGCCGCGTGACGATCTCGATGGACTGCGCTTCGCTGCGCTCGACGATGGCCGCGAACTGAGCTGGCAGCAGTCGCTCGACGCCAATTTCACCGACGCGATCCTGGTCCTGTATCGCGGACGGGTGGTCTATGAGCGCTATCGTGGGGTCACCCGCCGCGACACGCCGCACATCGCTTTTTCGGTGACCAAGAGCTTCGTCGGGACGATCGCCGAGATGCTCGTGGCGGAACGCCGGCTCGATCCGGCCGCGCCGGTCGCCGAGCTGATTCCGGAGCTGGCCGGCAGCGGGTTTGCCGATGCGACGCTGCGCCAGGTCATGGACATGACCACGGCGCTCGATTTCTCCGAGGACTATACCGACCCCGGCTCGGGCATCGGCGCGTTCAGTCACGCGCTTGGGCTGACCCCGAGGCCGGCGGGCTACGCCGGGCCGGGCGATGTCTATGGCTTCCTCCCGACCGTGGCCAAGGCGGGCGAACACGGCGAGCGCTTCACGTACCGCACCTGCAACACCGAAGTGCTCGGCTGGATCGTCGCGCGCGCTGAGGGCAAACGGCTCGCGGATATCCTTTCCGAGCGCATCTGGCGGCCGCTCGGGATGGAACAGGACGCCGATTTCCTGATCGACGGCACCGGCATGGCTTTCGCGGGCGGCGGGCTCAACCCGGTTCTGCGCGACATGGCGCGGTTCGGCGAGGCGATGCGCCTCGACGGGCAGGGCAACGGCGGCCAGGCGATCGCCGCCGCGGCGGTCGCCTCGGTCAAGGCCGGGGCGTGCCGCGAGGGCTTCGCCAAGGCCGGATACGCCTATCTGCCGGACTGCTGGTACCGTAGCCAATGGTGGGGCATGCCTGGCAACCACGGCGCTTTCGCCGCGCGCGGGATCCACGGGCAGGGGATCTATGTCGATCCCGCCGCCGAAATGGTGATCGCCCGCTTCGGCTCGCACCCCGTCGCCGCCGGGGTGGCGCACGATCCGACGACGCTGCCTGCTTATCGCGCCATGGCCGAACACCTGATGGCGGGCTGAGCGCGCTTCGCCTTAAGGGTCCGGTTTTCACTTGCAGTTCAGCCGCGACGATTTATAGGCACCCCCCGCTGCCCCATGGGGACTTCCAAACCGCAAGGCAGCTTTGTTCCGTAGCTTGGCCGAAAGGCCTATTGGGGGTCCCTTGAGTTGCACCAGCATCCCGACGCACTGTCCGTAGTTCGCGCGCTCGCGCCCGACGAACCGGTCATCCTCAATCGCCCGCAGGCCGCCGCCCGCGCCGCCCGGTTCTTCGTCGAGAAGTTCCCGGGGCAGTCGCTCTATGCGGTCAAGGCCAACCCTTCGCCCGAGCTGCTGCGGGTGCTGTGGGATTCGGGCATCACCCATTACGACGTCGCCTCGATCGCCGAGGTGCGGCTGGTCCGCGCGACGCTGCCCGAAGCCACGCTGTGCTTCATGCACCCGGTCAAGACCGCCAGCGCGATTGCCGAGGCTTATGGCCAGCACGGCGTGCGGGTGTTCAGCCTCGATACCCAGGACGAGCTCGACAAGATCGTTTCCGCCACCGCTGGCGCGGAAGACCTCTCGCTTTGCGTGCGCCTGCGCGTCTCGTCCGAATTCGCCGAGCTCAGCCTCGCCTCGAAGTTCGGGATCGACCTCGCCGACGCCGCACCGCTGCTCCAGGCCACCCGCCAGGTCGCCGACGCGCTCGGCATCTGCTTCCATGTCGGGTCGCAGGCGATGACCCCGTTCGCCTATGTCCAGGCGATGGAGCGGGTCCGCGCGGCGATTGTCGATGCCGCGGTCACGGTCGATATCATCGACGTGGGCGGTGGTTTCCCTTCGATCTACCCGGGGATGGAGCCGCCGCCGCTCGAGGACTTCTTCGGGGCGATCTACCGCGCCTCGGAATCGCTGCCGATCTCCTATTCGTCCGAGCTGTGGTGCGAGCCCGGCCGGGCGCTCTGCGCCGAATACAACTCGATGATCGTGCGGGTCGAACGCCGCCGCGGTAGCGAACTCTACATCAACGACGGCGCCTATGGCGCGCTCTACGACGCCGCCCATGTCGGCTGGCGCTTCCCGGTGTGCGCGCTGGGCGAGGACGCCGGCCCGGTGCTGCAGGACTTCGCCTTCTACGGCCCGACCTGCGACGATGCCGACTACATGCAGGGCCCGTTTTCGTTGCCCGAAGACATCGCCGCGGGCGACTGGATCGAGATCGGCATGCTCGGCGCTTATGGCGCGGCGATGAAGACCGCGTTCAACGGCTTCGGCCGGGCGGAGAGCGTCGAGGTGGCGGACGAGCCGATGGCCAGCCAGTACCGCGGCGACCGCCGCGATCCCAGGGTCAGCGACAACGTCGTCTCGCTGCGCTGAGGCGAGCGCTCAGCCCTCGGCGGCGGGGGGAACTTCGGTACCTTCGGCGGGCAGGTCGAACGGCGCGGGCTTCACCAGCAGCCACCACACCGCATAAAGCGCCACGAGCGCCACCAGTAGCTTGCCGAGCCAGGCCCAGGGATTGGCGGCGGAGGTCGGGTGGTCGGCCATGTTCGCAACTCCAGCGGCGTGATTCCGGCGCATTTGCGGACGTTGCCGCGCGATTTGTCAAGCGCGCAGCGCGCAGCGCTGTCGCGTTCCTACAAGTTCAAAAAGTTCAACGCATTAACATTTCAATTCGGCTCGGTCCCATCGCGGGATGCAGCGGGAAATTGACTCGATTCATCGTGTTTAACGGGCTATTAACCGCACTCTAGGTCGCGACTCGGAGTGGATCGACTCCTCGCAACTCCGGCCCACGCCATCGCAATGGGTGGGCCAGCACACAAGGGATACAGGGTTATGCATAAGACTCGGATTATCGCCATCGTCGCGCTTTGCACCGCGTCTGTCTCTCCGTTCGCGGCGATGTCCGCCTACGCGATCACACCCAGCGGGACCACCGACGGGGCGATGACCACGCAGTGCACCGCCGACCTGCCCGCGCAGGCCTATCTCCACGACGGCACCCCGGTGTGGTCGACCGACGTCACCGTGACCGGTTCGGTCGACGGGGCGCCGACCGAAGTTCCCGGATCGCGCGTGGAAACCCCGGGTTCGCGCTTCGGCACCGGAACCCCGACCTATTCGAACGTCCAGATCGTCGGCAATCCGTTCCGCACCGGCGGCAGTGTCAACATGTTCGGCGATCAGGTCGCCACGAACAAGCATTGGCCGAACAGCGAGTTCGATTTCACCGCCAACTTCGATACGGTGACGACGTTCAGCTACGACTGCCTGCCCAGCCAGGCGACCGAGACCTATTTCCCGGCAGTCCCGGGACACAAGGTGCAGGGTTATTACATCAACTGCGATTTCGGCCACGGCCAGGGCAACGACAACAGCGGAACCTGCGAAGACGTCGGGCAGCCGCAAGCCTCGTGCCTTGCGCACAACAACACCGGCGACAGTCTGCCGTTTTGGGGTGAGGACACCGAGCAGTGCAAGTTCATCAAGACCGGCGACGCTGTCGATGCGGTGCCCGAACATTGGGAAACCGACGCCAATCTGACCCCGCGTCCCGACCTCAAGACCTCGCACACGATCGACGAGACCAACACCGCCCAAGGTAGCGGCCATGAGAGCAACGGCGGGCCGTTCACCCAGGTCGGCAACTGGCTCGCGGGCAAGGTCGTGGTCTGCATCTCGCCGAGCAAGACGGTCAAGGGCGGCGTCCCGGGCGCCTGGGCCAACCACAACGGCTACACCGGCACCAAGTGCACCACCGCCTGGTTCAACGTCGCGCCGTGGGGCGGCGGGTCGCAAACCAGCAACGGCACCTACATTTCGGTTCCGGCCATCTAAGCCACGTAACCGATTGGACGAAGCGCGCCTCGCCGGGTATCACCTCGGCGGGGCGTTCTTCTTTTTGGGCGGATTATGACCAGCGACCACTCTTGGCTTTCGGCTTGTTCGACGATCGCGCTGGCGCTTGCCGCGCCCGGTGCGGCGGTCGCTCAGGAGAGTCCGACAGCCACCGAGTCAAAGCCGGCGGAGCCCAAGCCCGGCCCCGAAGAACAGCGCCAGATCATCGTCATCGGCGACCGCGCGATCATCGCCTCGCTCAAGGACGCGCCGATCGAGCAGACCTATGACGAGGATCGCGTGGCGTCCTACGGCGCGAGCACGGTCGGCGAGCTGCTGGCGCAAATCCGCGCGGAGAACGGCGACGACCAGCCGACGATCCTGATCAACGGCCAGCCCGCGCCCGATGCCGG
>JBOHIC010000039.1:0-8816 GCA_050725835.1 Novosphingobium sp.
TCGAAAGCATCACGCTCGATCGCGGCGCGGCGCACCTCAAAGACGAGCTCATGCCCAAATACGCCGAGCTCATCTACAACGGCTTCTGGTTCGCCCCCGAGCGCGAGATGCTCCAGGCGGCGATCGACCTGAGCCAGGAAAAGGTCAGCGGCACCGTGCGGCTCAAGCTCTACAAGGGTCAGGCGAGCGTGGTCGGACGCAAGTCGCCGAGCAGCCTCTATTCGGAACGCCACGTGACTTTCGAGGACGACGCCGGGGCCTACGACCAGAAGGACGCGGCGGGGTTCATCAAGCTCAACGCGCTCCGCTTGCGCCTCCTGGCGCAGCGCGATCGGGGCTGAAGCGAGCGAATCCGCGCGGCCTCGCCAGCGCAGAATCTTGGCCCCTGATGGGGCGACGAAAAGTTGTCCACGGCGAATGCGACGAGTTGTGGAAAACTTCCACAGATTCTTCTTGCGCGACTCGGTTTCGAGGCGCAGCTTTCACTTGCCGACGGGGAAACCGGATCGGAGATTGAAGGGGGAAACCCCTGATATCGAAGAGGAAAACACACCCGTCGGTACCTAAAGCGAGCCCGCAGCAGTGTCGGAAAACGCGCCTCAGGAAGTCTTCGGACGGAATCTGGCGAACCGCAGATGCAGCGAGCGGCACGCGGCAGGTTGGTCGGTTTCGGACGACCCGAACGCGCCCGATGAGAGACCGCTTCGGCGGAGGATTTGAAGGACCGCGGGAGGGAACCGGCGAGACCGGCATCGGAACCGCCAGGTGGAAGGAGAAGGTCTTCGGACCGGACCCGACCGCCTGACGGGACCGGACGCCAGCGTTCAGGCTGGACGGTGACTGTCGGCTCTCAAGAGCAGCCCGATGGTTGATGACGATACGATCGCAGCGGGCCTCGGCCCGGGATGATCGCGGCCCGATGCGATGAGCATCGCGATGCGCAGCACCCCCAGTGCCTCGGCGCTAGGGATGTTCACAGCATCACAGTGGCCATGTCGCCGCAACCGGAACGGAACGGCAATCGCCCCATCGTCCGGAATGGACGCAGGCACCATGGGGTCGGCAGCAATGCCGGCCCCATTTGCTTGTGGGCGGGTTGGGAGCGGGACTTCGGTCGACCGAACTCCCTGCCTCTAAGCTCGCTGCCCTCCAAAGCCTGTCGCCCCTGCGCAGGGTCGGTCCTTAAAGCGGAACGAACTCTTTGAGCGCCCGGCCAGTGTCGGCCAGCTCCTCCGGGGCGATGCTCACCCCAGCCTCGATCAGCTTGCGCCCCTGGGCATAGTCCTTGACGCAGTTCACGCAGTCGAGCGCGATCAGCTTGCCTTCGCGCAAGTAGGCGACGGTGAAGCTGCGGTTCGCCGGGTCGCCGCGCAGCACCGTGGCGTCGTGCCCTGCCGAGAGCCCAACGGTCTGCAGGCGGAGGTCGTACTGGTTCGACCAGAACCACGGCACCGCGTGGTAGGGCTGCGGCTCGCCGCGGATCGCGCGCGCAGCGCAAGTCGCTTGGTCCGTCGCGTTCTGCACCGATTCGAGCCGGATCACCGCGCCGCGGGCAAAGGCGTTGGCGTGCGCGGCGCAGTCGCCGATGGCGTAGGCATGGGGCAGGCTGGTGCGGCATTCGGCATCGACGTCGACCCCGTTGCCCCCCGCCGCGCCCGCAGCGAGCAGCGGGGCGACCGCGGCGACGATCCCGATCCCGACAATCACCATTTGCGCCGTGACCAGGCTCCCGTCGGTCAACCGCATACCGGTCACGCGGTCCTCGCCCTCGATCGCGGTGACCCCCACGCCCGTGCGCAGATCTACCCCTTGGGCGCGGTGCTCGGCCTCGAAGAACACCGAAAGCTCCTCGCCCGCGACCCGCGCCAGCACGCGCGGCAGCACCTCGATCAGCACAACCTCCTTGCCGAGCTTGCGCAGCGCCGAAGCCGCCTCGAGTCCGATGTAGCCGCCGCCGACCACCGCTACCGTCGCGACGCCGGGAAGCTCCGCGAGGATCCGGTCGATGTCCGCGCGGTCGCGCACCGCGTGGACCCCTGCAAGCTGCACTCCGGGGCAATCGAGCGGGCGCGGATCGCCGCCGGTGGCCCAAACCAAGTCGCCATAACCGATTCTGCGTCCGTCGCGCAGCGTCACCGTCTGCGCCGCCGGATCGACTTCGGTCGCCTCGGCGTTCAGGATCAGCTCGATCTCGCGCTCGGCCCAGAACGCTTGCGGACGGATCAGCAGGCGCTCGAACGGCTTGTCGCCGAGCAGGTATTCCTTCGACAGCGGCGGGCGCTCATAGGGCGGCTCGGCCTCGCGCCCAACCAGCGCGATGGTCCCGGCGAAGCCCTGCTGGCGAAGCGCGATTCCCGCCATCGCCCCGCCCTGCCCCGCGCCCACGATGACCACGTCGAACTGCATGGGCTGCGACTAGGGGCGGATCGCTGCAGCGACAAGCGCGATATTGGCAGGGTCGCCTGGCGGAGAGGGTGGGATTCGAACCCACGTTACGGTTGCCCGTAAACCGCATTTCGAGTGCGGCGCGATCGACCTCTCTGCCACCTCTCCGCGAAGCGTCACTGGCCTGCCGCAAGGGGCCGGCCCGGTCGGGGAAGCGCGCGGTTAGCCCAAGGCGCGCGGCTTGCCAAGCCCCACCGCCACGCGATTCGGCGCATTTCGGGGGACGCGGCGGCGCTTTCGGTTGTCGCTGAGCGCGGCGCTGCCTATATTCGCGCCATGGACCGCGCGAGCTTCTTCTCTCCCCAGGCCGGCAAGGACGTCACCGCGCCGCGGCGCACCAGCGCGCGCTTCGCGATCGGCGACGTCGTCCGCCACCGCATGTTCGACTTCCGCGGGGTGATCTTCGACATCGACCCGGTCTTCGCCAACAGCGAGGAATGGTATGAGGCGATCCCCGCCGAGGTCCGCCCGCACCGCGACCAGCCGTTCTACCACCTGCTCGCCGAGAACGGCGATTCGAGCTACGTCGCCTACGTCAGCCAGCAGAACCTCTCACCCGACGGCGAGAGCGGCCCGGTCGATCACCCGAGCGTCGAGGAGCTGTTCGACGATTTCAAGAACGGCCGCTACCGGATGCGCCGGAGCATGACGCACTAATTCAGCTCTTGAGCTTCCACCCGCTCCTGAGCAGCGCGTAGAGCGCTGCGAGCAGGGCGACATTGAGCAACCCCAGCCCGACCGCCCCGGCGAACACGTCGGCGTTGCTGCTGCCGATGTCGCTGCGGCCGAGGAAGCCGAAGCGGAAGCCCGAGATGACGTAGAAGAACGGGTTGGCTCGGCTAATCGACTGGAAGGCCGGGGCGAGGTTGTGGATCACGTAGAAAGTGCCCGAGAGCATCGTCAGCGGGGTGATCACGAAGTTGGTCACCGCCGCGGCGTGATCGAATTTCTCCGCCCACAGCGAGGTCGCCAGGCCGATGGTGCCGAGCAGGACCGAGCCCATCAGCCCGAACCAGGCCACCGCCCACGGGTGCGCGACGCGCAGGTGCACCCCGGGCCATAACGCCATCGCCAGGCTCACCGCCAGCCCAACGCAGATCGCCCGGGTCACCGCCGCGCCGATCGTGCCCAGCATCAGCTCGCCGGTCGAGAGCGGCGGCATCAGGTAATCGACGATCGTCCCCTGGATCTTGCCCGCAAGGAAAGTGAAGCTCGAATTGGCGAAGGCGTTGTTGATCATCCCCATCACGATCAGCCCGGGGGCGACAAAATCGGCGAAAGGCACTCCGAGCACGATCCGCGCGCCGCCGTTGCCGCCCCCGCCGAGCGCGACGGTGAAGATCATCAGATAAAGCAGCGTGGTCACCGCCGGGGCCCAGATCGTCTGGGTCTGGACCTTGAAGAAGCGGCGCACCTCCTTCATATAGAGGGTCCACAGCCCGAGACCGTTGACGCGGTGGATCACGGGCACTCCCTGCTCCGGAAAGCTGCGCCGTGGGGCGTTTGCGCTCGCCGCGGTTGGGGATTGATCGGCCATGGCGCGGCGACTATCGGCAGGCCGCGCCGAAGGCAAGCAATGGTCCGGCAGGGCTTGAAGGAACAGGATAGAGCATGAGCTGGACCGACGAACGCATCGAACGGCTTACCAAGATGTGGGAAGGCGGCGCTACCGCCAGCCAGATCGCCGACGAGCTCGGCGGGGTCAGCCGCAACGCGGTGATCGGCAAGGCCCACCGGCTCGGGCTCAAGGCGCGGCCCTCGCCGGTCAAGCCCAACGAAAAGGAAGCGGCCCCGCCGCCCGCGCCCAAGGCCAAGCCGGCCGAACCCGCCGCGCGGCCCGCGCCGCGTCCGGCCCCTGCCGCCGCCCCGCGTCCTGCCGCGCCTGCTGCCACCACGCCGAGCGGCGAGCCGCAACCGCGGATCGTCTCGGTCGGCCCGGGCGGGTTCCTCCGCCAGGGTCCGGGCGACCAGCAGGCCCCGATCCCGCCCGCCCCGCCGCGCCGCCTGGTCCCGGCCAAGCCGAGCGCCGAGATCGCCGACAAGACCGGGCTGCTCGACCTCAACGACCGCATCTGCCGCTGGCCGATGGGCCACCCCGGCGAACCCGACTTCCATTTCTGCGGCGAAAAGGTGAACCCGGGCTTCCCCTACTGCGTCCAGCACTGCGGCCGCGCCTACCAGGCGCAGCTGCCCAGGGGTCACAGAAGGCCTCCCCCGCCGCTGCCGTTCGGCGGACCCAGAGTCCGATAGAGCGTGCGCTAAGGCCGTTTCGGCGCGAGCAGGAAGACGACGTAGCCTCTGAACCGCGGATCGCGCGCCAGCGCGGGCGGCTCGGTCCACTCGCCGCCTTCGACAAGCGCCACCTTGTGCGGCACCGGCAGCCGGGCGAGACGTTCGAAGTAGCGCTCGTAGCCGGGAATCGTGGTGCGGCCCTGGTAAGTCTGGACGACCACCTCGTCGACGACACCGACGAGCGAAGCCAGCGACGCCGGATCTCCGTTCGCGCCCCAATCCATCAGCCCGGTGACCGAGAGCTTGGTGTCTCGCGGTAAGCGCCGACGCAGATCGGCGAGGAAGGCGGCGTAGCCTGCCAGGCCTTTGGTGCGCGCGTCGAAATCGACCTGGACGCCTTCGACCCGGTTGCCGGCCGCGCGCCAGCGGGCGAGCGTGCGGCCGATCCGGCTGTGCAGCGCGTCGTCCCAGTCGAGCCGCTCGGCGCGGATCACCAGCCATAGCGCAGGCTTGGCATGGCTCGGGGTGGCGCGCAGCGAAACCAGCCGCGGTCGCCCCCCGGCGCGAACCTCGCCGGCGAGCAGGTACACGGTCTTGGCGCGGGCAAAATAGGCCGGCGGTTCGACCCCGGCCCAGAGGAAGAAACTGTCGTAGCGCGCCGGATCGACCCGCGGCTCGTCCCCCGCCGGGCCGCAGGCTGCGAGCGCCAGCAGGATGGCCAGCGCCAGCCGGACCACTACCAATAGGCCTTGAGCTTCTGCGCCCAGGGGCTCTTGGGGTAGTCGCGCTTGAGCTGCTGGAACCAGGCGCGGCGCTGGCTTTCGGGATAGCCTGCCCCGCCGCAGTCGTTGTTCCCGCTCGGCGCGTAGCACATCACCGCGCGGTAGAGCGCATAGGCGCGGTCGCTCGGCGCGGTCTTGGGATCGGCGACGATCTCGGCGTAGAACACCCCGCGCGCGAGCAGCGGTTGGGGAAAGCCGTTGGCGATGTCGCCGAGCGTGTCGGGATCGCGCTCGGGTTCGTATCCGTCGATCCGGTCGAGCCCGCCCAGCCGGAAGAAATCGCCCAGGCACAGCCGCGCCTTGGTATCGCGCGGATTGGCCGAGAGGGCGCGAACGGTTTGCGTGAGCGGGGCGCAGGGATAACCGTCGGAGAGCCGCGGAGCGCGGAATATGCCGAGCCAATCCGGGCTGTAATCGTCCGCCGCGCGCGGCCGGGCCGAGCCGAGCGCTGAAAGCAGCGCGCTATCGCTCACGAAAGCGCCGTACATTCCGCGAGTGACCTGCTTTTCAAGCAGGGTGTGCAGCGCCAATTCGCGCTCGACCCTCGCAGCCGAGGTGTTGGCCGCGTGCTGGCGGAGCAGTGCCGGACCGGCCGAGCGGGTCAACAGGACGCGGCGGATGGTCTCGTCGCGGATCGGCGAGTCCTTGGCGAACACCAGCGGCAGCCTGGCGTTGCGCTCGTAGTTGATCGCGAGGCCAAGCTCGACCAGCGGGCGCTGCCACGCGGCCTTGGCGCCGCCGAGCAGCTCGAGCCAGAACCCCGCCTCGTTGCGGTCCCCCAGCGCAGCGAGCGCCATCCCGCGCAGGTACTGCCGGCTGAACGCGACCGCGCCGTAAGCCGGCTGGCGGGCATCGTCGGGGACCAGCTGGAGCACCCGCTTCATGTCGCGCGCGACGTAAAAGGCGTGGTTGGCCTGGAGCAGCGAGAATAGCGCGGGCTGGGCCGCGAACTTGCCCTGCTGCCCGGCGAGAGCGGCGGCGCTGAGC
This sequence comes from Novosphingobium sp., assembly GCA_050725835.1. Lineage (GTDB taxonomy): Bacteria > Pseudomonadota > Alphaproteobacteria > Sphingomonadales > Sphingomonadaceae > Novosphingobium. The sequence continues at coordinate 6,447 of JBOHIC010000039.1, forward strand.
TTGGCCCGCTGGCCGCCGCCACTGAACGTCCAGTCGTTCTCGCGCATCGCCATAAGGTCGGACGCGGCGAGCAGCAGCGGATCGTCGATCGGCGTCGCCGCGCCGGCCTCGAGCAGAAACTTGGCGTCGATCTCCTCGATCAGCCGCGCGGTCGCCTCGTCCTCGATTTTCGCGGCGGCGAGCTGCCGGGCATATTCGCGCCCGAGCCCGCCGAAGTCTCCCGCGAGCCACTGGGTGCGCCGCACCAGCCCGCGCGCCGAAGCGGCGTAGCGACCCTGCGGGCGGGCCTTGAAATAGGCTTCGAGCGCCCTTCCCCCGCGCGCGACCGCGGCGAGATCGACCTTGTCGCGGTCGAACGAGCCGTATTCGCTCAGCGCCGGGGCGACCGCGGCGTTCAGCTCGACCCGCGCGGTCATGTAGCCCGCGGTGTCCGCGACCCAGCCGCTGCCGCCCGCCAGCGCGGCGAAACCGCTGCGCGCCGCGGCCCAGTCGCCGCGGTAGAACGCCTCGGCAGCCTGGAGATAGGCGAGGAACGGGCGGCCCTTGGCGCTAGGAATCGCCGGCCAGTCGGCTGGCGCAGCGGGCGACGGGGGTTCGGCCCCATAGAACCGGCGCTTGTCCGAACGCCCGCCGCAGACCGCTTCGAGCCGCCCGCGCGCCGCGATCAGCGCGCCGCGCTCGCCCGCCGGGACGCTTTCCGCACCGAGCGCCGCCGCGAATGCCGCTGCCCCCGCGGCGAGGCTGTCACAGCGCGAGGATTCGCCATAGTACCCTGCCTCGTCCTTCTCGGGCTGCGGGTAGAATCCGTCGCGCAGCATCGGCCAGGAAAAGAAAGTCGCACCCTCGCCGACGTTGTAATCGGCCGGGCCGGGGATCGAGACCGGCCCGCGCCCGGTCCGGTCGGCGAGCAGCATCAGCAGGTTTATGCGGCTGTCGTTGCCCGGTTGCAGCGCCGCCTGACCCTCGCAGCTGAGGTCGCGGCTGGCGAGCTTCCACGCCGCGTAGCACCCGCCGTCGGCGCAGGCCTGGGCCACCCCGACCATCCCGAACAGCGCCGCCCCCGTCGCCGCCACCCGCGCCATCCGCCGCATCGCGCTCTCCCTTCCGGGCCTGCCGCCCAACCCGATCATGCCTCAGCCCGCGGCCACGGCAAGCGGCAAAACGAGCCGTGCGGTGGTCCAGCCGTCGGCGCCTGCTATCCTCAGCGCGCCGCCGTGCGACTGCGCCAGCGCGCCCGCCAGGCGCAGGCCGAGGTTGTTCCCGTCGGCGAGCTTGAAGCAGGGCGGGAGCGCGTCGCCATCGTCGGCGACCGCGATGACGATGTCGTCGCCCTGCGCGACCGTCAGCCGAATTTCGCCCGCGCGGCTGCCAAGGCCATGCTCGATCGCGTTGTACACCAGCTCGGCGACGATCAGCGCCACCGAGATCGACAGCACCGGCTTGAGCTCGAGCGGGCGATCCAAGGCGACCGTGACGCGAACGTCGTCGCGGCCCGATGTGGCGAGGACGTCGGCGGCAAGGCGATCGAGGAAGCCTTGCAGCCCCAAAGCCGCGCCGTCGGGGTCGTAAAGATGGCGCTGAACCCGGCCGATCAGCCCGACCCGGCGCGAGGCGTCGTCGATCGCTGCGCGCGCCTGCGGGTCGGCCAGCCCGCGCCGCTGCAGGGCGAGCATCGAGCTGACCACCTGGAGGTTGTTGCCGACCCGGTGCTGCAACTCGAGGAACAGCGTCTCGCGGTTGAGCGCGAGCACCCGGTTGGCCTCGCGCTCGACCGCCAGGTCGCGATTGGCGGTCTGCAGCGCATCGGTGATCCTGATGACGATCAGCGAAAACACCACGAACAGCAGCAGCGCGACCAGCACTTGAAGATCGAACACGTAGGTACTCTGCGGGGTGATGAAGAAATACCACGCGGTGACTGCGCCGAGCGCCAGAGTCAGGAACGCCGGGCGCGGGCCGAGCAGGTAAGCGGCGAGCGCCACTGCGGGGAAAAAGGTGATGAACGGGTAGCCGCCCTTGAGCGCCGGCTCGACCGCGAAGCGCAAGCCCAGCCCGCCGAGCGCGATGCCCGTGGCGGCCGCATAAACCGGCCAGCGCCGCTCGCCGAAGGTCAACACCGCCGATCCCCACCGCCGAGCGCCGCGACGCGGCTGTTCACTCGTGCGATGCGGGGCAGTGTAAGTCGTTCCCCGCCAAACGAAAAGGGCCGCGCTTGCGCGCGGCCCTTCCGGTTGTCGGTTTGGAACCCGGCTCAGTCGTCCTTGAGGAACGCCGGCATGTGCGCGGGGGCCGGGCCGTCGTCGCGCTCGGGACGCGGGCCGCGGTCTTCGCGCGGACCGCGGTCGTCGCGGCGCGGGCCACGGTCGCCGC
>JBOHIC010000040.1:0-4290 GCA_050725835.1 Novosphingobium sp.
GTCAAGGAAAAGCGCGGCAACTCGATGTTAAGCATATCCTGCGAAGCCGCAGCGATGACCACCTCCGCCCAGGCCGCCCCGCGTTTCCGCATTCCCGCCGCGGTGCTCGACCGCGCCGAGCAGGTCACCATCGTTGTGCTGTGGGCGTGGATGGCGTGGCGGGTGTTCCATTCGGCCAATCCCCTCGCCCCGCTCGCACTGCTGTCGGAGACGGCGGTAGTGATCTTCGTACTGATCCGCCGCCCAACCCAGGCGATCACCCAGCGGCTCGGCGACTGGCTGCTGGCGGTCACCGCGACTGCCGCCCCGCTCTTGATCGTCGCCGCCGAAAGCAACTCGACCGTGCTGGTGAAGATCGGCGTCGCGCTGATGCTCCTCGGCAACTGCTTCCAGGCCTGGGCCAAGCTGGTGCTGCGCCGCTCGTTCGGGATCGCCGCGGCCAATCGCGGGGTCAAGGTCTCGGGACCTTACAAATTCGTGCGCCACCCGATGTATGCTGGCTACCTGGTGGTCCACATCGGGCTGCTCGCGCTGATGCCGGCGGCGTTCAACGTGCTGATCTACGGCATCGGCTGGTGGGCGCAAATCCTGCGGCTGCAGGCGGAAGAACGTCTGCTCGGCGACGACCCGGCCTATCGCGCCTATGCCGAGCAGGTCCGCTGGCGGCTGATCCCGGGAGTGTTCTGAACAGGCGAGGCTCGGTCTCCGGCGCTTCGATCAGCTGTGCTGGCCGAGCGTCTCGAACACGGCTGGGTGCAGCGGATGGGCGAATTCGCAGCCCGAATCGCACCCGCGGGTCCACATGATCTGCGCCTCGACCGGCTGGATGTGGCCGATCCGCAGGAATACCGTGTGCCCCACCCGAAGCGGCGCCATCGCCCGCACCCGCGCCCCGGTGTAGGACAGGTCGAGCACTTCGACGGTTTCGCGCATGGTCCCGCGGCGACACTGCGCGGCGGCCTGCATTTCGCGCCGCTCGCCGCGGCGCGGTTGCTGCTCGCTGGACTCGGTAAGCTCTGCGGTCAGTATCTGCATGGCGGCGACCACCTGCTGGTGAAGCCGGCGCAATAGCGCATCGACGCCTAATTCGTGGTTAACGGAAATCGACCGCGCGCCGCGATTTGACAGGCCGCCCCCGCCTACCTATATGCGCGCCTCGCTCGGCGCTTCGAGCAAGGCGGGTCCATGCGCGGGGACCGGCCACGGAAGGAAGCGGCGGGTCATCCATCTGACGCGAAGGCTGCGGGCCGGCTTCGAAGGGAGCCATGCGCCCTGCGGCCTTTTTGCGTCGCGGTGGGCACGCTCCGTGCGGCACGAATTTTTGAGCAAAGAGGCAAAACTCCCTCATGGCGACCAAGACCAAGCCCGCGGCAGCCGCCGCCACCCGCTCTTCGGCCAAGAAGCGCATCCGCAAGATCTTCGGCGATATCCACGAGGTTGTGCAGATGCCCAACCTGATCGAGGTCCAGCGCGAATCGTACGAGCAGTTCCTCCGCTCCGATCCCGCCACCGGCTATGTCTCGGGGCTCGAAAAGACGCTGCGCTCGGTCTTCCCGATCCGCGATTTCGCCGGGACCAGCGAGCTCGATTTCGTCCACTACGAGCTCGAGCCGCCCAAGTACGATACCGTCGAGTGCCGCCAGCGCGGGATCACTTATGCCGCGCCGATGAAAGTCACGCTGCGCCTGATCGTGTTCGAGGTCGACGCCGAGACCGAGACCCGCTCGGTCCTCGATATCAAGGAGCAGGACGTCTACATGGGCGACATGCCGCTCATGACCGAGAACGGCACTTTCATCATCAACGGCACCGAGCGCGTAATCGTTTCACAGATGCACCGTTCGCCCGGCGTGCTATTCGATCACGACCGCGGCAAGACCCACTCCAGCGGCAAGTTCCTGTTCGCGGCGCGGGTCATCCCCTATCGCGGCTCGTGGCTCGATTTCGAGTTCGACGCCAAGGACATCGTCAACGTCCGCATCGATCGCAAGCGTAAGCTGCCGGTCACCGCGCTGCTCCACGCGCTCGGGCTCGACGACGAGGCGATCCTCGACCACTTCTACGAGACCGTCAGCTGGAAGCGCGGCGAGGGCGGCTGGCGCTTGCCCTATACCGCCGATCAGTGGCGCGGGCAGAAGCCGGCGTTCGATATCGTCGACGCCAAGACCGGCGAGGCGATCTTCCCCGCCGGGCAGAAGATTTCGCCCCGCGCCGCGAACAAGGCCGAGAAGGACGGGCTCAAGGAACTGCTGATCCCGACCGAGGAAATCTTCGGACGCTATTCGGCGCTCGATCTGATCGACGAGAAGACCGGGCGGATCTGGATCGAGGCCGGCGACGAGGTTAGCCCCGACAACCTCGACGCGCTCGACAAGGCCGGGATCGACCGGATCGAGCTGCTCGATGTCGATCACGTCAACACCGGACCGTGGATCCGCAACACGCTCAAGGCCGACAAGGCCCCCGATCGCGATCACGCGCTGGCCGACATCTACCGGGTGATGCGCCCGGGCGAGCCGCCGACGCGCGAGACCGCCGATGCGCTGTTCGCCGGGCTGTTCTTCGACGGCGACCGCTACGACCTTTCGGCCGTCGGCCGGGTCAAGCTCAACATGCGCCTCGCGCTCGACGCCGAGGACACCGTCACCACGCTGCGCACCGAGGATATCCTTGCGGTGGTCAAGGAGCTGGTCAACCTCAAGGACGGCAAGGGCGAAGTCGACGACATCGACAACCTCGGCAACCGCCGCGTGCGTTCGGTCGGCGAGCTGCTCGAGAACCAGTACCGCGTCGGCCTCCTCAGGATGGAGCGCGCGGTCAAGGAGCGGATGAGCAGCGTCGACGTCTCGACCGTGATGCCGAACGACCTGATCAACGCCAAGCCCGCGGTCGCCGCGGTGCGCGAGTTCTTCGGTTCGTCGCAGCTCTCGCAGTTCATGGACCAGACCAACCCGCTCTCCGAAGTCACCCACAAGCGCCGCGTCTCGGCGCTCGGGCCGGGCGGCCTCACCCGCGAGCGCGCCGGCTTCGAAGTGCGCGACGTGCACCCGACCCACTACGGCCGGATTTGCCCGATCGAGACTCCCGAAGGCCCGAACATCGGGCTGATCAACTCGCTCAGCACTTTCGCCCGGGTCAACAAGTACGGGTTCATCGAAACGCCCTACCGCAAGGTGATCGACGGCAAGGTAACCGGCGAGGTCCGCTACCTTTCGGCGATGGAAGAGCAGAAGCATGTTGTCGCCCAGGCTTCGGCCGAGCTCAACAAGGACGGCTCGTTCGTCGAAGAACTGATCTCGGCGCGCGATTCGGGCGAATTCGTCATGGCTCCGCGCGAACATGTGACGCTGATGGACGTCAGCCCCAAGCAGCTGGTTTCGGTCGCCGCTTCGCTGATCCCGTTCCTCGAGAACGACGACGCCAACCGTGCGCTGATGGGCTCGAACATGCAGCGCCAGGCGGTGCCGCTGGTCCAGGCCGAAGCGCCCTTCGTCGGGACGGGCATGGAAGCCACCGTGGCGCGCGATTCGGGCGCGGCGATCGGCGCGCTGCGCGGCGGGATCGTCGACCAGGTCGACGCCACCCGCATCGTGATCCGCGCCGCGGGCGATATCGAGGCCGGCCAGTCGGGCGTCGACATCTACACTCTGCAGAAGTTCCAGCGCTCGAACCAGAACACCTGCATCAACCAGCGCCCGCTGGTGAAGGTCGGCGACGTGGTCGAAACCGGCGACATCATCGCCGACGGCCCCTCGACCGAGCTCGGCGAGCTCGCGCTGGGGCGCAACAGCCTCGTCGCGTTCATGCCGTGGAACGGCTACAACTACGAAGATTCGATCCTGATCTCCGAGCGCATCGTCAAGGACGACGTGTTCACCTCGATCCACATCGAGGAATTCGAGGTCATGGCCCGCGACACCAAGCTCGGGCCAGAGGACATCACCCGCGACATCCCCAACGTCGGCGAGGAAGCCCTGCGCAACCTCGACGAAGCGGGGATCGTCTACATCGGTGCCGAAGTGCACCCGGGCGACATCCTGGTCGGCAAGATCACGCCGAAGGGCGAGAGCCCGATGACGCCCGAAGAGAAGCTGCTCCGCGCGATCTTCGGCGAGAAGGCTTCGGACGTGCGCGACACCTCGCTCAAGCTGCCGCCGGGCGTCGCCGGGACGGTGGTCGAGGTCCGCGTGTTCAACCGCCACGGGATCGAGATCGACGACCGTACCCGCGCGATCCAGAACGAGGAAATCGAACGCCTCGCCAAGGACCGCGAGGACGAACGCGGCATCC